>JBAZJC010000023.1:0-18845 GCA_041651495.1 Candidatus Omnitrophota bacterium | reverse complement strand
TACGTTTTTCATTGAGTGTCAAACGATCGATCATGGCGGGTGAAAGTCCGCTCGTTTCGGCCTTCATGAGATCTTTGCGGTTTTCGCCAACAAGCCATTCCGTCCTTTTCTCGATCCTGGAGGCAATATTCCAAAGAAGTTTTTTCTTAAAAGCCGGCGACTCTTGCCCGGCATGGGACGCCGCCTGTCGGACACCCACAAGCATTTTCTCCAATTCCAGTTTCCAATTCATCGTTCGCTCCAGATCACAAGATCGTTTCGATGGATCACCTCATCGTGAGACTTCTGACCCAAAATCACTTGGATCTCATCGGTCCTTTTGCCCGCAATGCGGTTAAGATCACGGTTGTTGTAGTGCACCACCCCGCGCCCGAAAACTTTTCCGTCCAGCGTTTCAAGTTCCACGACTCGCCCTGCTTCGAAATCCCCCTGGATTTTTACGATTCCTCCGGGTAGTAAACTTTTTTTCGCAAGCAGTGCCCGATAGGCTCCGTTATCAACTATGATACTGCCGCTCCGGGTCGCTGAAAATGCAATCCATTTGTGCTTCATATCCTTTTGGGCGCCCGAGGTGATGAATAAAGTTCCGACATCCTTCCCGCTAATGATCTCCTGTAGAATATGTGGTTTGTGACCATTCACGATCATAAAAGGGATTCCGAGGCGCATTGCCACTTGCGCAGCTTTAAGCTTCGCGCGCATCCCGCCAACGGTCTCCTCCCGTTTTTTATCCGCCAAATGTAACACGAGTTTATTATCGATCTCATCTTCGGAGATCACCTCCCGTACACGTGTTCCATCCTTCAAGAGGAAACCTTCCGCATCTGAAAGATTGATCAGAAGGTCCGCACCCACCAGATGTGCCACATGAACCGAAAGAATGTCATTGTCCCCAAAAGCGATTTCTTCGATCGCCACGGTATCGTTCTCGTTAACAATTGGAAGAATATTGAGCTTTAAAAGCATTTCCAAGGTATTGCGAGCACAAAGGAACCGCTTACGATTCTCAAGACCATCACGCGTCAGGAGTAACTGGGCTGTATGCACCTTTTTCTTCGCAAAAAAACTCTCATAGGCATGCATGAGCTTTCCCTGCCCAATGGCGGCACAGGCCTGAAGTTCCGCCATTTCTTTAGGCCGCTTTTTAAAACCACAGCATTTCATCCCGAGCGCAATTGCACCGGAACTTACCAGGACCGGCTTCCGGCCTTTTTTGATAAGCGCATAGATCTCTTGGCAGACACGGGCATGCTCTTGATGGGAAAAACTTTCCCCACGGGTTTTTAAGATGCTTGTGCCAATCTTGATAACAATTTTTTTGGCATGACGGACGCGCTCAGACATGACCTTTGTTCTCGATCCTCTCATGGATAAATTTCATGAGGGATTCTACTCCTTCCCCGGTTTTCACCGAAATCAAAAAACAAACCTGCCCCGAATTCTGGAGTTCTTCCTGGATCTTTCCAATATCGTGTCCCAGATCGATCTTGTTAACCACCACCACGCTCGGAATTTGCCGGTACGCGGCATCATGCTCACAAACAATTCTTTGTAAGACATTCAACCCTTCAATGACGGTATGGGAGAACTTCAAGGTCGCGTCGATCATGAACACAATCAACTTGGCGCGAGCCAAGTGTCTTAAAAAATCGGTCCCCAATCCCCGCCCGTCCGTGGAACCTTCAAAAATAGACGGAAGCTCGCAGAAATTGATCTGTTTATAGTCATCATACGCGTGAACACCCAGCACTGGACTGCGGGTCGCAAAGGGATAATCCTTGCCTTCCACAGAGGCACGCGTCAAATGATGAAGCAGGGAGGATTTCCCAGAACTCGGGAGTCCTACAAGAAAGACATCCGCCATGATACGGAATTCCACATCGATCTCGATTGCTTCGCCTTCTTCGCCGGAAGTCGCCGTCTTGTCACCGATGTTCCCCGATCCGCCCCGGCCACCGCGAGCCACGATCACTTCTTCACCATCAAGATAAAGATCCCGAATCGCAAGATGGTTCTCGCGGCGATAGATCGAAGTCCCGAGCGGAACCAACACGATTAGATCCGCCCCTTTGCTTCCACGTTTATTATCACTGCTACCGTGTTCGCCAGACGCTGCGTCTAAATGTTGTTTCAATTTGAGACGATCGAGCCCGGGGGCATTATGTGAGGCGCGAAAGATCACACTCCCTCCGTCACCGCCATCAGCACCGTTGGGAACCTTCTTGTGATCCTTGCGGTGGTTATAACTTTCACAGCCCTTGCCGCCGCGCCCGCCCTGAATTTTCAAATGTATTTTATCAACCAGCATAGAGGTCCTTAAAAAGAGAAAAGGCCAAAAAGCTTAGGATCGCTTTTTAGCCTTTTCAAATTCGGTTGAAATTGGATTAACTTGGAATGATATGGACAGATCGGTTTGCCCGGAATTCCACGATCCCAGCTCGCTTCGCGAAAAGAGTGTAATCGGTACCGATCCCGACAAAATTTCCGGGATGATACCGCGTTCCGCGCTGACGAACGATAATGCTACCTGCGGTGACTTTTTGTCCGCCATAGGCTTTTACACCCAAGCGCTTGGAATTGGAATCTCTTCCGTTGGTTGTACTTCCCTGACTCTTTGTGTGTGCCATGTTTTCCTTTGAAAAGTATGATCAGCTAACTTTGATCTCTTTGACAAGTAACCGAAGCAAGTCCTGCCGATGCCCTTGCTTACGTCGGGATGACTTACGGTGACGCATCCGGTAATGAACTAGCTTGGGGCCTCGAAATTCCCCGAGATTTTCACAAATAACCTTGGCCCCCGAAATCACCGGGGTTCCGACCTTAAGCTGGCCTCCATCCTGAATAAGCATAACCCGGTCTAAAACAACCTCTTTTTGACCCTCTGCCGCATTCAATAACTCGACTTCAATCACTTGCTGAGGGGCCACCCAATATTGCTTGGATCCTGTCTCAACGATTGCGTACTTTTCCATGAAATGACTCCTTTAACTGTAAGAAGGCGAGTATCTTATGGGAATTCACTAGGGCTGTCAACGTTTTTTAAAAAATTGCAACCCTTTTGTGTGAAATGGGTTAGGTTATTTGGAACAGATGTGTCAAAAAAAGTCCGAAGCGGATCTAAACAGCTTCCTTTTTCCAATCGTTCAGCGTCCAATCAAATGCGGGATATTCGATCTTGTATTTGGCTTCCTGGAGGTATTCCTCCTTGGCCTCATCTTCGAGATAATACGCCAGAAAAGAGAGCACTGCGTTATCGTCTTTTGAAAATTTACCGCGAGTTTCTGGGGTCCCGAAATCCAGTTTGAAATCTTTTCCATACCATTTGAAAATCTTCGAAATCCGGATCTTTTTCCGGCCAGGGGTAATGTCCACATAGGCCGGATCCATCACGAATTTCCTCGTTAAAAGAAAAAGCTGTCCTTCCACCTTAGGCCCCGTAAATGCCTCCCGCATCAACTTAGGGCCACCCTTGGCCGCCACAGAAAGCGCCAGATGGATTTTCTCATCATGATAGACTTTGATCAAGTTCTTCAATCGGATATCGTTCAAACTATATCCTCTTTGATTCTTAGCTTTTTTGTCAAAATGTAACGACGCAATATCCCAAAAACCCGGAATCTTCTGGACGGAAATCACGGGATAATTTTCAACCACCTGTTTGATCAACACAACATGATATGCATTCATCCAGAAAGCTAACACCTCTTCCCGAGGCCACGACGTCATCTCCGATTCGTTCACCGCCATCAACCTCGCCACATAATTATTCAGATCCTTCGGATCCTTTGTGATCAACTGATAATCCACTTCGCCATTTTCGTTCACATTTTTTTTGAGGAAGGCATCCCAAGCAGAGTGGTCAAAAGCTGTCGCAGCGTGAAGCCCTGCGGGGGAAAAACATAAAAGAAGAAAAAATAAAACGAGTACTTTTTTTTGAAATGTCATGGATAATCGTCCTAGAAACGGATGCCGTGCTGCTTAAGAAAAACCTTATCATTATCGTTGAGTTCGCATTCGAGCTCTCCCGGCCTGAAATATTCGCCCATGGACCTTTCTTCGAACATTCCTTCGATCTCGGCGAATTCTTCCGGAGAGAGCGGCGACATATTCAGAAAGAAAATATTCACGTCCGGGCTCTTGTCTTTCATGTCTTTTAGGAATTTCATCATCTCCGCGGGACTTTTCCCCTCCATCGAGTGCTGGCTCATGATCTTCTTAAGAAGGTGCATAAGCTGTTTCATGTTTTGTTCAAACTCTTTGTCAAAGTTCATAGATATTCCTTTCAAATAAGAAATTTATAAGAATATTCGGCTTAATGATGATTGTCTAAAAAAGCTTGAGCCGCCAAAGCCGCCGCACAGCCTTCGCCACAAGCCGACACCAATTGGCGCACAGCCCCCCGTCGCACTTCCCCTGCCGCAAAAACTCCGGGCACAGAGGTCGCGAGCGAGGCATCGGTCACGATATATCCTTTTTCATCCAGTGCCACAAAACCTTTTGCAAGGCCACTGTTAGGATCGTGTCCGATAAAAACGAAGACACCGTCCACCGGTATTTTTTGCATCTCGCCCGTTTTTACATTTCTCAAAAAAACAGTCTCGACTTTCCCTTTGCCTTCAATTCCATCAACAACTGTATTCCAAATGAAGTTTATTTTGGAATTCATTTTGGCGCGTTCTTGCAGGATCGGACTCGCACGCAATTTATCACGACGATGAACGATCGTCACCTTTTCGGCAAACCGCGTCAAAAAAATCCCTTCTTGAAGAGCGGAATCTCCACCGCCGACCGCAATGACCCTTTTACCTTTGAAGAAAGCCCCGTCACAGGTTGCGCAATAAGAAACGCCCCTGCCCGTAAGCTCTTTTTCGTTGGGAACCCCTATCATGCGAAACGAGGCGCCCATGGCGAGAATAACAGCCCGGGCGGTATAGATCGCTCCCGTATCAGTTTCGAAAATATCCCCTTTTCGCAAAAGGCTCTTTGCTTCCTCATAAACAATTTGCGTGCCGTAGCGTACGGCCTGGGCTTCCATCTTCTGGGCAATCTCGGCTCCCAAGATACCTTCCGTGAAACCGGGGTAATTTTCCACCAAATCGGTAGAAGCAATTTGCCCTCCCGGAACAAGTTTTTCAAAAAGAATCGTGGAAAGATTGGCGCGTGAAGTATATAGGGCAGCAGTCAAACCTGCTCCGCCGCCGCCAATGATCATCACATCATAGATCTTTTTTTCCATGTTCTAAATCTCGTAGACGCTTGCTTTTTTCAAAATCTCTTCTTCAACAAAAACCGGTACTTGTGCGCGTAACGCGATCGCCACACTATCGGAAGGTCGGGAATCGATCACCACCTCTTGCCCATCTTCCTTGAGAATATGCAGCTTGGCATGAAATGTATTGTTCTCGAGTTTATCGATCACGACCTGCTGAAGTTTGCCGCCAAGCATCTGAACGATCTTGAGTATCAGGTCATGGGTCATCGGCCGTGGCGGCTTAACATTGCCAAGTTTCAATTTAATAGCATGAATTTCCGGCAGCCCGATCACCACGGGAAGAAACCGGTTCCCGTCCTTTTCCCGGAAGACCACGAGCTGTTCATGCCGGTTCTCATCGACCTTGATCTTGCTTAAAACCATTTCAATCATCAATGGCCTCGGGACGAGCGTGGGACGTATGGAATTCGGAGACGTCGTGGAAACTTGCGGGTTTGTGTTGTTCCAAAATGGAACCTTCGTGTTTTATTTTCTCAATTGAGAGCCGCTGAATCTGTTTTGCTTCGATCACTTCGCGCTCGATGGTTTCCTGTTCTGCCAGGAGTTTGCGCATATCCTCCTCGCGGTCGCGGATCTCAGATTCGATCTTCTCCTGTTGTTTGACCACCTGCTTAAGACGCACCTCTTTGGCCACGAGTTGTTCATGAAGCTGGGCCTTTTTCTGCACAGTTTCGTGTTGATCCATCTCGGCATGAAGCTGGCGAATCTGCTTGCGGGCATTATCAAGATCCATCTCCCGGGCTTCAAGTTGAGCAAGACGTACCTGCCAAGACTTTTGCTGATCTTCGAAAGATCTCCGTAATTGTCGGATTTCTTTTTCAAACTCGGAGGATCTCTGTTCCCATCGCTTAGCCTGTTGGACCTGAAGCTCTAATTCCTGGATCAAACGGGTTTCACTCGACTGAACAATTTTTTTGCCTTCTTCGAGATTTTTGATCTTCGCGTGAAAACCTCCCACTAGGGTCTTTTGATTCTCCAGTTCTCTTCGAAGCTGAGCCGTCTGGCGCTCCCATCCGTGACGTGTTTGCTCCTGCTCGTCTTTGGTACGCCGAAGATCATTTTTCACAACATGAAAACTTTTGAGAAGTGCTTGTTTTTCCTGCAGCAACTCCTTATGGGTCAGATCACGCTCGTCGATCTGCTTCAACAATTCTTCGGCCTTATGGCCTTCGGAACGAAACTTTTCTTCGAAATGTTGGCGGGTCTGGCGAAATTCCTCATAGAGAAGTTTGTATTTTTCTTCCACGCGATTCAACAAAGTCTGTAATATTTGAGTCTCTTTTTCTTTTTGTTTTTTCGCGGATTCACTAGCCTGCATCGTTCTTTCCTTTTCCAATGCCTCGGCCTGTACCTTTTCAAGCGCCTTTCGAAGCTGCCCCACGCTTTCTTTTAGTGCGACGCCCTCCTTCAAAAGTTTTTCACGCTCTTCTTCAAGAATGTTTCGAAAATGGCGGCCATTTTGGCCGGCCCCGCCGTTTTTTGCAGAACTATCTCGCGCCGAAGAGACCTCGTCAGGTTGCACCCAAGATCGGATTTCCAGGATTATTTCATCGTGATTAAGTTTTTTGGTCGCGTTTTTTTGTGAAGGCAGTGTTGGGGATTCTAGCTGATGAAGAAACGCGAGATTCGGCGGTGTCGGCCATACGGTCCGGTAACATTGTCGCTTCAAAAGACTGTCATTACTAACCACGATATCCGTTTGAAAATTTTGGAAATATTGTTTCACCTGAAGCGCAATCGTATGCGAAAGATTATCCATAAGGATGATGGGAGTGTTCCGGACAAGGTCGAAGGCTTCGTTCACGGAAAGGCAAAAAGCCTTGGCAATCTCGCGGGCGATCCTGTTGCGTTCCAGCTCGCTTTTGAGGGGATTGAGTGCCATGAACCAGGTCTGTCTATTTGACTGAACCTTTTTAGTGCCTGTAAGCATGCCAACCCTTGAAGGTCTCTGATTTGAAAAGAAAAGGATGTTGCGTGATGAGGTTCAAATTGCTGTCGCCTTAGAACGTAATCCGTTCGGCAATCTCATGGATCACCGGAATCTCCCACCGCTCCCCCATCAGTACTTTCACAATTCCGATGAGCGAAAGAATCCCAAACACCACAAACGAAAGCGTAAATACCAGATCCCCCAACGCAGGAACAACTTTCAGGATCGCTGCAGCCAATTCCAGAATAAAAAGCACCAAAGCCTGCTTCCCGTGAAAAAGTGCAAACTTGTTATTTTTCTTGAGCGCAAGCGGTACAAAACAGAGAAAACTTATATAGCCGATTGCCGCGAAAAACTGAGCATCTTGAATCTCCGGATCCTTGGGCGCTACAACTCTTTCATTCGTAGTCATCATTTCTCCTTCATTTAGGCGACCAAGGTATTATAGAAAGACCTGCGCACAACCGTCAAGGTACAATCCTAAAAATTGATGGGGCGAGTCTACCGACTCACACGCTGAATTGTTTCACGTAATTGCGGACTTTGTTTCATGACAAACCCGAGGAATTGTTCGTTCCATCGGAATAAAAAAACTTCCCACTTCCGATACTCCGATCAGCATCCGACGCAACATAAAAACAGTTCCCATGCCAAACCCCGGAAAAAATCCGGAGCTTCCGTGATTTTTTATATCGGCATGGATCGTGCACGGGATTTCGGCAATACTGGTCACAACGTTCTCAAGCCCGCGACCGAACTTGGTCCCGATCCCATACATGTAATCGCCGATTGTTTCTTCAGCGGACACAAAAGGCGCTAGAAGCATTATCAATATGATTAATAAAATCGATATTTTAAAACGCATAAAAAATTCCTTAGGAGCCTTTGCGGATCAACCGCCACGGATGAAGTTTCAGATCCGCGGTCATATCGCGCAAGTTCGCCGTCACCTCATGAAGATTGCCAATGCTTTTGGAGATCTCCTCCTTGTTCCCACCCACCAACTCGTTCGTGGTCTTGAGCAAAGGATTCAGACTGTCCGTCATTTCGGAGACTTTATCCGCCAAAAGGTTCATCTTACGAATCAAGAAATGCATCGCGATCGGATCCACCCCTTCGATCACTTTGCCGATTTCCATGGGAGGAGCATCTTTCGAACCGACGGAGATCTCGATGAATTTCTCTCCCATCATCCCGAGAGTATCAATATACGCCACACTATCCTTGCGTACGTAAGCATCCTGGGAGACCTTCACCGTCACTAGGACCGGCCTTGGTTCCCCTCTCAGGATCTGGATACTATCCACTTTCCCGACCTCACGCCCCGCATAATAAACGGGAGCACTGCTACTGAGACCGTTCAAATACCCGAACTGGATCTTCCATTCGTTGGCCCCTTTCTTGAAGTAGCCTCCCACCACGAACGTGAGCACCAGGAGCAACACGAGAGTAATCAGTACAAAAAATCCGGATTTGATCTCGGATGACGAGTAAGCATTCGATGAATCCATCTTTTCCTCCTCTGGGAACAGCTTCTTAAGTAGACAGAAGCCCTTTTAAATAAGCTTCGCTGGTTTGTTTGAACGGGATGACACCTTCGGATTCTCCATGAATGAACTGCTGGACGTATGAGTCTTTCGAATTCTTGATCTCTTCGGCCGTACCGATCTGCAGTACTTTGCCTTTATGAAGAATGATAATCTGATCCGCAATCCGGAACGCGCTTTTCATTTCATGCGATACCACAACCGAAGTGATATTGAGCTTCTTGCTAAGATCCAGGATCAGGCGATCGATCATGCTTGCAGTGATCGGGTCCAGACCCGCACCGGGCTCATCATAAAATACGATCTTCGGATCGAGCGCAATCGCACGTGCGAGTGCTACGCGCTTTTTCATCCCGCCGGAGATCTGATGCGGCATAAAATCCTCAAAACCCGTCAGGCCCACAAGCTCCAATTTCACACGGACAATGATGCGGATGATCTCGGGAGAAAGGTCTGTGTGCTCCTTGAGCGGCACCGCGACATTCTCTCCGACGGTCATAGAATTAAAAAGCGCTGATCCCTGAAAGAGCATGCCGAACTTGCGCCGTACCTCGTTCATGTCCTTTTCCCCGAGTCCCACGATATTCTTGCCATCCACTAGAATCTCACCAGAAGTTGGCTGATGCAAAGCGATCAAATGACGCAGAAGGGTTGTCTTGCCGCATCCCGAACCGCCCATAATAACCGTGATCTTACCTCGCGGAATCATAACGTTAACACCGTCCAGCACCGTGAGATCTCCGAAACGCTTGATGAGCTTCTTAACTTCAATAACGGTTTGTTCGGATTCATTCATAAATGCCTCATGTGGGTAAGGCGTAATAAATAACCGCCGTCGCCAAACAGTCCACCACGATGATCAGCACGATCGAGATCACGACCGCTTGCGTTGTGGCTTTTCCAACCGCATCCGCGCCACCCGAAACGGAAAGTCCCTGGTGACAACTCACAAGCGCGATCAAAATGCTAAAAATGAAACTCTTTAAAAGACCGGTATAGATGTCTTTGAGAACAAGCGCATCGATGCTTTTTGAAATATAAAGATGGGAATTGATCCCAAGACCTGTCGTCCCGATGGCCCAACCACCGATCATCCCCATGACATCCGCGATCACGGTCAAACACGGAAGCATCAAGGCTAGTGCAAGAACACGTGGCACAACGAGGTAACGGATTGGATTAATGCCCATGGTGGTAAGCGCATCCACTTCCTCCTGAACCATCATGGTTCCGATCTCTGCCGCCATGCGGGCGCCGATGCGGCCGGAAATCACGATCGAAGCAATCAAGGGACCCAGTTCACGAGCCATCGCGACGCACACAAGACTACCCGTGTACATGATAGCTCCAAAAGTTTTTAAGGAATAGGCCGCTTGCAAGGCAAGCACTGTTCCGACCGAAGCACCCACGAGTGAAACGATCGCCGTAGAATCGATACCGATCAAAACCATCTGGCGGAAAAGGACATCACGGGGAATGACCTTCTTTTTGAAAAAGGCCGCAAGGGTATAACCAGCAACCGCCGACCCGAGATCCCATAACCGAGCTACACCTGCTAAAACGAAGAGCAATGCTTGCCCGATCTTTCCTGTAAATTCTTTCATAAAAAAATATCCCTTAACTGTCCATTCAGGTTTTGGCACCCAAGCATTTCACCGCCTCCGCAACAGTAGGGGTGATTTCAAAAATGCTGTCGAGTTTGGCAATCTCAAAAACACCTCGGACCGTAGCCGTGAGCGCCGCAAGAATAAGACGACCTTGATAGCGTTTCGCCTTCTGAAATGCTTCGACAAAGGTAGCGATTCCGGAACTGTCCATATAGTCCACGCCACCCAGATTCACAAGGATTTTGGGAGTCTGTTTCATGGTCAATTCCGTCAGTTTTTCACGAAGATCGGGCGAAGAGTGATAATCCAGTTCTCCGGAAAGTTCCAAAACCTGTATGTCCCCTTGGCTTGTCAATTGTATTTTCATGTTCCACCTTCCTTTTTCAAATTTTGGTCTTGTGTTTGATCAAACGTAGCCGGTTCCATGCCGGGTTCTGATCGTCATAGATCATTTGATCCATGATCGTCCTGATAAAATGAATTCCAAGACCGCCCGGTCTGTGGCGCGGAAGTTCCGGTGACGGCACCTGGGTCGGATCGAACTTCTTGCCCTGGTCCTCTAGCACAATTTCGATCTTATCGTCGGATGCCGAAATGGAAACCGTCATCTTGCCCGGTCTTCCCTGATAAGCATGCCGAATAATATTCGTTAAGGCTTCATCAACCGCCAAAAGGATTTTCTCGGCGGTCTTCTTTTCCCATCCCGCCCGGTTCAGAATCTGGCGAAATTCTCTTCGAAAAGGGGCGAGCACCTCGGAAGATGCGATCAGTTCAAATCTTTTTTCCACTCAACCCCCTGTAGGAGGAGCTCCCGGAGGATCGTGCGAGACGAAAAAGTTCTCCTGGACCTTTCTTTTGCAAAACACATTTGAAGATAACGCGCGACAATATCGACTTCTAGATTGACTTCGGAGCCCACATGCTTAGCGCCAAGAGTTGTGACATTGAGTGTATGTGGGATCACCGCGATTTGGAATATCTTCCCGCAGACCTTCTGCACTGTCAAACTGATCCCGTCGCAAGCAACTGATCCTTTGTTTGCGAGAAGGGAGATTATATCCTTGGAGGCTGTCAGGAACAAGGTTGTATTCTTTTTTCGCCGTTCGACTTTTTCGATCGAACCACGGCCGTCAATGTGCCCGGTCACAAAATGACCGCCGAGCTCATCCCCGATCTTTAGAGATCTTTCAAGGTTCACACGGCCTCCCCGCTCCAGCGTGCCCAATGTGGTCGCCTCCAAGGTTTGGCGTACTACATCCACTTCAAAACCATTCGGGATGACACGAACCGCGGTCAGACATACCCCTGATACCGCAATACTGTCCCCGACCTTCAGCCCCCTTTCTTTTCTCTGAAATTGGAACCCGAACCGGACCTGGCCGCCGAGCTCCTCTTTCTTTACAACAATGCCCTGATTCTCAACAATGCCTGTAAACATAATCTTTCCACCTTATTTTTTTTGAAATTCACCCTCAAAGATCCAATCATCTCCCGAACACGTTACCTTGGCCGTCTTGAACAAAAACGCCTGGTCCGGAATCTTCACGCCAAGACCTTCTACGGAGGTCTTGGCATTACGCCCGCCAAAAATCTTAGGCGCAAGGATCCAAAAAGCGCGGTCCACACATCCCGCTTCGAGAAATGACCAAGCTAATTCTCCACCGCCTTCGACCAAGAGTTTGGTTATACCCAAGAACGCGAGTTTTTTAAGAAGCTCGCCGATTTCGATTCTGCCATGTTTTTCCTTAACGGGCAAAAGCATTAACGTTCTTTTTTGGGTCCCTGCTTTTCTAACAACTGTCTTAAGATCTTTTTCGGGAAACACAAGAACCGTAAGCCGGTTGTCTTTAAAGATGCGCGCCTTGGAGAACCAACCTCGCGCGGAGATCATCACGATCTTCCATGGTTTCCCAGCAGCAAGCGAACGCGAACCTTTCGGGACTGTAAGTCTGGGATCATCCTGATAGAACGTATTTTTTCCTACCAGAACTGCGTCGTGATTTGCCCGAAGTTTATGGACGAATTCGCGCGAAGACGGCGATGATATCCAGCGGGAGAGACCTTCCCGCGTTGCGATCTTGCCATCCAAGGTCTGCGCCATTTTAAGCGTCACAAACGGACGTTTTGCAGCCATACATTTAAAAAATCCTTTATTCTGCTTGCGTACTTCATCTCCCAGAATGCCGGTCTTGACGACAATCCCCTGCCGGCGCAGAAAGCGAACACCTTTACCGTGATTCAAGGGATTAGGATCAAGACAGCCAATGACAACCTTTCTGATTCCTTTTTCTTTGATGTGAGAAGCGCAAGGCGGGGTCTTTTGCCAGGTCGCGCAAGGTTCCAGGGTCACATACAGCGTAGCACCCCGGGCCTTTTTTCCGGCCTTGGCCAGAGCGTTCGGTTCAGCGTGAGGCCCGCCGAATCTTTCATGGAACCCGGAACCAACGAGCTTTCCCTTGGAAACAACACAGGCGCCAACCATGGGATTGGGACTGACGCTAAAACGTCCCTTCTCCGCCAGAGCAAGAGCTTTCTTCATCCAGACTTCATGCAATGGAAGGGTCATGGCTCTTGGGGTTTTTGGGCTTTTCGGTGTGATTGATCTTATCGAGGATGCCGTTGACGAACTTTCCGGATTCTTCCTGTGAAAATTTCTTCGCCAGGTTCACGGCCTCATTGAGGGTTACTTTAGGCGGAACATCTGCAAGATAAAGCAGTTCGTAGGTCGCGAATCGCATGATATTGCGGTCGATCATGGCCATCCGGAATAATTCCCAGTTGTCCGCATAGCGCTCAACGATCTTGTCGATCTCCGCCTGGTGCTCGACGGTCCCGAGGGCAAGCTTTTCCGCAAAATCCCGGATATCTTCGGGAAAAACCTCATCCTGCTGAGACCAGAATTTTTTCAGAATCTCCGGCATGGGCTCTGGGTTCATCTCATACTGATAGAGGATCTGAAGTGCGCATTCACGCGCCTGGGTTCTCCTGCGAAGCATTTTTTCCTTTACGGTTTGCTCGAAATTAAAATGTTGTTTTTTCTTTTTCGGACTTTGGGATTTTTTTGTTTTACGGATAATTGTTCATTAAGATTCGCGATTTCAAGCGCTGCCAAGGCTGCCTGTTCGCCTTTATTACCGTGTTTTAAACCCGCCCGGTCGATCGCCTGCTCCAGATTATTCACTGTGATCACGCCTGTCGCAATCGGAGTCCCGGTCTCAAGCGCCACTTGGTTGATTCCGCGTGTTAGCTCGTTTGACACACATTCGAAATGATACGTGCCCCCGCGGATCACGCAGCTGAGGGCGATCACAACATCGCAGTGCTTCCGGGTCTTCAATTGCTTGCAGAAAAACGGGACTTCCAAACCTCCCGGAACCCAAACAATCTTGATGTTTTTTTCCGGCACGCCGGCCTTGCGCAAAGTCGTCACAGCTCCCTCCAATAAACGATCGGTAATGTACTTATTGAAGCGGGAAACGACAATCCCGAATTTTTTGTTCCCGGCAATGATCTTCCCGTGATAAGTCGTCATGGATTCGGTCTTTCATCAAAAAGATGCCCGAGCTTATCTTTTTTAGTTTGCATGTATTTTGCGCTCATAGGATTCGGATGCATGATAATCGGAAGACGCTCCACCACTTGCAGGCCGTAACCTTCCAACCCCACAATCTTGCGCGGATTATTCGTCATGAGACGAAGTTTTGAAAGTCCGAGATCATGCAGGATCTGGGCCCCGATCCCGTAATCCCGAAGATCCGGCTTAAAACCAAGCGCTTCGTTCGCTTGAACTGTATCGAGCCCATGCTTATCTTGAAGTTCATAAGCTTTGATCTTGTTCGCCAGTCCAATCCCGCGGCCTTCCTGACGCATATAGAGAATCACGCCAGCGCCTTCCTGCTGGATCATTTTCATGGCTGTGAGAAGTTGTTCCTGGCAATCACAGCGCAAGGAACTTAAGACCTCTCCTGTAAAACATTCCGAGTGTACACGTACCAACACCGGCTTGCCGCCGACCTGTCCCTGAATCAGCGCGACATGTTGAGCTCCGTCAAGAACCGATTCATAGATTCGGATGGTCCAGGTTCCGAACTTCGTCGGAAGTTGGGCTTCGCTCACTTTTTTAACAAGCTTGTCGGTCTTCGTACGGTAAGCAATAAGATCGCGAATGGTTCCGATTTTAAGTCCATGGGTTTTGGCGAATTTCAAGAGGTCGGAAAGTCTCGCCATTTTGCCGTCGTCATTGACGATTTCGCAGATCACGGCAGCCGGAGGAAGTCCGGCGGCCTGCGCCAGGTCTACAGCTGCTTCGGTATGCCCAGCACGGCGTAACACGCCGCCCTGTTTTGCTTTCAGGGGGAAAATATGCCCGGGGATCACAAGATCTTCGCGTTGGGTCTTGGGATCCGCTAAAAGTTCGATCGTGCGATTGCGGTCATAAGCCGAGATCCCTGTCGTAACACCGGTCCTCGCGTCCACCGAAACCGTGAACGCTGTTTTCATGGGATCTTCAGGATTGGGATTCATCTGATCAAGCCCTAAAGCTTGAATACGATCGGCTGTCATGGGGATACAGATCAGTCCTCGCGCGAATTTCATCATAAAATTGATCTTCTCAGGGGTTGTCTTGGACGCGGCGAAAATAATGTCCCCTTCGTTCTCGCGGGTCTCATCATCGGTCATGATGACCATGCGTCCCTCTCGAACATCCTGGATGATCTCTTCAGTCGTATTCAGTAACGTCATAATGTTTCCGGCTCCATAAAATAAAAATGAGTAGTTATGCTAACAACAACCTCTTTTTTTGTCAAAACCTGTTTCCATAACTTATTTACTACATTTAAGTTACGCGACTTGACGGAAGACGCCCAAGGAGAATTTTATAATTTATTCATTTGACAATGAGGAGGGCACCGAAACAAAAAACTCTGTGACCATTTTTCTCAAATGCTAACGCATGAGACTTTTTTTGTCTTTAAACGCCCTTAAACCGGTTTGCTGACTTTAGTCTTCAGAAACGCGCTAGTCTGATCCAAAATATCCATGATATTGATAGGCACAGCAAGCACAACCGTGTTCGAAGCTGTGGGCCCCAGACCGTCTATCGTTTGAAGGGTCCTGAGCTGCATGGCACCCGGGCTTTCTGCCATAGTTTTGGCCGCCAGAGCAAGATTCGCCGCGGCATCGCGGTCGCCTTCTGCCTTGGTGATTGTCGCACGTTTTTCCCGTTCGGCGGAGGCCTGACGGGACATCATTTTCTTGAGATCTTCGGGCATGTCGATATCTTGGATCCGGATGCCGGTCACTTCAAGTCCCCAAGCTTCTGTGTCTTTTTCCACATTTGCTTCGATCTTCTTACCAATCTCCTCGCGTTCAGTGAGAAGCTGATCCAGCGTCATCTGTCCGATCACATCTCGAAGCGAGGTCTGCGAGTATTGCGAGATCGCATAGCGGTAATCTTGAACTTTTATGATCGCATTCGAAGGATCATCGACTTTAAAAAAGATGACCCCGTTGATCTTCACGGGGACATTATCTCGGGTGATAACCTGTTGGGAGGGAATGTCCATGGTGAGAACGCGCATATCGATTTTCCGGACTTCTTCGATGACCGGAATGATGAAAAACAACCCTGGGCCCGCGATTCTGCTGAATTTCCCGAGCTGAAACACCACACCCTTTTCCCATTGCGCAGCCATCTGAACCCCGGAAGCAATAACCATAGAGGCAAAAAACCAGACCATGCCCAAAAATCCTCCAAGGGCCTGGTTCGCCATAAAAACAGGCGCTCCCACAAGAAAGCCGACGATGAGAAGTGCAAAAAAAATGAGTCCTGAAATCGGGTTGTTCATGGAAGACCTCCGAGGTAGAGTTGAAAATCTTCTAATATCTGTTGCTTTTGAAAACGTGTTATCTGTTAAAGACCCTCCAAAACCCGGTCTTTCCCAAGGATTTAAATCACTCTGAAAGGCTGAATCATTTTCCATACGCATAGGATTCTATGCTCGGACGAAGGATATTACAAGCCGTTGCTTGTAACTATTCCGGTTCCGTTAGTTGTGGGACAACTTCATTCCGGGATATGTTGAAAGTCGATCGAGTGCACGGTGAAATCGCCACTTGTGTCCCCGGTCTCTGCCTGATCCACCATGAGATCGATCTCGCTAACAGCGCTAAGCACAACATCATTGGGCAAATCGATCGTCAAACTCGCAAATTCAACGTTGTTTCCAACAACGGCTTGTGTTGTTTGGTAAACAACTTCATCGCTCGCATTTTTTAATTCGATGCGAATCGCCTGCGGTGAATCAACGGTTGAGTATTGAATGAGCAACTGGTTGTCTTGGGCATTGTAAACCCCATCCAAATTCCAGTAATGTCCGCCCTCCTGACTACCGGACAAAGCTCCATATTGGAATCTTACGCCATAAACACTTGTCGTTGTATCCGAAAAACCAAGAATCGTACCTTCAGAAGAAAAATTACTGAAGACCGCACATGTCCGATCCGGAAACTTCGGAGCGGACGGAAAACTGGTAGCGGTACGAGTAATACCTATCTGTTGGCTCATTGAGTCGTAAAGAGAATTATAGGCCGCTTCAAGTTCGTGGTTCCTCAGATATGTCGTAAAATCTGCGGGACCGTTCCCGGAAAGACCCAAAACCGTTGAGGCAACATCAATTCCGATATAATGTCGGCTGATATCATCCGCATTACTTGACCTTGCGGAATCAAAAAGTCCGTAACTACCGTCTATATTCGACATGAGATCAATCGCGGTCAGCCATCCTAACACAGCGTTGTAATCCACCTGTGTCGCCGCAGCTAACGCATAAGTGGAACCTATATCGCCAATAATGGAATTCGTAGAACCTGGGACCATATTACTTTCCGCTATCTGCGGAATCCCTATATTCCCGTAATAGCCACCCTCAGGCCTTAAACTTGCTGAAAGAATCCCAGGAATGTTGTTTTGATATGAGTAATCCAGTTGGGTCACCAATTGATTATAAGTCGCATTCCGGAACCCTATAAAATCACTCTCATCATTACGCAGTGACGGCCAGAAAATCTGGAACGCCGCCCCATCCCATGCGGCGAGGTTCGAGATATTCTGACCATCGCGAGCCACATAATTGCTATTCGTTTTGATCTCAAGATTGTCCCAGACCGTACTCGGCAAAGTTGGAAAACGAACTTTTAAGAATGCAACCGCTCCACGGAACTCACTGGCCAAGCGGTCGATATAATCTGAAAAATGGACTATTTCCCCATCAATGAGGTGGCCGGTTATATCATAAGAACCACGGAAAAGACCCGTTCCACCTTCTGCAACAGGCTTGTCCACAAAAGCTGCGTAACCATCAGCCTGAGCAGTAAGAAAAGCCTCTGCTTTTGCAATGACTTCCGTGCCCAGTCCAGCACTTTCAAGTGCCCCGATCATCACCGCGACACTCTGGCTCAAATTGGCATTGTCACCCAACCCAATATTAATATGACCATCTTTGTCCCTACTCGCTGTTGGATCACCGCCCGGGATGTTGAGCCATGGCAAAAGCCCATTCCAACCCAAACTGGATTGATAGCTGAGTAAATTCGTCATGACCGTATTGAGTTCCGTGAGCGCATTGTCACGCTGGATGGCCTTATCCGTTCCGTCATCAATTTTCCCAAGAACCACATCCCCCAAAATCTGTAGATAATAACCGATAAGTGTGGGTTGCGTATATTTTCCAGGATTGACACCCCCATCTCCAATATTGTCATAAGGAAAATGGGTTGTCGAATCAACACCCACTCCAATATCAAAATAATCCAGACCCTCTTGCGTCAAAGCGATCCGGGTCTCTTCAAAATCGGGGTTTGGGATCGGAGGCGTATACGACATTCCTCTTGTTTGGATCTTGACATAATCATTCAGAAGCGGTGAGCCGATATTTCGGTCCTGCACAAATATGATCTTTTGGATTCTCGAAGAATCGATATTAGCAGGGAGAGTGAGAATAAAATTTTGATAGCTTGATGTTAATTGGATCACGAAAGTGGCTTTGTCATTATCACCGTCCGTGATCTCAACTTTGACCCGTTCTCCCTCTGTTCCCCGGGCCGCGAAAACATACGATGTGCTTGGCAAGCTAAAGGTTGACTCCCCAAGCGCGATCTCGGTAAAAGCAAAACTTGTTGCGCTGGTGGAAAGATCGTATTCGTATTCGAACTCATCCGCCGAATTCTGGGTCATCCACATGCCCGCTTCAGATTGGCCGGAAATCGTGTTTCCCGAGCCCGCGGCCAGTGCCGGGCTGGAAGCTTCCAAAGAAGTTAGATCCGCATAAGCGTAAGCCGTGCCAACCTGAATAGGAATATAACTTAACCCCTTCGTCTCCACCGTGTAATTCGTGGTACCCAGCTGGTCCTGCACGAGATTGATCAGCGCCACCGTCCCCAGCCCCGTAATATTGAACGTGAAGTTCTGGTGCGTCGCGCTGCGCGTC
>JBAZJC010000022.1:0-19538 GCA_041651495.1 Candidatus Omnitrophota bacterium | reverse complement strand
AAAAGAAGTGTAGCGAAAAGACTGAAGAATGTCAAACGGTATCTAGATCTGGCAATTCCCGGTATTTGTAGAGAGAACAAAATAAAATTTCTCAAGATTCTGAGACGCGCTCGTGAGGCGGAGCGGGCATGGTGCCCATGAGGTCTTGGTTCGGCATCGACGGTGCTCGAGTCCGGCGACTCTCGCCCGTCTGCGGTCTCGTCCCGCAAATTCCCCTTAAGATCAGGGGAAACCGTGCTTTGCGGGACTCCGGCAGCTGCCTCCGCCAAGGCCTCATGGGCGAGCAAAACCGAACGCGCGAGTGAATCCCGTCTCGCTGGCGGCGGGAGGAACGTCGACGAGGAATCTCTGAGAAATTTTGCGGACTTTGCTATAGAAAAAATGGGGATTGCCAGGTATCTAGATTAATTTTTCGGCCATGCGGGAACGGACAATTTCGCTTAACCGGGGAAAATCGCTGTGCTGCAAATGGGCCGTCTCGATGGGTTCCAGGACAGTCAGGTTGCAAAAAACCCTGGACCTCATGACCCAGCCCCCCTTGGGGATCGCATTCCTCGTCCCGCTGATGACAACCGGAAGGATCGGAATTTTTTCAGAGATTGCCAGCTTGAAAGCCCCGTTCTGAAAAGAATTCATGGTATCTGTCTCGCTGCGGGTTCCCTCCGGAAAAAAGAGGACGGACATCCCTGCGCGAAGATACCCGATCGCCTCGCGGAAAACATCCCGGATGCTCCCGTGGTCCTTGCGTTTCAAGCTGATATGTTTGCAAAGTCCCAGACACCAGCCTAGAAAGGGAATGCTGAAAAGACTTTCCTTTGCCACCCACTTGAACTGCAAGCGAAGCTGGTACAGAACCACAATGTCCGCCAAACTCTGGTGATTGGCCACGATCACGTAGGTGCGTTTTGGGTCCGCGTTCCCGAGACCGTTCACTTTCAATTTCCAGTACGGGCTCAGGCCGATCACGGCGCTTGACCACCAGAAGCATTGCCGGTGCAGGATTCTCCTCTGCTTATCGAAGGAACCACAGAAAATCAGCAGGATCAGCTGGACCAGATAAAGAAGCGCTATCAGGAAAACACAACTGGCCCAGAAAAAAACAGAAAGCAGAGCGTTCAGCACAGGCATCCTTAAAAGCGGGAAAACGCCATAAAAAAAATGACAAGACTCAACACTACCAGGACAACTCCAAGAACCCGGGTATTCCGGACCTCGCGCGGTTCGTCGATCGGGGCCACTTTCCAGTTAAAGCACTTCATGATCCATTGATAAAGCCCGATCGATTGTTTTGGCCGGACAACCGACAAGATGCCCAGGACAAGACCCAAGCAACCGATCCCGAGAAAAACGGACTCCGGGGACATACAGCAATAACTGGCAAGCGGGCACTGCATCTTTTGCTCTCCTTTTAATTTCGTTTCTCGATAGTTTCTTTCTGAAACTCTCCCGTAACCTTCCCCAAATCAGCCGCTAGATATTCATTCGATACATTTAATTCGAATTTCATGTTATGCCTCATTAAACATCGTCTTCATTCCGCCGGCAAGCTTGTCGAACGGAATAACGAAAACTTTCTTATGAAGTTTATAGTATTTCTCGCCGGGATAAATGACCGCGATGTATTCAAGCTCCAGGTCCTCCAGCGCGATACGCATGGACGGTGTCATAGTTGGCGCATCCGCACGCTTGATCTCAATGCCATACATCCGCCCGCCTTTAAAGAATACCAGATCGATCTCTGCGCCATTATGTGTCGCCCAATAATAAATATCATCCGGATCAACCGAATGAACAACTTCTTCAATGACATATCCTTCCCACGACGCGCCACAACTGGGATGGTGCAGAATCTCCGCTTCGGTCTTTAGACCCAATAGCGAATTAAGGACTCCGGTATCTCGGATATAAACCTTCGGCGCTTTCACCTGGCGTTTTTTGATGTTTGCATGCCACGGCTGGATCTGACGGACCATAAATAAACCTGTTAGAATATCCAAATAACGTCGAACTGTTGGCTCTGAAATTCCCAACGAAGTCGCAAAAGGCGCGGCATTCCATATCTGTCCATGGCTATGCGCAAGCATGGTCCAAAACCGATGCAATGCCACTGCCGGAATATCAATCCCCTGCTGACGCAGATCGCGCTCAAGAAACATCTGAATAAAACTTTTCCTCCAGGCAAAACTATCTCCGTCATTTCTGGCAAGGAATGATAACGGGAACCCTCCCCGAAGCCAGAGACGGGATGCCTTCGTTTGTCCGACCTCGGACAAGCCAAATCCATCCATTTCTATCATTTCCAAACGTCCGGCAAGAGATTCGGATGATTGCCGTAAAAGGTCCGGCGAAGCGCTCCCTAAAATCAAAAACTTGGCCGGTAAAGGATTCCGGTCTAAAAGAACACGCAAGACCGGAAAAAGATCCGGCCTCCGCTGAACTTCATCAATAACAACAATGCCTTTTAATGAAGCAAGCGCGGTCTTAGGATCGGCCAGTCCAATCAGGCTGGCCGTATCTTCAAGGTCAAAATAATTAGGAGAACGAACATCAACGATCTCGCGCGCCAAAGTGGTTTTGCCGCATTGGCGAGGGCCCAATAAAGCCACAGCCCGACTTCGTCCAAGCGCGTCTTCGATATGCTTTTTATATTTTGCTCTTTTAATCATGTCTGAATCCTACCATGAAAAAGGAAAATGTCAATTTCTAATTTCATGCCTTGACAATTATAAGAAAACCCTCCCCCGGTGATAGATCGAAGCAGGGCTTTTGCCGCCGCCTGGTTTCCTATCGGCGACAAGTATGAGGGAGGGTATAGAAAAACAAAACCTGCTTTAATGCAACCACTTCCTAACTCCTCGATGCTAAATTTTATCCCTTATGGGGTATCTTCCCAACCACTGCGGTAACCCTGCACGGACTCGACATAACGAAGCAAATCTTCGTAAAAGGCGTGGTTCGCGAGCGTCGCGCTGTCCCCGATCATAATGAGCTTGCGCCTGGCACGCGTCATGGCGACATTTATACGCCGCGTATCGTTCAAAAATCCAAGCTGCCCTTCGCGGTTCGACCGCACAAGCGAAACGATCACTGCTTCTTTTTCCCGGCCCTGGAACGCATCCACACTGTCGATCTCAAGGGAGGCCAGATCAGCGGGCTCACCCTTGTCGCCCAGAATCATACTCGTCAGAAGTTTTACCTGGGCGCTATAAGGACTGATGACCGCAATCTCTTCGGGCGGCACGCCGGCCTCGGTCAGACGGCTTAGCTCCTTCACCACAAGCTTCGCCTCCTGAGAATTATAACGGCTCTCGGTCCCCTCTTCGATCTCCTCCTCATACCCGAGACCTGCAGTGTCCAGAAAAATGACGGGGGCCTCGTCGAGTCCTTCGGTTTTCACATTTGAAAGATCTTTCAGCAAGTGTCTCGCGACCAACGGGTCGGCTGTGAGCGCGTTGTCGTAGAATTTCCCGGAAGAGAAATTCATGATGTCTTCGTGCATCCGGTATTGCCGTTCCAGCCGCACCTTGAACTTCGTATCCAGGACCTCATGCAACCGCTCAAAGAGCGTAAATCCCAAATCCCGCTCGCCCGGCCACGACCGAAGAACCGTCGGCGGAAGCTGGCAATGGTCTCCCGCCAGAATGACCTTGCCCCCATGACGCATCGGGATCCAAGTCGCAGGTTCGATCCCCTGCGTCGCCTCATCCAGAATCACCCAGTCAAAAGCCTTGGCGCGGATCAGGGGATCCCCACAGACCGTATGCGTAGCCACGATCACGTCGGAAGCATTCCAGACCTGTTTAAAAATCTGCGTCTTGAGATCACGAATATCGTCGCGGAGCCCGTGGACCTCGTCCCGCATTTCGTTGCGTTCTTCCCAGGACATGACGCGCCGGTCCTGCCGTCTCTCCTTTTGACGGGCAAACTGTTCGAGTTGCGCCTCGTGGGCATCGATCATTTTTGCGTAAGGATGCGCGGCGAGTTTATAGCTCAGGGTGTGCTCACGGACCCGTTCGGTAATGCGTGCCGGATGGCCCAGTCGCGTCACAGGGATTTTTTTCTTGACGAGGCATTCCACCAGATGATCGCATGCGGCATTGCTCGGCGCCGAAACCAGAACAGTCTGGCCCTTTTGAAAAGCCTGATGAATGATTTCGGTCAACACACGCGTTTTGCCTGTCCCCGGGGGTCCGTGGATAAGAAGAATATCTTCGGCCTCAAGCGCCCCCGCGACCGCTTTTTTCTGATCGTCATTGAGCGTCGGATCAAGATTTTTGATCATTTCTACGGAGACCGGATCGCCGAGATGGGGTTTTTTAAGACCGAGACTGATGTCCCTGAGCAAGGCAACCCGGGAATGATCCGCAGTGCGCGTCATTTGCAGAGCTTCATACATGCGCTGATACGTGGTGCGGTTCTCGGAAAGACCGAGCTGATAACTTTTTTCGCTCTCGACCCAGCCTGGGACCCTGCCGCTAAAGGCGACCGTGATGCGGAAACGGTTCTTTTCGTAAACCGTGCCGGCGGGGCAATCCTCCGGCGGTGTCTGGAAACCTGAGAGCGAAACAACATCGCCGGGACTCAGGGAATAACGCGGCAAAGGACGGCCGTTCTGGAGCGCAAAGGTAAGGAGCTTCTGGCCGGAAGGATTGTAATGGGTTTCCAGAAGATCCAGTCTAAAAATGGCCTTGCCCCTCTTTTCCCGCTCCTCGGGCTTGCGATCCAGAAAATCCGTTTTAAAACGGCTCTGTTCTTCGCGCTCTTCGTCGCGAAGGAGGCGCGTCAGGTGGAGAAAATGTTTTTCGATGACGGCCTCGTCGCCCACCCAGATCCTGCGCTCTTCTTTTTTTTCGATCCTGGGGGGAAGAGGCGCGTGGACTTTCTTCCGGTGTTTCTTGGGCTTATCACGAAAAGTTTTAGACATCTTAAAACCTCAATCTAGAAACGAACTTGCCATAGGTTGTAAAGTACCAAACACCAAGAAACAAGACACAAACAATCTCCAAAAATCCATATCCAAACAAAACAATTGCACTATTTGATTATTGAATTTTGAATATTGATGTTTGTTTGGTTATTGTTTCTTGGAACTTGGAATTTGGGTTTAATTATTCCCCGATGATCTTGACGATCACGCGTTTCGGGCGGCAGCCGTCGAACTCGGCATAAAAAATTTGTTCCCAGGTCCCGAAGTCGAGCCGGCCCTTCGTGATGGCGACGACGACCTCACGGCCGAAGAGCTGACGTTTGAGATGCGAATCGCCGTTATCTTCACCGGTCCGGTGGTGACGGTAGCCTTTAAGATCATACGGCGCGATCTTTTCCAGAAAATCATCAAAATCCCGGATCAAACCCTCTTCATCATCATTAATATAGACACTCGCGGTGATATGCATGGGATTGACGAGGCAAAGACCTTCCTGCACACCGCTTTTTACGACCGCGGCTTCGACCTGCGGCGTGATATTGATATAGTCACGTTTCTTCTTTGTTTCGAACCGGAGATATTCGGTATGCGTTTTCATAGGTCACCTCCCTGCCCCGTTAGAGGCCTGCCTAAATCTGAAAATAAACTGTACGGCTGACTGTCTTTAAAAAAGATCATTCGGTCACCTTTATTAAAGTCATTGAGGACTCTAACGGGGTGAAATGGGAAAACCCAGGATAATCTAGCATTAAAACAAGCCGCGGACAAAAAAAAGACCCCCGCCCAAGATTGGGCGGAGGTCAATCCTGATTATCATTAAAAAAATTATCGGAAATCAGGATAGCCATGGCTACCATTGATCAAGAAAAAACTAAAGCCATGGCAGAAACTCGGGAATTGTGCGCTACACAGTAGGAAGGGACTGCTGGATGGTGGTGTCGGCAACCTTATCGGCAATAGTCTCAGGCTCCATAACGGGTTTGTAGTCGGTCCGGCCAGGGAAAGGGAAGGTTGCTATGTCATAGATCCCGGCTCCGAACCGCAGAAATGTGTACCCGATCCCTCGTCCAATGCTCATGATAAATCCCGTGAGATAATCCGGGCTTTGCTCCATTGCGGGGGGTATCTGAGCCACGAACTCTCCCGGGCTGGTCGCAACATTCGTCACCCCGCGGCTGAACTTGGTGAGCGCCTTCTCGGAATTCATTTCTTCTACGATCGCGGCTTCAGCATGAGTGCTTGAGAACGCCAACACAACGACGAGAAATAGAGCGAACTTTTTCATTTTAAGATTCTCCTTTTTTCACCCAACTAGTTCATCTTACGCAGTAGTATCGGCCATTCTGTACCTTTTTTAAATAAATACTCTTCTTCAATCTTCAAACCCCTCGGTTTGAAAGACTTCGATCGTGGCATCAGGAAGCTCCTGCTCTGTAAGTCCTGCTTTCTCCAGCGCACAACTCTCAAAAAAAGTTTTTGAGTCCCATCCGGTCTCGGTTGCGACCTCAGGGAGATAAACTCCTTTTTTCCATCCGCGGGTCACAATGATACCATCCGTTCCGCTCCGGATATCCTTGTAACTTTTCACCGGCACAGGTTCCGTGAGGAGCGAGATGTGAATCTTGAGATCTTCAAGCTCGTCCGTGGCAAGCGGCGGGAATCTCGGGTCTTCGAATGCTGCGGCAAGAGTCATATGATGTATGCTTTCCCCGAGCGGTTCATCTCCCAGGATATGCCCGATACAACCCCGCAGACGGCCCCTGAGCTTAAGTGTAACGAATATCCCCCGCTTCTGTTTCAAGACTTCGCGGTCAAGTTCAAGCTTGGGTTCAAGCCCAGCAGTCAAGCATGCCTTCAAAAGCTCCCGTGCATAAACCAGTATCTTTCTTTTTTCTTCCGTGTTTAGCATACCATTTTCCTGTAGGCCATGGCCGCGTAACCCACTACCGAACTCCGGTCCCCGGTCACATCCCCCGAATTTGCATACCGGACCAAACGAGGACCAAACCATTTCATTTTCCTGGCCAGCAGGATCGAAGTCAGAACAGGCCCCATGCCACAAGCTTCAGCCTCCTCTTTGGCGTATGCGTCATAGATTGCCTCGGCGTTTCCTTTTTCGAACATAGCGATCAGGGCTTTGTCCTTCCCGAATGCTGTTTCATAAGGATGAAAATGTGAAAGGTCCGTCGTCGCCACCACAAGTACGTTCCGGCCCTCCAGCGTCTTGGCCAAGGCATTCGCGAGAACGGTGATATTTGTGATATCTTGAGTGCCGATGTAGATGGGAATGATCTTGAGTTCCGGAACCGTTTCCTGGAGGAACGGGATCTGGACCTCCAGGGAATGCTCTTCGAGACGACCGGACATCACGTTTCGAAAAAGGGGGTGAAACATTTGGATTTCCCGGGCAAGTTCACGATCCACGGGAACACGTCCGAGCGGCGTTTCATAGGCAACGACATCGTCCACGAGTATGCCCTGCAAGAATGCGCGATGCAAAAAAGCGATGATGACGACGCTGTCGAACTTTCGCCCCTCGACCAATTTATAAGCTTCGGCCGCAACTGCGCCGGAATACATATGACCGGCATGAGGAACAATGAGACCACAAACTTTGAGATCCTGGGAGGAACGGGCCCGTGAAAGGAAATTCTTGATTTCCCTTTTCAAAATAAGCGGCCCTGCGGAATAGAATTGTCCCGCGAACACGGGTTTTCGTATGTTCTGCGCCGATTGCGCCATAGGACCCTCCTTGCGCATTGTATCCGCCAAAGGACGGATTCGTCCAACGTTTTGTGGCGAACACCCAAAAAAACCCTCTCGCAAACAACTGGCTCAACGATATAATAAGTGATCGGGAGGTGAGTCATGTTTATCGTCAAGACCGCTTTTTTTGATACCAAGCCTTATGAGCCGGATTTTTTCAATGAAGCCAATAAAAACCTCGGTTTCAAGATCACTTATTTAGGCAGCCGCCTGACCCTGGAAACCGTCCCGCTTGCCCAAGGCCATGACGCTGTCTGTGTTTTTGTGAATGACACGGTAAGTAAGGAGATTATTGATCGTCTTTGCCAGGACAAGGTACGTCTCATTGCCCTGCGCGGGGCTGGTTATAACAATGTTGACCTCCAAGCGGCTTTTGGAAAGATCCATGTCGTACGTGTCCCTTCTTATTCCCCCCACGCGGTCGCGGAACACGCCGTGGCCCTGATGCTTGCCTTGAACCGGAAGATCCATAAGGCCTATTACCGTACCCGGGACAATAATTTTACCCTTAACGGATTGATGGGTTTTGATATGTGCGGAAAGACCGCGGGTATTATCGGTACGGGACAGATCGGAAAAGCTGCGGTCGAGATTCTGAAGGGACTCGGCATGAAGGTCTTGGCATATGATGCTTATCCGGACAAGGCCTACCAGCAGAAAACGGGTTTTGATTACGTGGATCTTGACACTCTTTACAAGGACTCGGATATCATCTCCCTGCATTGCCCGCTGAACAAAGAAACCCGCCATATCATCAATCAGCAAAGCATCTCCAAAATGAAACCGGGGGTCATGATCATCAATACCGGCCGCGGGCTCTTGATCGATTCCAAAGCCCTGATCGATGGTTTGAAGAGTGGCAAGATCGGCTACGCGGGGCTGGATGTTTACGAGGAGGAAAGTGAATATTTTTTCGAGGATTTTTCA
This sequence comes from Candidatus Omnitrophota bacterium, assembly GCA_041651495.1. Lineage (GTDB taxonomy): Bacteria > Omnitrophota > Omnitrophia > Omnitrophales > Aquincolibacteriaceae > Aquincolibacterium. The sequence continues at coordinate 10,918 of JBAZJC010000022.1, read as the reverse complement.
AACTCAGGCATTCCGGACGACGTTCTCGCAAGGCTTCTTTCCTTCCCGAATGTACTGGTCACTTCCCACCAGGGATTTTTCACGAAAGAAGCGCTCCATAATATCGCCCATACAACGCTGGATAATATCAGGCAATACTTCGAGAATGGTGCCCTCCCCAATGAAATTTGTTACAAATGCAGTGTCACACCCTGTCCCCGGCTTAAAACCGGAAAATGTTTTTAAGCTGAGGAAATTTTATGTCTTTGAATGATCATAAAGAAAAGGCATTACGGCTTGTCTCGCTGATCGATTACCAGGAGAACTCCGTTGTCAGTAAGCAGCTTCTGGATAAGAAAACCGGGACGCTTACGCTTTTTGCTTTTGATGCCGGGCAAGGTTTGAGCGAGCACACCGCGCCTTATGACGCCACGATCCTTGTGATCGAAGGCAAGGCCGAGGTCCTGATCGGCGGGAAATCTCACGAAGTAGGCGCGGGCCAGATGATTATCATGCCGGCCAATATCCCCCATGCCGTCAAAGCCCGCGAACGTTTTAAAATGCTTCTGATCATGATCCGGTCCTAAGCTTGAAAAGCGACTGATGCTTAATAAATTTTTTAAATTCAACGAACGCAAAACGACCCTTCCGGTAGAGATCATTGCGGGGACGACCACCTTCCTTGCGATGGCTTACATCATCTTCGTCAACCCAAACATCCTTGCCGCCACAGGCATGGACAAGACGGCATTGATCACGGTTACCTGTCTTGTCACGGCTCTCGCGACGCTCATGACGGGCCTTTGCGCCAACGCCCCGATTGCCATGGCGCCAGGCATGGGGCTCAACGCCTTTTTCGCCTATTCTTTAGTGGTCACGGAAAAGATTTCCTGGACCACCGCGCTCGGGATCGTTTTTCTTTCCGGTCTTTTCTTTTTCCTCCTGACTGTCTTCGGGATCCGCAAAAAGATCGTGGATGTGATCCCTCGAACGCTTATTTCTGCGACTTCCGCCGGGATCGGGCTTTTCATCACTTTCATCGGGCTGGTCAACCTTGGAATCATCCAGAAAAATGACGCCACTTTGATCGCCGCAGCGCCGATTTCGCAAACCGCCCTGATCGGCCTCGCCGGGTTCCTTGTAATGGCCGTCCTCGAAATGAAGCGCATCAAAGGCGCCATGATCCTCGGGATCCTCGCTGCCACTTTGATCGCCTTGCTTACAGGGAAGATCGCGTGGCCCGGGACCTTGTTCTCTTTCGACTTCAAGATCTCCCCCATCGCTTTTAAACTCGATATTTCTGCCGCGCTTAAATGGAGTTTTCTCAGTTCTATTTTTTCGCTTATGTTCATGGACCTTTTCGACAGTATTGGTTCTCTCGTGGCCTGCTGTCACCAGGCGAAATTCGTGGACTCAAAGGGAAATATCCGGGGCCTCAACCGCCTGCTCGCCCTGGACGCGCTCGCCAGCATGCTCGGTGCGGTTTTCGGGACTTCCACGACCACCACTTATATTGAATCCACGACGGGTATCGAGCAAGGCGGCCGCACGGGATTTACTTCGGTCGTCACGGCGGCGTTGTTCCTTGCCGGCATCCTCTTCATCCCGGTCATCACGATCGTACCGATTTACGCCACGGCACCAGCATTGATCCTGGTCGGATTTTTCATGATGAAGGAAATCCGTGATATTGATTTCGGCGATATTGAGGAAGGATTCCCTGCGTTCGTGATCATTGTGATGATCGCGCTGAGTTACAGCATTGCAACGGGGCTCGCGTTCGGGTTTTTGAGTTTCGTGATTTTCAAGGCCATGCGCCTGAAATTCCGGGAGGTGAAACCTGCGATGTGGGTAATCGCAGCGCTTTCGTTACTGCATTTTGTCCTGTAAAAAAGGAGGCGGGCATTAAGCAACTGCCTGCCCCTTTTCGTTTTAAACTTATTTCCTGCTTTTATTGTCTTGCTTTTTTAGCCGTCTTCTTATCCTGGTGTAGTTGTTTTTTAGCGGTCTTCAGATCCTTCTTGTCCTGTTCTCTTTGCTGAACGTTTTTATGGTGGGTAGTTTTAAGTTGCGCCTTTAGCTCAGCCTCTTTTTGAGTGTCTCCCGCAGCCTCGGCGTCCTTGATTTGTTGTCTCAGGTTTTTTTCTTCTGTTTTAGCGGTTTGAGCGTCCGTCTTCATTTCTTGCCGTTGCTCTTTTAGTTTCTGCGCATCAGCAGCCAATTGTTCCTGCCAGTTTGTCGTGGAAGAATCGCCCGTATCCTTCGCATATGCCGCTACTCCGCTGAACAGGAAACAACAAAAGGCTACCGCAGCAAATACCCAAAATGCTTTCTTCATTTTACGCCCTCCTTTTTATCAGTTCTCTTGCATTCAGTCCCCTAACTGTATTTTATTTTATACCCTTAAAAACCTCAGGACAAGCCCGGTATGTTTTACCTATTTCTCCTGTTCCAACCTATTGAAAGTGGTGCATAATATACAAGGTAAGGAGATGTTTTATGGATCCAATCGTTCTGACAAAATACTGGCAGATACTTCCGGACGGAAAGATCCAATGCACCCTTTGTCCCCGTCATTGCAAACTTATCGATGACCTTCGCGGGTTCTGTTTCGTGCGTGCCTGTCAGAAAGGCCAGATCGTTCTCACAACTTACGGTCGCTCAAGCGGGTTCTGTGTGGACCCGATCGAAAAAAAACCTCTTTTTCACTTCCTGCCGGGTACTCCGGTCCTTTCGTTCGGAACAGCCGGCTGCAATCTTGGTTGCGTTTTTTGCCAGAACTGGGATATTTCATGTTCGCGCAAAATGGATAAGCTTACAGACAAGGCTGCGCCGGAACTTATCGCGAAAACGGCAAAAGCCCTCAGCTGCAGGAGCGTTGCCTTCACCTATAATGAGCCTCATATTTTTCACGAATACGCCATCGACACCGCCAGGGAATGCCGCAAACTTGGAATCAAGACCGTCGCAGTAACATCCGGCTATGTTTTGCCGGATCCCCGCAGAGAATTTTATGAATGGATGGACGCCGCGAATGTGGATCTGAAAGGATTTACGGAAGATTTTTACGTCAAATACACGAGCGGCTCGCTTCAACCGGTGCTTGAAACGATCGAATACATTAAAAAAGAAACCAAAGTCTGGCTCGAACTCACGACGCTCCTTATCCCGACCCTGAATGATTCCGAAAAAGAACTGGACGCAATGACAAGCTGGATCGTAAAAAATCTTGGGCCCGATGTTCCCCTTCATCTTACGGCCTTTCATCCCGCACACAAACTGCTCGACCTGCCGCCAACACCGGCATCGACCCTTGAAAAGGCCCGCAGCATTGCCGTTAAAAACGGCGTCCGTTACTGTTACACCGGAAATGTTCACGACCCGGAACATGAAGCTACCTATTGCCACACCTGCGGCAAAAAACTGATCGGCAGGAACTGGTATGAGTTTACGGAATGGAACCTAAAGAACGGAAAGTGCAAATTTTGCGATACCGTCTGCCCCGGACTTTTCGAGAATAAGCCCGGAAATTGGGGCTCCAAACGTTTCCCGATCAGGCTCAATAACTTCGCCTGATCGCGTATCTCGGGCAACGGGAAACGTTTATCGTTCGCCCTTCCCCGTTGCCCGTTTCCCGAATTTGAGGATCTGATCGCTATAAGAATCCGCAACCAGGTCTTTCGCCCGTACCCTAAAAAGCTTTTGATAAAACCCGCATTGTTTTTTTAGCTTCACCACGCCGACACTCCCCTTACGGCTAAAGACTTCTATCTCCACGAAGCTTCCAAGTTTTTTTACGCGATCAATATGAAACTTGGCATTTTTGATGAAATAGATCTCACGCTTTTTATCGACTACCACCAGAACACCGAGAGCTTCGGTCAGGACTTTTTTAAGCGGTGTTTTTTTAGTGCAGGAGAAAAGGGTAGAATCACACTTCTTGGAATTTTTTTGATCGTTACGTTTATAATAGATGAGGGCATTTTCGATATTCCCTTCGCGGAACTTTAACCGGCCGGAAGGAACACGGAAATATGTGTCGACTTGGCAGTCCAGGCCCCTGAAGCTCGCCCCGCGGGCGAGAAGGATTTTCCGGATGCGGCCCGAATCGGAACACCGCGCCTTGATCTCGAAACTTAAGGAATCCATCAATGCCTCAGGATTTCCTCAGAGGAAGTGTGAAGGTGAATGTGGAACCTTTGCCTGGCTGACTTTCAACTCCGATTTTTCCGCCGTGGGCTTCCACCATGCGTTTGGCGATCGCAAGCCCCAATCCGGTGCTTTTTTCGCCGGCAGTCGGTAGAATGTTGGTCTTGCCAAAATATTGGAATATTTTTGAGATCTCTTCGCGGGGAATACCCTGCCCCTGATCCGTGACTGAAATTGCGACCGCGCCTTCCGAAAGAACGGACCGGAGAACAATGCGGCTTCCCGGCTTCGAGAATTTGATCGCGTTCGTAATGAGGTTATTGATTACCTGATCGATACGGTCGGGATCCATTGAAACCTTGGGAAGGGTTCCCGGCATTTCCAAAGCAAGTTCGATTGATTTGGACCTGGCCAAAAGCGCGTTATTCCGGTGGGCTTCTGTTAAATAGTCCCTCAGATCGACCTCCCTTATCTCTACCGTCAAATGGCCGGATTCGATCGCGCTGACATCCAGTAAATCATCGATCAAAGCAAGCATTTTGTCACAGTTCCGGGTAATGGCCCGGATCGGTTTTTTCTGGGTGTCATCAAGGTTGCCCATCAAACCGTCCGCAAGAAGATCCGCATAACCCTTAATGACCGTGATAGGACTGCGCAAGTCATGGGCAGCCATCCCGAGGAATTTGTTCTTCAAGTCGTTAAATCGAACCACCTGTTCGTAAAGCCGGCTTTTTTCCAGAGTCAGAGCGAGCTGGCCCGCGATTTCCTGGAAAAGTTCCACATGCACATCCTGATATTCATGCGTCTTCATGCTGGAGAAAAAAAGGAAGCCGACCGGTTTCCCGGAAGCAACCAGCGGGCACGTCAAGCTGGATCGCATTCCCTCCTCCACGACCCTCCGGGTGGAATCCGAATCGGGATGCATTTTGAGATAGGCCTCAAGATCGTTCAGGATGCGCGGCTCCCGGGTCTGAAGAACTTTTTCGAGGCTACTGCCTTGCATCTCCGCGGAATAATCTTTTTCGAGTCTAAGCTTGGGCGCCTCGGAGCGTGTCCAATAGGCCCGGAGAACCGTGTCATTTTCTTCTAAAAGCGAAAACCCGATCCGGTGATACGGAATGACTGAATGAAGGGACTCATAAGCGTGGTCTAGGATTTCGTCGAGAACTTTCCCGGCGTTGATCTCCTCCGTGATACGGAGAAGCGCCCTTAGTTCCTTTTTCCGCATCGCCATAATTTTCCTTAATTAAAAAACTAATTGGTAATTATGACTGTCCAAACTTTTCATTTCTTTTCCAAAATGGCAGTTTGGACTGCCCCAATTTCAACTCCGTTAAAATTGATAGGTATTGGGACTGTCCAAGTCGCCATTTATGAAAAGAAAATAAAGACTTGGGCGCCATAAATATTCCCTTGATCCGCAAAAGCGGATCAGGATTCGTTTTTTCAGAACGGGAGTTTCAATTTATTCTTGAGACTGCTCGCGGCATTCTTGACATTGCTGGTCACTTCCTTTGCCGTATTTTCGACGGTCCCGGCGGTGTTTTTGAACACATTTCCAGCCTGGTCCGCGATTGCGTTCGGATCCCCTGCTGCGGTCTTCAAGGTATCCAGGCTTTTTGCCGCAACCTGGGCTGCCAATTTTGTGGAAGTGTTAAAAGCTCCCGTGAGGCTCCCTTCAAGACTTCCAATATCGAAATTCACGAGATTCGAAATCCCGGAACTCATCATGGCCTTCAGGACGATCAAACGTACGACGCTGTTGAGATCGGTGATATTTTCGAAGCTTTGATCGAGATTGATCGAAAATTCTTTGGTCGAAGGACTGCCCCCGGAATAATCCACATAAACAACCTTGCCGATCTTAAGGCGCATCATATCGATCTGGATCGGCATGGGTTTTGCAGGAGCCTTTGGCTCTGGCTTCGGTGCTTGAACGGATGTCTCTTGGGTCCCCTGAAGGGCTCTAAGGCGGTCGAGATTAAGCTCGCCTTTTTCGTTTTTCACGACCGTAAACTGCTCCATGTCGAATTCAAGATTTTCCAAGTGAACCTTCCCTCTCAAAATATCAGAGAAATTGTAGTCCACGAGGATCTTCGGAATATCGACTAGTACCGTGTCGTGAAAACCGGCGGGATTTTTCACGACGAGGTTTTCAACATCAACAAAGGTTTTTGAAAGGTTCAGGTCCAACTTCCTTATGTTCAGGGGCATCCCGGTCACGGCACGCACCCCACCCTCAACCGCGGCCTTCACAACGACATTGCGCGCAAGCACCAACACGACAAAGACCACGACCACCCACATGATTAATTTCCACAAGATTTTCATCGGAGCCTCCCTGAGGTTCAAGATCGTTTAAATTCCAGAGTCATAAAAAAACGGGTACCGCGGGTATATTAACTCGCCATCGGTCTTTTTTCCAGAACAGACGTTTTGACTGTACGCCGAAAGATCGCTTCTTCGACCGCGATTTCCTTGCGCGCGCGGATGCGGCCGAGATGATATTCGATCCTTTTTTCGGGAATATCCAGCTGCCCGAGAACGAGGCGATTTAATTCGTGGCTCGCTTCCCATTCCTCCGTTACCACAATATCCGCTCCCAGTTCATAAAGCCGCGGCATCTGGCCCTGGTAACGCGTCCGGACCGCGAGAGTCACATCCGGATTGAGGCCCTGCACCACACGGATGATCTGCGTGATGCCAAGCGGATCGGGAAAACTCACGATGACCGCTCGCGCGCGACTGATTCCTACCCTTTTCAGCACCTCCTGATTGGCCGCATCTCCATAAATAGCCTTCATATGCATCTTTTTGGCCTCACGCATCCTGACCGGATTCATTTCAATAATCACGAACGGGACCTTTTCTTCCTGGAAAGCAATCGCCAGATCCTGGCCCGTGGGCCCAAACCCGCAGAGGATCACATGCCCCGTAAGAGAGGAAAGCGTACGATCCTGTTTGATCCAGTTCTTGGGCGGCACGCCGAAGATCGTAAAACGGCTCAGGATCTTCAGGACAAACGGGATCGCCGCGAACAGAAGCGGTGTCATTAGCATGGTCATAAATGCCGTTGAAAGCAGGACCTGATAAAGTTCGGACGTAATATGTCCCGACCCCCGTGCCATTTCGATCAGAAGGAATGAGAACTCCCCGATCTGGGAAAGAATGATCCCCGTGATCACAGCAACGCGGGGCGGGAACCCGAAAGCCATGATCAGAAGCGTCATAATGAAGAAATTAATGAAGAGCACGAGACTCACTACCGAGAGTACGAGAAAGATGTGGTTCATGAAAAAGTGGATGTCGAATAAAAGTCCGATCGAGACAAAGAAAATGCTCACGAAAAGATGGCGGAACGGAATAATGTCGCCGATCAGTTGGTGCGAAAATCCGGTATTCGCGAACATAAAACCAGCCAGAAGCGCACCGATGGCCATGGAAAGCCCGAGGGCACCGCTCCCCCACGCCATGCCCAGACACACCACGACCGAGAAAAGGAAAAAGATCTCACGGTTCCGGATCGCGGCCACACGATAAAGAAGCTGGGGAAGAAGAAAACGCGAAAAAACGAAAGCACCGGCCAAAAGCAAAATCGTTTTGAGTAGCGCGAGTCCGAGGGCCGGCCCCACCGAGCTCATGGACTGTCCGAAGGCCGAAAGAAAGATCATGAGCGGCACAACCGCGAGATCCTGAAAGATCAGGATCGAGATCGCGATACGGCCGTGCGGCGAGTCGATCTCCCCGCGGTCCATCAGATATTTCAGCACAATAGCCGTCGAACTGAGTGCGATGACCGAGCCCAGAAAAAACCCCTCATAGAAGGTCCAGCCGCGCCACCAGCCAAAGGCCATCGAGACGCCGATCGAGATCAGGATCTGCAGTGTCCCGCCGATCACCGCGATATTTTGCATCCCACGCAAACGCTCGACGGAGAACTCCAGTCCGATCGTGAGCATAAGAAGCACCACCCCGAGTTCCGCAAGCATCCGGATGCGTTCATTGTCGGAAAGGATGCCAAGGCCCTGAGGCCCGATGATAACGCCGGTCAAAAGAAATCCGAGGATTGTCGGAAGATGGAATTTTTCGAAGATGACGGCGACCACCGTGGCCGTCAAAAGGACCAGGAGGATCTCGGCCAAAAATGACGTATTCGCCATGAATTCCCTTTTTGTTCGGAGAAAACGATCAACGCCCGCGACAGTTAAAGATATTTATGAAATTAATTCCGGCTTTTCTCTTCCCACGCGCAGACTTTGGGGATTTGGAGGAACCCGCTGTACTGAAGAAAGGAAACACCCAGAAATTGTTTCCCGGTCGCGGCCTCGCGGAAACGAAAAACCCCTGCCGTCAATTCCGAGGATTTCGTATATCCCTCGCCTTTTGCTATTTTTCCTGCCGGAATCGATGGATCTCCCCGATGATCACGACATACTTTGTCCGACAGCATTCCCTGCTGGGCGGCCTGGTAGAATTTGTTGGCGGGATGGTCTTTCGGAACTGAAGGAATAACGCTCTCTACCGGAGCAAGACACCCGGCCAAGAACGGAAATAGGAGGATCAGCCTTGCTAAGTTCTTTACCATTTTCCTGTCTTCTGGATGGAAGGTTTGGGATGATGCTGGATCACGGAGACTGCTTCCTGCAAAAGAGAATCCGGCAGAGAATATTCCTTCAGCTCCCCATTCAGGAACTTGTCGTAACCCGTAAGATCCATGAGCCCGTGGCCGCTGTAACAGAAAAGAACCGTTTTTTCCTTCCCCTCTTCCCGGGCCTTAATGGCCTCGTCAATCGTACAAGCAATGGCATGGCTTGTTTCCGGAGCACAGATCGTACCTTCGGTCCGGGCCCAAAGCATTGCGGCCTCATAACATTTTATCTGATCCATTGCACGCGGCTCGAGAAGTCCTTCGACCACACCCTGGCTCACAAGCGGTGACATGCCGTGATATCGCAAACCCCCGGCATGGATCGGCTCGGGGATGAAGGTGTGTCCAAGCGTGTACATGGGAAGCAGCGGTGTCATCTTCGCCACATCACCGTGATCATAACTGAAAGGTCCGCGCGTCAAGGTCGGGCACGCCGTCGGTTCGACGGGAATGATCTTGATCTTCGCACCGTGGATCTTGTCGCAAACGAACGGAAATGAAATGCCGGCGAAATTGCTTCCCCCGCCGGCGCATCCGATCACGATATCCGGCTGTTTTTCTCCGACCAGAGCGAGCTGCTTCTTCGCCTCAAGACCGATGATGGTCTGGTGGAGCATGACATGATTGAGAACACTGCCGAGACAATAACGCGTCTTGCCGCTCGGATCTCCCAGGGCCTCTTCAATGGCTTCGCTGATCGCCATACCGAGGCTTCCGGGAGTTTTGGGGTCTTTTTTCAGGATTTCGCGGCCGGCATGTGTTTCATGGCTCGGACTCGCGACGCAATTCGCTCCCCACACGCGCATCAAACTCTTGCGGAATGGCTTCTGGTCAAAGCTGATGCGGACCATGAATACCTTGCACTCAAGCCCCAGGAGCTGGGAGGCAAAAGCGATCGCGCTCCCCCATTGGCCGGCACCCGTCTCGGTCGTAAGCTTTTTGATGCCGAACTGTTTGTTGTACCAGGCCTGTGCCACAGCGGTGTTGGGTTTATGACTGCCGGCGGGGCTTACGCTTTCATCTTTGTAATAAATACGCGCGGGTGTTTTCAGATATTTTTCAAGATAGACCGCCCGCCGGAGCGGCGCGGGACGCCAGCGATAAAGCATCTCCAGCACTTCCTCCGGAATATTGATCCAGCGGTCGGTGCTCATCTCCTGCTCGATCAGGTTCATGGGGAACACTTTCGCGAGCATGTCCGGCGAGATGGGGTTACCATCCGGCCCAAGCGGCGGCTGCATCGGTGTCGGCAGGTCCGCGGCCAGGTTGTACCACTGTTTCGGCATGTCCTTTTCACTGAGCGTGATCTTGATATTTTTCACTTCCGATTCCTTTCATTTCATTCCAATATTTTTCGTCTACCCGTCACAATAGGCCGCACACCTACTCGCAGGAAAGCCGCGGGAAACCGCCCCGCACGCTTTGGCAAACAAAGTAACAAAACCGCACATAGTCCCAATACTTATCAATTTCATCCTTGATGAAATTGGGGCAACCCTTGTCGCCCTTAAAGAAATGAAACTCAAGACAAGGATAGTTTATCCATTTCCAGGAAATAATCATGGGTTTTTTGTTTTGGAAGCAATCCCAATGCGCCTCGTCATCGCTCAGATCGCCCCAGCGAGGCGATCTCCGCTCGCACGTCCGCCCTTGTCTTCCATTTCATTTTCTTTATGGTGACAAGGACGGCCCCAATTTCCACTCCTTGGAAATTGATAGGTATTGGGACCGACTTCACTCGGCGGACAGGAATTGTCGCGAGACAGCTCTCGGAGCTGATGGGATCCGTTCACTCGAGAACGGATCCCATCAGCGAGAGCGCGGGCTGGCACTCGCCGCAGGAGCGGGTGCACAGCCGGTGTCGAGAGGCAGTTCCTGTCCGCACTGAACGACCCATAAAACTTATAGGAAGTTTAGTGCGGCACTCGCTTTCAATCAAATCTTGAGATGGAGAGCAAGTGCCGCCACCTTGCCCGTTTCGTCTCACGAGCGTGCCTCCTCGCATTGGGATTGCTTCCAAAATGACGGTCTGAAGTGGGATGCGTGGTGCACCACAAAAAGGTTTGTCGACAACGTCAATTCTTTCTATAATCCCTCCATGCGAAAAGCGCTTTCCTATATCATCCCCGCGTTGGTCCTTTT
>JBAZJC010000021.1:0-20173 GCA_041651495.1 Candidatus Omnitrophota bacterium | reverse complement strand
GCTCGCGATGACGGTTAATAGTGATTTAACGACCCAGAATCTTTTTTGCGGCTTTGATGATATGGGGGTGGGTGAGACCGTACTTTTCCAAAAGTTCTTCCGCTCTGCCGGATTCGGCAAAGGTGTCTTGAATGGCCACAAAACCCATCTTGCAAGGATGTTTCTTCGCGAGAAAAGTCGCGATCGCGCTTCCAAGGCCGCCCCAGATCTGATGTTCTTCCGCGACCAGAATATGACCGGTTCGCCTAGCCTCTTCCAGAATAAGGTCCGTATCAAGCGGTTTCACGGTGTGCATATCAATGACGCTTGCGCTGATGCCGTCCTCGGCGAGACGCTCCGCCGCTTCAAGCGCTTCAAAAACTTCCAAACCATTGGCGATGATCGTCAGATCCTTACCCTCACGCAACCGGACTCCTTTACCGATCTTGAAATCCGTGCCGGCTTTGTGAACGACCGGTGCTTTCGGCCTGCCTGTGCGAATATACACGGGACCTAGATGCTTCGCGGTCTCAAGGACCAAGGTTCGTGTGGAGATCTCATCGCTCGGGACCATCACCACAAAACCCGGAAGGCTCGTCATAAGAGCAATATCCTCGATCGACATCTGCGAGGCACCGTCTTCCCCGACCGTAATACCGCCGTGAGAACCGACTACTTTTACATTGAGCTCTGAAAACGCAACGCTCATGCGGAACTGATCAAAACCCTTGCTGACCAGAAACGACGCAAAGCTGGAGATAAAGGGGATCTTCCCGCAAGAGGCAAGCCCCGCAGCCACTCCCACCAGGTTCGCTTCCTGGATCCCGACATTGAAAAATCGCTCCTGGAATTTTTCGGAAAAGAGCGCGGACTTCGTGGATTTGGAGAGATCCGCGTCGAGAACCACCACATCCGAATTCATCTTGCCGATCTCGACAAGCGTCTCCCCGTAAGCATCACGCGTGGCTTTGCCTAAGATTTTTTGCATCAGGATAATTCCTTTAAAGCTTTTTCAACTTGTTCGCGCGTCGGCGCGACACCATGAAAAGCGTTGTTCCCCTCCATGAAGGAGACGCCTTTGCCCTTGACCGTGTGCGCGATGATCATGACCGGCTGGTCCTTGATTTTCTTGGCCTTCTCCGCCGCGTGCAGGATTTGTTTCACATCATGCCCGTCGATCTCAAGCGTATGCCAACGGAAAGCTTTCCATTTTTCAACCACGGGTTCCATATCGCAGATATTCTTCGTGGAATCGTCGAGCTGGAATTTATTGTAATCAAGGAATGCGATCAGGTGATCGACCTTGTGATGCGCAGCCATCGCAGCCGCTTCCCAGGTCTGTCCTTCATTCATCTCCCCGTCGCTTGTGATGACGTAGGTATAATAATTTTTCTTGTCAAGACGCCGCGCAAGCGCCATACCGATTCCCATCGAGAGACCCTGTCCGAGCGACCCGGTGGAAGCTTCCACGCCCGGAAGTCTTCGGCGATCCGGGTGCCCCTGGAGCGGGCTGCCAAGCTTGCGAAAATCCGTGAGCGTTTTTGGATCAAAATATCCGGATTCGGCCAACGCAGCATAAAGGGCGGGTGAAGCGTGCCCCTTACTAAGGATCAACCGGTCGCGGTCCGGCCATTGTGGGTCCTGGGGATTGTGATCCATGAGGTTGAAATAAAGGGCCACCAGCATTTCGGTAGCGGAAAGGGAACCACCGGGATGCCCTGAAGCCGCAGCTCCGGTCATCTCGACAATGTGGCGACGAACCAATTTCGCCTTCGCCTTAAGTTGTTCTACGGAAAGCTTTTCCATTAAATTATGAATGCCTTGGCTGATTTGTATAGAGGGAAAAGACAACGAAGTTTAGCGGCTTTCCCGAATATCGTCAATGAATAAAAACTATTCGGCAGAAGGCGTACGGTGTACGGCGAAAAAATAACTGCCTTGCACCGTACACCTTACTCCTTACGCCGTACCTCTGCATGCGTTTTGCAGATTGAAGCCCAAACCTTAGCGTGATATTCTTACCTTGTGCCCAAGCAAAATCTTTTAATCATCGCCTCGAGCGAAAAGGACGCGGACCTTTACTATGCGACAAAATTCGTCGCACCTGACCCTTTCGTTTTCATCCAAACCCGTGGCAGAAAATATATCCTGGTGAGTGACCTTGAGATCGACCGCGCAAAAAAACAGGCCTGCGTCCATGCGGTGTTTTCCACCTCCCGGCTTGCCGCGGAATATAAGAAAAAGCACAAGAAGACATGTCCGTTCATTGAGCTGGTTTTTTATTTCCTGAAGAAACAAAGGGTCAAAAGCGTTCTTGTCCCGGGGAATTTTCCGGTCTGCTATTATGAACCCCTTCGCAGACACGGTTTAAAGATCCAGTATAAAAAAGGACTTTTTTTTGAAGAGCGGCTGACCAAGAACCCGGCCGAGATCGCGGCAATCACCCGGACGTTACGCGCCACGGAAAAAGCTGCCGAAGAAGCCATCAAGGTCCTTAAAAGATCTGTGATCCGGAAGAATAAGCTTTATTTTTCAGGAAAAATCCTCACGAGCGAAATTCTTCGGACGATGATTCATCAAACACTCTTGGCGGAAGGCTGCGCGGGCGAACATACAATTGTCTCCTGCGGAGCGCAAAGTATTGACCCACACCACCGGGGCAACGGTCCCCTCTATGCTCATCAGCCGATTGTTATGGATATTTTCCCGCGTAGTGAGAAAACGCTTTATCACGCGGATTTCACGCGCACCGTGGTACGGGGCAAGGCCGCTCCCCGTCTCAAAAAAATGTACGTGGCGGTCAAAGAAGGCCAGGATATTGCTCTAAAAATGATCCGTCACGGAATGGCCAGTAAAAAAGTTCATGAAGCTATTCGGGCCAGGTTTACACAACTCGGCTTCAAAACAGGGATTAAAGGCGGCCGCATGCAGGGATTTTTTCATAGCACGGGCCATGGACTCGGTCTCGACATTCATGAACCGCCTCGCATCGGCGTAGGAGAGGATGTTCTGAAGTCGGGACAAGTCATGACTGTAGAACCCGGGCTTTATTACAAAGGCGTAGGCGGTGTACGTCTGGAAGACGTGGTCGTCGTGACAAAAAAAGGCTGCAGGAATCTTACTAAATTCCCGAGACAACTTGAGATCTAGTGGTTCGACTCTGTTGAAATTGAAAACAGCCAATTTCAACTGTCACTCACCACAGTGCCGAGCTAACCCCTCGAACCAATAGGGTCGAGGTACGAGGAAAAAACATTATGGATATTCTTTATAAGATCAGCGCATGGGCGGGGGCTCTTCTGCCTCTTTTTAATATCCCGCTCATCATGCGGATCGTCAAACGGAAGTCTGCCGATGATATCAGCCTGGTCTGGCTTTTCGGAGTCTGGATTTGCATCCTTCTCATGTCTCCCGCAGCTCTGACCTCTTCGGATTTTGCCTTTCGAGCTTTCGGCTGGACAAACGTCGTTTTCTTTACCGGGGTCGTCTTTGTGACCGTGAAGTATCATCATCGGTTTAAAAATAAAAAAAAAGGGACTCGGGGCTAGCCCCTCGGAACTCGTCTGGGGTTCTCGTTAATTCGAGTACCGATCTTTTAAAACATGCATCCAACCTATAAAAGAATGCTCGAAGGACTTGAGAAAAAAAGGAAGGTTTCCCGCCGCAAAAAAAAGACCGCAGACAAGTGGTCTCTTTATATCCTGAAATGCTGCGACGGGTCGTTCTACACCGGCATCACCAACAACCTTGACCGTCGTCTCAAAATGCATCAGGACGGCAAAGCCTCCCGGTACACCCGCACCCGCGGCCCCGTGGAGATGCTCTATTCCGAAACATGCAGCGATCGGTCCAGCGCCTTGATACGGGAATGCGAAGTGAAGGAATGGCCGCGTGTCAAAAAAGCAGCTTTGATCACGAGAAAACGATCAAAGAGGGACTTGTCACTCGGGACTAGGGACTCGAAGAAGCAAGGAACTAAAACGAGTCCCGTTTTTAATTCAGCTGATCTTCGAGCTTCTGCGTCAATACATCGATCTGCTTCAAAAGATAGTCCGGCACAAGGTCTTCTTCCTCAAGCTGGGTCTTTGCAGAATTCAAAAAACCGATCAATCGTCTGAGGATCGAACCTCTTTTCTGATCCTTCATCTCCGGCGTATCCTTCGGAGCATGAGTCTCGAGAATTTTTTTCACCTGCGCCCGGACTTCTTTAACCTCTTTGCCTTCGTTCAAAACATCATTTCGGAGCTCTGCGAATTCGTTTGTGGGAATATTCTTGTTGTTCTTCGCAAGCCGGAGCAGGTTGACCGACTCATAATCAGGGATCTTGCGTGGCGTTTCTTCTTCGGTAAAGTCCGGCTTTACGATGCGCGGCTCTTCCTTTTCGAGAAAGGAATAGGACTTGATCAGCTTGGAGGCTGTCGTTTCCCGAATGCTTAGCTCTTTCTGGCAGTAGGTCTCGAACGCCTGATAACCCCATTCTTTGTAGAGTTTATTCTTGTAAATGGAGAACAGGTGCTGACCGAGCTGGATCCAGCTCGCCTTGTGCTGTTTCGCGATCTCAACTGTCTTGATGCGTAGTTCGTCGTTGGCCATAAATACCTTTGGGACTAGTTCCGTTTTTAAATGAATTCCAGAGCTACTTTATGCGGAATAATTTTATGCTGATATGCTTCATCCATCAACTGGCGAAATCCCGCTTCCCCGTCCGCCCCAATATCGACTGTCCGATCGTTCACATACATCCTGACAAAGCGGTCGTTCAGATCTTCCGAGATCCCGCGGCCGAATTGGCTCGTGTATTCTAAGGCTTCTTTTCTGTGGTTCAAGGCATATTCGATGCTCTCCCTAAAGAGTTGGGAGAATGCTGCGATTGTCTCCCGGCCCAAGTCCCGGCGAATGATATCGACCCCGAGCGGAAGCGGCAGCTTCGTCTTTTCATGCCACCACTCGCCGAGGTCCAGGACTTTTTCCAGCCCGTGCTCCGCAAACGTGATCTGGCCTTCATGAATGATAAGTCCAAGGTCTGCTTTTCCGCTTTTGACTACATCGAAAATCTTGTCGAAGGGGGTAAACACCACCTCGTACGGTGTACGGTGTACGGCGTACGGAGATTCATATTTCAATTTTTCATAAAGTTGAAAAACCAAATACGCCGTTGTTAACTTTCCGGGAACAGCGATTTTTTGTACGGAGTTTTGTTTACTCGATACCTCGTAAGCTTTACGCCGTACTAAGATAGGACCATATCCGTCCCCCACGCTCGCGCCGGAACGCATGACAGCATATCTATCCGCAAGATAAGCGTATGCATGGCAGGAAACAGCGGTGACCTCTAATTCACCTTTGAGCGCGCGCTGATTCAGGGATTCAATGTCTTCGATCACATGCTCAATTTTAAAACCTTGCATATCGATTTTTTCATGAGCGAGCGCATAAAACATGAATGCGTCATCGGGGTCGGGACTGTGGCCCACTTGAATTAACTTCGGGGATGTTTCAGACATAGGGGGAATATACGGGATACTTCGGGAAAGTCAACTCCGCTCGACATGCCTCACCTTTATAATCTTTTTTGTTAGGTCTCGAAAATCCAGCTTCGCAGCCCGGCAGAGTTCTATTTCCCTTAAATTAATTCATGCCTTTTCATTCCCGGTAAAAACGGTAACATATACTTATGCTAAAGGTCATTGGTAATAAACTTTAGTCTTTCTTGTTCGTGTCTTTCCTTTCTCTGAGCGGAAAAGACAAGGCAAGGGAAGAGGAGGTTTCAATCATCATGAAAACGATTTTAGTAACCGGCGCTGCAGGTTTTGTCGCGTCCTACACCAGCCAATTGTTGCTGCAAAAGGGAATTCGAGTCGTCGGGTTGGATAACATGAACGATTATTACGACGTGCGGATGAAAGAATATCGTCTCAAAGGGCTAAAAAGTTGGCCCAATTTTTTATTTTACAAGTGCGACATTGAAAACCGGGTTGCCCTCGGCCGCATTTTCAAAAGACACCGGTTCAATGCCGTCTTGAACTTTGCGGCCCGCGCGAATGTACCTTACAGCATGGAAAATCCTTATGTCTATATGACCACCAACGCCAACGGCACTCTCAATCTCCTAGAACAGTGCCGGGAGCAGAAAATCAAAAAGTTTGTGTTAGCGTCTACTTCATCACTTTATGCCGGCCAGAAAATGCCGTTTCATGAGAGACTGCCATCCAATACACCTATTTCGCCTTATGCCGCCAGCAAAAAGGCGGCTGAGATCATGGCATACCCTTATCATTACCTTTATGACATCGACGTGACTATTGTCCGGTACTTCACGGTTTATGGTCCTGCCGGACGCCCGGACATGAGCGTATTTCGATTCATCAAATGGATCGACGAAGGCAAGCCGTTACGGCTTTTTGGCGACGGCTCGCAAAGCCGTGATTTTACTTACGTTGAGGATATTGCGGCAGGTTCAGTGAAGGCATTAAAAAGAGTCGGCTACAAGATCATCAATCTGGGCAGCAACGATCCTTATGATATTAACGAGATGATCGCGCTTATTGAGAAAAACCTCGGGAAAAAAGCAAGAATTCGACATTCTGATCTTCATAAAATCAATATGAAAGCCACTTGGGCAGATATCTCTGAAGCTAAAAAAACGTTAAAATGGTTCCCTAAAGTTAGTCTTGAACAAGGGATTAAGCGGACAGTTGATTGGTATTTGGACAATAAGTCATGGTTATCCAAAGTTAAAGTTTAAAACAGATTAAAAAATCATGACTTATTCTTACGATGAATTTTTTCACAAGATTTCATAGATGCTCACAGATCCTGAGTTTGAAAAAAATTTGTTGTAGGATATTGCTCTTAATCGGGTTTCGGGCTACCTATAGGGGAAAAAATCTTCTCCAACCTTGCAGGAGGAATGAGAAATGGATGTTATGCCGATGAAAAGACTTTTCGTTACTCTTGGTTTCTTGATTATTACGTTCACCACTTCCCCGATTTTATTGAAATCTGAAACACCTGAAACCGGCACTGATACTTCTTTTAGCCTATCGAATCTCGCAGTCCCAGAAAAGGTTGGGAAAGTCCAGGAACGCTTCACGGGTAACAGCACAAGAACGATCATCCAAATTCAGGACGTTCATGCGCATGCCGTAGCCCAGCAGAACATCGCGGCTATTCTGGAGCGTCTCCGCGTGGTATTTGGCATCGAGAAGGCTGCGCTCGAAGGCGCCTGGGCCTCCACTTCCCTTCCCAAAAGCCATGGTATCCCGACCTCCCGTGAAAAACAGCTTCTCGCCGGGACCCTGCTCGACGACGATAGAATCTCAGGACCAGTCTATGCTGCGATCATGTCCCCAGAACCTATTATGCTTATTGGGGTTGAGGACAAAACGTTCTATGAAAAGAACCGAACCCTCTTTTTGGCTCATCTCGGGAAAGTAAAAGAGATCGACGAAAAGCTTCGGGCTTACGGCGCATTCTTGAAGGAATCGCAAAAATCCACTTGGGGGCCGGAACTTTTAACTTTTGGAAATGCGTTTGAAAAATTCCGGGAAACTTCCGATCTTGGAAAATTTTTTCCGGTTCTGCTGAAAACCGCCGAAACCCAAAATGCCGGAACTTCGGACCTTGATCAGGTCACCCTGCTCAGAGACACCACAGCCCTGGAAAAAAGCTTTGTGAAGGAACGTCTCGAAAATGAGATCCAGCAGATTATCAAAAAATACAAGGACAGGCCCTGGACGCTCGAAGAACTGATTCGCGGCGGCCAGATCTCCCCCGAGGAAATCGGCCTTTATCCCGAGATCAAGAAACTAACGCTTCTTTACAAAATGCGCGATCAGCTCTCCCTGCAAGATCTGACGGATCAGATCAGAACCCTTACCGGTCGCATTCTTGAAAAGCTTGTCAGAACACCGGAGGAAGATGCCCTGTGGAAAAAAGCTGAACGGTTCTACCTTTCGGAAAAAATCCTTTTGTTACAGGCAACGCCCGCGGACCTAAAAACTTACAAGAGCGAGAAAACCCTTCTCGAGTCCGAGCTCGCCGGTGCTGGTTTTTCAGAAGCCATGGCCTTGTCGGTCGATTTTTACAATACGGTTGAAAAACGCGACGAAATATTCTTCGACAAGATCGTCAACGACCCTTCCCTGGCGGGCAATATTGCGATTGTAACGGGCGGTTTCCATACGGACGGGCTTTCCCAACGTTTTCGCGATGCAGGAATTTCCTATATCACGATCACTCCCGAGCTTGACGGCACGGCCATGAACGAGAAACTTTACGTGGAAAGAATGGGCGAAACGCTCGTAGTCCAAGGCTTTGTCTCATCAGGATCAAAACCGGGCCTTGGACATGTTGAAAAGCAGACCCTTTCTGAGCTTCGGAATGCCATTGCCTGGATCGATAACAGATTTTCGGAAAGTTATGAGGCGTTATTGCAAACCCGTGACGTACGGGAAGCTGAAAAACTTTTCCTGGATGGTGCGATCACTGTATCAAAATCTGCTAAAATCTCCTATCTTTCCCGGAAAGGGAGGATCGTCCAGGAACCCAAAGCGGGAACTGCGATCAATGTCTCAAGGTTGCGGGTTAGCGAATTTATGGCAAAGCCCCGCTCGGAGCAACTAACAACTGTACGAAGCTGGCTGACTCAGGGAGCGGAGCGGCGGGAAAAAGCGATGCTGGTTTCTTCGATCAGCATCCTCGCTAAAATACTTTTGGAAAAAGAGGCTGTAAAACTTCTGGAGGAAGCCGTCAGCAATGGTGATATCGTAGCGTTGGCTCAGGACGTCCCAGTAACAAAAACACCGGAGATCCTCTCTTTTATGCACGGGATCGATCGGTTTGAAGCAACAAACATTGCGATGCTGGTTGAAAAAACGCCGCGCTTCCAACGGCTCGCAAAAAAACGCCCTTTTGCGATCATGGAGAACGGTCATCCTGGTGGAGCTTATGTCGTATTGCCGGAAAAACCCGTATCGCTTGTCTTATTCAGGATCATCACTCTGAACCCCAGCCTTTACCAAGCGGCCAAGAATCCTGCCTTTCTGGCCCTTCTGCAGGATCTTGTGGCCGAAATTCTGTCGCAAGAGCTCACTAGAAAGTCCGCTTAACTCAGCAGGGAACAGACAACGAAAGATTTTTTGCATCAGAGCACTGTTTGCTCAAACCTTTGCGGGGCCGACATTCTCCGTTAGTCGTTCCACGGGAAAAAACATTTTTCTATTTTTTTTCAGCAAGATCTTTCCAGTTCGCAAGCGTATTCTCAAAACTCCGGTCGAGAATGTTCTGGACTTTTTGTTCCCCGAGGAGCATCCCTGCGATCCCGAGATCCCAGAGAAATTCAACCGTGACCTCAACACCTTCCGGTTTCTGGCTGAAAACAAGCGTTCGCGTCATCGAGCCGTTCATGGGAAGAACGCTTTGGATCACAGCCCGGCTCATGGGCTCCCAAATTTTCATTTCGTGCTCAATTTCGATATGCTGGCGATCCAAGATACAGTTTTCGCGCCACCGCGTTCCCTTTCCTTCACGAACCTCTCTGGTCCGTTCGCTCTCCTTGACCCCATCCACCCACTCGGGCGTGCGTGTCACGTCAGCCAAGATGGCCCAGATTTTTTCGAGCTTGGTATTGATCAAAATTTTCTTAGCGAGTGAATTCATTTTTACTTGCACGCCTTTATTTTTATTTAAGTTCTATCGCAACGGGCGCGTGGTCCGACCCGACCACATCCCGCAGAATCATGGCGCTTTTGATCTGCGGAACAAGATCTTGGGTCACGAAATGATAATCGATCCGCCATCCAACGTTCCTGTCGCGGGCACCTGACTTCATATCCCACCAGCTGTAATGCCCGGGCTCTTTGTGGAACTCCCGGAAAATATCCACCTGCCCGTCGGCAACCCATTTGTCCATCCATGCCCGTTCGATTGGCAGAAACCCGGAGACATCCTCATTCTCTTTGGGTCGCGCGAGATCGATCTCTTTGTGCGCTGTATTGTAATCGCCCGAGATAATAACTTTTTTCCCTTTGGCTTTGAATTTTTTAGTAAGCTTTAATGTCTCGACGTAAAAATCCATTTTATATTTCAGCCGTTCGGCACCGGACTTGCCGTTGGGGAAATAAATATTCAGGAAAATGAATCCCGGGTATTCGGCAACGATTACGCGGCCTTCTTCGTCAAATTTCTTGATCCCAAAACCATTCTCCACCTTGACTGGCTTCTCTTTTGTAAAAAGAGCGACGCCGCTGTAGCCGGGCCGCACCGCAGAGTTCCAGTAGGTTTGGTACCCTTCGGGATGCATCAGGAACATATCTAGTTGCTCGGGTTTCGCCTTTGTTTCCTGAACGCCGAGAATGTCCGGCCTTTCCCGCGCGAGCCACTCCAAAAACCCTTTTTTCTGAATGGCGCGAATACCATTCACGTTCCAGGAGAGAATTTTAGCAGGCATAAGATTGAAATTTATTTGCTGAGAATTTCCTGGGCGCGTTCAGGTTGGTCGGTCCGGATCACAAGACAGCCGCATTCCTGGTTGGGCGTGGCCGTACAATAGGCGTAGGAAATATTGATATCTGCTTCGGCAAGGGACTGTGCAATCCTCGCCAGGGTTCCGGCCTTGTTGTCGATCTCCACAACCACAACGTCTTGCTCCATCACATAAAGTTCTTCCTGTTCAAGAAGAAGGGTCGCTTTGGTGGGGTGGTCCACAATGAATCTTACAACGGCATTATCGACGGTATCGTGAACGGCCATTGCAAGAATGTTGATGCCTGCCTCGGAGAGGATCGAACAAGTGCGTGCCATGATCCCGGGACGATTCGGAAGAAACACGGAAAGTTGTTTTTGGACGGACATGATTTAGCACCTCATCGTTCGTTCATAGTGCATCAGAAAAGCCTTTTTGAAACATTTGCGGTTATCTCCTAAATTCTCATAAATTCAATGCCGTAAAGGAAGGACGTGTGATGCTTTTTGGCAGCAAAAAATAGCCGGTTTTTAACCCAAGGAAGCAGCCCAACGCCAGACAAGAGACTACCACCCGCTAAGAGAATTGACAATGAAATCAATAAACGTCTTGAAACTATTATCTGGTTTACATTTCACCCATCCTTACATAAAATCGTGCCATCATGCTTTCAATACTGGGTATATTAATCTTCCTCCTTCCCCTCGCTCTTTCATCCTTTAATTCCGTTGAATCTGATACTGTCCTAAGCGCCTTATACTTCGTACTCCTGTTGGTTTTTTCAACTCTTTGGATCATGTTTAAGGGGCTCTCTTTGGAAAAACTCCGCCCTATTAAATATCCCCTTATTTTTTTTATCGCATCTCTTTTCCTCGCGATGGTCTTTCCCACCGGTCAATCGCAAAACCTGAGGGAGATCTGTAAATACGCTATAGGTCTTATCTTATTTATATTAATCGCACCCTTATCTGAAGAAGAGAAGGGAAAACTTGCTCCGGAAATTGTTTTGACTGCACTTTTAATAAGTTTTCTTGCCATTTTTCAATATTTTTTTGGTTTTCAGCTCCTGCTGAATTACGTTAAAGAAACAAAGATCGTAGACTTTTTTGTTCTTGAAAAGATCGTCGAACGAAGAGTTTTTTTCCCATTTCCAACACCGGCCATTCTGGGTGGATACTTGGCCATGATTTTGCCACTCACTTTAAGCCCGAAAAAAAAGATTCTTTTCTTATTGCCTCTGGGATTGGCGCTTTTGCTTACAAAATCGCTTGGAGCCCTCTTGAGTCTTGCCATCGTCTTTATGGCCTTTTTTCTGATGCGTGCCCATTCCAGATTGAAAAAAGCCCTGGCCCTTCTGGCCCTCGGGATGATCCTGGGATGTTTATTCGCCGTAAGAGCAGACAACCCGAGACAACATCTTCTTCCTATTTTCTCTATGGTATCAAGGTTCCATTATTGGAAAGATACCTGGGAAATCATTCGGGCACATCCCTTAACCGGTGTGGGATTGGGGAATTTTGATCTTGCCGGATCCCGTTATGCTCATAATTCTTTCCTGCAACTCTGGGCGGAGACAGGGATAGTAACTGTCGTTTCTTTTCTTTGGTTGATTGTGATCATCCTTAAAAACAGTTGGAAGTTATCCGAGAGAAAGCTAACCACAGGATTGGTCGCCGGGATCTGTGTGTTTCTTGTCCATAATCTCATGGACTTTAGTCTTTTCCTGCCAGCGGTGAGCTCTATTTGGTGGATCATGCTGGGATTGTTATACCTCCCAACACGGCAAGGTGAGAAAAAACATTCTTCTGAAATCTGACAAAGATCCGAGATGGCAGTGTTACAGGTCTTTGGTCACAAGTACAGACATCCAGCCGCATCTCGCCTTTAGCTTTACCACACCGAAAGACAATACTGCCGTTTCCTTATATTGATTCTGCCGCCCGTTTACCATCCAGGATCGCATCTTCCATCGACATGTATCTCCACGAACCATACCGCCCGCACGGAATGATGTCATTTGCCTTTAAAAAGCCCAGGATCTTTCCTCTTGCTGTTTTGTAATGCTGATCATAAATCGGATACCCATACTCGATATCATTAATATCTTTTGTGCAAATTCCGCCTTTGGGAGGAAGCAGCCCGATTTTTTTTAGATCGCGAATGATATGGGGTATCGCCTTTTGTTTGTCGATTGGCTTGCGTTTTGAGTACGAAACCTCCGCATACAAAGATCTCTTCCCTGCGGGAGTAAGATCGGAAGAAAAGTTATGGGGGAATCCTACTCTAAAAAAACAAAACTTTCGTTGAGGAAAATAAATCCAATGCCGACCTGAAGTATCACTGTTCGAGTTCATGCCTAGATTCAGATTAAAAATGGAATTCCATCGCAGTCCATTAAAAGCTGCTTGCATTTCTTTCGATAAATCTTGGATTATGCGGGACATCTCGGGCAGGGGAATTGTCGAGATCAGCACATCGAATTTTTCTCTTCTTCCCGAAGACATTTCGATCTCTTTTTTGCCAAGATCGATCCGGGAAATCTTGTTTCCGGTATAAATATTTTCCACCGATTTCGCAAACGCCCGAGGAAGCTGGTCGATCCCGCCTCTTCGGGGATACCAAAAGTGAACGTTGTACCCTAACTGTCTTGTGCTTTCTTTTTTGGCACCCTCAAGCACCTGACTCAGGGATGGAACAGGGATCAAACCCTCCGACCATTCACAAGTCATTTGTTCAGGTAAAACGGTCCAGAACTTGGTGTTATAAGGGACCATGAAGTGACGTGCAACGCCCGCCCCAAAGGTTCGCCGGGTCCATTGCAAAAAATTTATGGGTCTTTTTGTGTATGCTTCGTGTTCTCTCTTTTGAGCGCGAACAAATCCTTCCAAGCATTCTTTGATGACCCTCGCCGGAAGGTTAAAAAGATTTGCTTGAAAGGGATAACGCGTGTAGCGTCCGCAAACAGAGACCCATGCACTTCTCTCGTGTTTGACAAACTGCTTCCCAAGTAGTTCCCGTACAAGGTTAAAAACATAAGGGTTTTTGAAATGTAGCAGGTGACCGCTGTAATCAAAAGTAAACCCACGGATTCTCTTGGAACGGCAAAGCCCTCCCACCTCATTTTCCCTTTCAAAAACGAAACAAGGCACACCTCTCCGCCTTAAATGCCATGCCGCACTCAGGCCCGCGATTCCGGCCCCTAAAATAAGCGCTTTCTTTTGAGATCTCAAATTTGCACACAGCTCATTTTTTTGATTAAAACAAGACTCCCCAGTCCAACAAGAACAAGCGTCATGATCGCAAAAAGGTTAGAAGCCTCACTCAGGATAAGCCCGCCGATAACAAAAAAAAGGGTCCACCCCATCATTAGGACCAGGGTTTTCCGTTTCGAATATCCCTTTTTTAAAAGTCTCAAGGCTATGTGGTCATTGCTTTTATTGAACGCCGATCTCCCTTTTTGAAAGCGCATCAAAATGAGAAACAGGGTGTCGAGAATGGGAAATCCCAATAGGAGCACAGGGGCAAGAAGAGCAACAGTCCTTTCGAGCGTTGCATAGCGCGAGATAAGGCCAATCGCTGCCAACATGAGTCCTAAAAAGTGGCTTCCGCTGTTCCCCATATAAACTTTCGCCGGAGGAATATTGTAGACCCAAAAACCCAAAACGGTTCCACCCAGAACACAGGAAAGAGTCAGGGATAAACTATCCCCGTTCAGGACAGAAATAACACAAAAACCGGAAATGATCACGAGCGACACCCCGCCCGCCAATCCATCCATCACATCCAGCAAATTCATGGCATTTGTGATCCCAAGAATCCACAAAATGGACATGGCAACATTTAATGGATCTCCAAGATAAACGATGTTTGTCCTTACACCAAACCCTACCAGAATAGACGCGGCGATCAACTGCACTATGAACTTTTGGATCACCGATAACTCTTTCCGGTCATCGGCAATGCCTGCAATGAGGATAACGGCCGAAGCGATCAAGATTCCTTTGATCTCCCGGGGAAGACTGTCAATAGAAGGCCCGCTCAACAGGAAACCCGCAAAGAAAGCCATTCCCATGCTGATTCCCCCGATTGAAGGAACGCCTTTGGAAGTCAAAAAATTCCGCCGTACGGAGACTTCCCTAAGCAATAGCAAAAATAACACGGACAACAGAAAAATGTTCAATGCCACTCCGACAGAATTAACAAGCATAAGCTATTCCTTTTGCTTTGATCAGTTGTTGATATAAATCTTCGTGAGTTTTCACCATGGTCTTTGTATCAAACTTTTCATCAATACATTGTTTTGCGCTCTGGATAATACGATTTTTGAACGAAATATCCTCTAAGAGAACGCGCATCTTTTTTAACATAAAAGACATGGCATGGCAAGGCACAAGAAATCCCGTCTCCCCTTCCACAACCACTTCAGAAATACCCCCCGTGTGGGTCGCCACAACCGGCACCCGGCCCGCCATCGCTTCCAGGACCGCGATCGGCAAGCCTTCCCATAGGGATGTCAGCACAAAGACATCCATAGCTGATAAAATCCTGGGAATATCTTTGCGCCAACCCGTCAAAATAAATCGGGGACCTAAATTAAATTCCGCGATCCATTTCTCGATCTTTTTGCGAAGAGCACCATCCCCTACCAGCAAAAATCTGGCTTGGGGTAAAATTCGACTTGTCAAAAAAGCAAGCTGCACAAAATCCTCCAGCGCCTTTTGAGGCTTAAAGCAGGCGATCGTTCCAACCACTGGCGCGTCATCGCTGATCCCAAGTTCCTTTCGAATGGATGGGTCCTTCATGTCGAATTGGACCCTATCGATACCATAACGCAAAAGGGAATATTTGCCATTCGACCCTATCTTATGGTTCAGCCCCTTTTGCCTGTCATGGTTTGACACAACGATGATCTTGTCTGTGAATTTCGAGGTAAGCCTTTCGAGCACAACATAGAGTTTCCTAAGAAACGGTTTCTGGAAATCGTTAAAAGACCATCCATGGACAGTGTGAATAATGATAGCTGTCCTGGCCAAAGCCCCGGCCCACCGGCCCAGAATGCCTGCCTTGGAACTGTGTGTATGGACGATATCGATCTTATTTTTTTTAATAAACCTCACCATCTCGATCATTGCCAGAATATCTTTTTGAAAATTAATTGGCCGTTTTAAATGTCTAGACCTATAAAAGGTCAAATCACTTATGGACAGAGCCTCTTCTACAAGCAGTCCTTCCTGGGCGGTAAACAGAAAAAGATTAAAACGATCTCTGTCGATCTGGCGGATCAAGCTCAGGAGCTGTCTCTGGGCGCCGCCTAACTCCAATTGGGTGATCACATAAAGAAGGTTGATCTTTCGCATTATAGAAGCACTCCTTGAATTTTTCTTTCGAAAATCATCTTTTTCATCGGCTGCTGCAGGACTTCTCCAGCAACTAAAAAACCCATTGCAAATACAAGGGACTGGCAAAAAAAATAGAATCTTTTATTCACCTTCCGTACGAACACAATTTTTCCCAGCCCCTTTGGCTTCATATAAGGCGGCATCGGCGCGATGGACCATCGGATCGGGAACGTTCTCCCCAAGGTGACGAACAGCAACGCCAAGACTCACCGTGACAGGGATCTGTTTCCCTTCCCATTCAAACTTTGTTTCTTCAACTGCTTTCCTGATGCGTTCGGCCGCGCCCCCTGCCGCCTCCTGAAGACCAGCCTTCCGAAGCACGATGATGAATTCTTCGCCTCCATAGCGAGCTGCAAAATCGATCTCGCGAAAGGGCCGGCGTTTCCGGATAAAAGCGAGAATGAGCGCCGCCGTTCTTTTGAGGACCATGTCCCCCGCAGGATGACCGTAGGTATCGTTGATCTTTTTAAAATTGTCGATATCGAGCAGGATGACTGACAGAGGCTGTTTGCGAACACTCGCTTCACGCACAATCTGGTTCATGATCAGGCGAAAATGACGGATTACATAAAGCTCGGTCAGACCGTCCCGCGTGGCAAGATGGAAGAGATGAGATTTTTCGCGTGCCGCGGCAGTTTGAACGTAGACTGCCGAAAAAATGAAAAGGCAGAGCATGAGCAGAACCGGATAGACCACATAGAACCATAAATGCCACTTTACAAAAACCACGAGACAGAACGCAAACCATCCTACAACAAGTAAAAGCCCCGCGACAAGCGACCATGTTCCACTAAGCATAACAAATAAGACCGTGGCCAAGCATCCGCTCCCTAAAAGACAAAGGATATTCCCTAAGAACGAAACCGGACGCACCCAGTTCCAAGTCAGCGCCGCATTCAGAACCTGTGCGTAGACACTGATCCTCGCGTATGCGGTGCTAAGAGGTGTAACCTTAAGTTCTGTCGCAGCAGGCGCAGTGGGACCCACAAGACAGATTTTTCCGGCAATCGATCCGGGATCGATGACCGGCCGCATCTTTTTCTGAATTGCATAAAAACTATGAATCAAATCCGCGTAACTATAGCGCGCGAGCCCGTAATCCCACCCCTGGCTCCATGGAATAAGGATTTTCCCCTGAGCGTCTTCGATCAATTTCCATTCTTGAGGCGGGGGGATGGGTTTTTTCATTTGGTCGAATGCCACACGAATCGGAAGAAAAGGATGACTCTCTTCTCCCTCTGTGATAAAAGGATCGAACCTTCTCAGGGTACCGTCCGCGTCGGGTGCGAGATAACTGTGGCCAGTCGCTTGTGCTTTTTTTTCGAACTCCGGCATGGCGTGAACCCAGATCCTTTTGCCTTTACCGGTATCCAGAACCACGGGCATTCCGTGTATCCAAAATTTTTTCTCTTTTTGGGGTTTCAGGTCCACCGGCAGATAGAAAGGGGTTTTGCCCGTTGCTAAAGATCGAATCAGATCCTGATCATTCTTGGGATCAGTCGGTTCGGAAAGGTCGAGATCGAGAATAACCGCAGCCGCTTGCCATTCGCTTAAAAGACGCATCATGATCGCGTGATAGCTTCGTGGCCACGGCCAGGGGCCAATTTCCTCTAAAGCCGTTTCCGAAATCTCTATCAGAACAATGTCTGGACGAATCTGGCCCCAGGTAATGTGTTTGAGGAAACTATCGAGGACAAAATCCTCAAAACGATCCAGCTTGTGCATTCCCAAGAGGATCGCAAAAACGCCAATGATCAGGAAGTAGGCCCCAAAGCGAAACCAATCCCGATAATCTCGCGAACGGGTGCGCGTAAAAAGTTTCTCGGTCGCTTCAATAGGTTCGTGGGAAGTCATGAAATAAAACGAACCCTTGTGAAAAGCCGATAATATTTTCCGGGGGAATACATCATGATGGGAAATTTTACTGTATTTTTCTTTAAAGAGCCAGCAAAGGCGTAAGAACGAATGTTTCACGTCGCAACCGGTTTCCGGCTCTTCCGGCCCGACAGATCTACCGGTTCATGCTTTCGTTTCCAGCCTCAAGAGAGATTGTGCTGAAAGCTTGCTTCAGCTTCCGGGCAATTCAATGAATTTTTTTCCTTCTTGTCAATCGCCGACTGGTTTGCTCTTGGCCATAAACAACAAAATGCTTGCATCTCCTCTTTTCTCTCCTTCTCATAACATCTCCTTGAAGCTATTATACCCTCTAGGTGTTACGTCAAGTTAGCGGAGATGCTCTATGTTAAAAGAAAAAACTATCATCGTCCTTCCTGCTTATAATGCGGCTTTGACCCTAGAAAAAACCGTTGCAAATATTCCAAAAAGTCACGCCGACGAGATTATTTTAGTTGATGACGGTAGCAAAGATGATACCGTCGGGATTGCCAAACGGCTGGGTTTGATCGTCATAGAGCATCCCAAAAACCGTGGTTATGGGGCCAA
Organism: Candidatus Omnitrophota bacterium; assembly: GCA_041651495.1. Lineage (GTDB taxonomy): Bacteria > Omnitrophota > Omnitrophia > Omnitrophales > Aquincolibacteriaceae > Aquincolibacterium. The sequence goes on along the minus strand of JBAZJC010000021.1, from coordinate 1,888 downwards.
TCAAAAAACATGCTATCAGTTAGCCTTAGAAAGAAATGCCGATTACATCGTTATGCTGCATCCGGATTATCAATATGATGCGCGGCTTATTCCTGCCGCAATCGAAATTTTGAGGTTGAGAACATGCGACGTGATCCTCGGCAACCGGGTCAGGACCCGCAAGGAGTGCTTGGCTTCAGGGATGCCTCTTTACAAGTATTTTGGAAACCGGTTTCTTACCGGGATTGAAAATATTGCGCTGGGACAAAACTTGGGCGAGTTTCACTCGGGATTTCGTGCTTATCGAAGATCGGTGGTGGAAACGATACCTTTTTCTAAAAATTCCAATGATTTTGTATTTGATGCTCAGTTTTTAATACAAGCTGTCCATTTTGGTTTTAAAATTGGAGATATTCCTATGCCCGTACGTTATTTAAAAGAAGCGTCATCGATCAATTTGGGACGCAGTATTCGTTATGGGTTGGCGTCACTGGGAGCGTTATGGATTTTTTATCTTCATCGTCTGGGATTGATAAATTCTGTCCTTTTTTGTTCGCAAAAACACGCAAAATGAACTCTCCTCGGGTCGTCCTTTCCTCAGCCCTGATTTTAGTCATTACCTTTATGGCGTTTGCCCCCTGTCTGAAGAATGGTTTTATTGATAGTTGGGATGATCGCGAATATGTAACGCAAAACACAGCCATTCAGAATTTATCGCCCTATAGTATGATACGAATTTTTTCGACTTTTTTTGCCTCCACCTATCTGCCCCTGACGATGCTGAGCTATATGTTTGACTATCGGTTCTTCCGGCTGGATCCTTTCGGGTATCACTTGACCAATCTGATCTTTCATTTGTTGAATTGTTTGCTCGTGTTTTGGCTTATCTGGTTGTTATCCGAGAGCGCCCTCGTTTCTTTCATCGCTGCCATCTTGTTTGGAGTCCATCCTTTGCACGTTGAATCGGTGGCGTGGATCAGCGAGCGGAAAGACGTTCTTTATTCGTTCTTTTTTTTACTGTCGATAATTTGTTATTGTCATTACCTGCAAACCCTGAAAATAGGAAGAGCTTATTGGTTTTCGATGATTTTTTTTGTTTTTTCTCTCTTATCAAAAGCCATGGCAATCACATTGCCCCTTTTGTTGCTTCTTACAGATTATTTCAAAGGAAGAAAGTACGATCGCGGAATGATCGCAGACAAAATCCCTTTTCTGATTTTTGCTGTTTGTTTTGGCATTCTTGGAATTTATGGTCAGGGGCCCGCGCTCCGGAACGAGCAGCTGCTGGGTTTTTTCGATAAGTGCCTTATTCCCTCTTATGCAGTTGTTTTTTATCTCGGCAAGATCCTGCTGCCCGTAGGGCTTTCTTGTGTCTATCCTTATTCAGGGATCAAGGATATTTCGATCTATTTATTTTCACTTGCCGGTTGCTTTGCCATTACTGTTTTGATGATTCGTTCGGCCAGGCACACAAAAAAGGTGGTTTTCAGCATTTTGTTTTTTTGGGTAACGCTTCTGCCTGTTCTGCAATTTATACCCATGGGTTCTACAATTGTGGCAGATCGTTATGTGTATATGGCTTCGGTTGGTTTTTTTTATCTGATCGCCGAAGGGATTGTTTGGGCCTATGGGAAAACAGCTGAAAAGAACCGCCGTCTTGGCGTTGCGCTGATCATTGTTCTTTTAATCCTGATTACCGGAAGTTTGTCTGTTTTAACTTGGAATCGGTGCGCTGTCTGGAAAGACGATGTTACGTTATGGGGTGATGTTTTAAGCAAATATCCGAATGCGCTTGCATACAACCGGAGAGGAATATATTTTGCGGAGAGAAAAGATTATGACAGGGCCTTGGGCGATTTCAAAAAAGTGCTTCTGTATGCGCCTTATGACACTGATGTTTACATCAATC
>JBAZJC010000020.1:0-20712 GCA_041651495.1 Candidatus Omnitrophota bacterium | reverse complement strand
GGCGCGTCTTGCGAATGCGCGCATTCTTGAGAAAGGGGATATCGCCCAGGACAAAGCTTATCTGAGCGCCAAAGTAAAAGTGAAGAATCTCGATAGCGGCGATATTTTTGATTACACGCTTGTATCTCAGGATGAGGCGAATTTTGACGAGGGAAAGATTTCGGTGACCTCCCCGATCGGCCGCGGTATACTGGGAAAAGCCTTAAACGAAGAAACCGTCATTCAAGTCCCGGCAGGGAAGATCAAACTCAAAATTATGGAGATCCAGTATGAATAAAATATTCACGTTCCTTACCGCCCCCGTCACCGCTTTTTTTTACCCGCCCGTTTATCAGGATGCCGCTAAAAGTTCTGTCGGACGCGGCGTGCTTTATTCACTTTATCTGGCCGGGCTTTCAGTTGTCCTGGTCATGATGGTCCTTTCGGCCAGGGTGATGCCCCGGGTCGATGCATTCATCGATTGGACCAAGCTTAATATGCCGGCTATGGTCTGGACGCCGGAGGGTCTCAGCCTCGAGAATGGCCAAACCTCCGCGGTGCTTACCCATCCAAGGCTCGGAACAATCATTAGCTTTGATATGACCAAAACGAATGTGACAGAAGCGGATATGGGGAAAGCATATGTTATGGTGACGGCAAAAAAGATTTTTTTGAGACGAGCGCCGGGGCAGATCGAAGGACGGGATATCACGGGCGCCGGGATGCGTTCCAGTCAGCAACTGCCGCCGAGGGTCCGCATTAACGGAGATATCGTGGTGAAAATGTATCAGAATATCAAAGGGGCGATGGCTTTTGTGATGCCGTTCCTGATGATCATTTTTTTCTTCATGTTCTTCCTGGTGGCGAATCTTTTTTATTCTCTGGTGGGGCTTCTGTTCAACCTTATGAGGTCGGAAAGGCTTCGCTACGGGGCCATCTTCAACCTGACATGTTTTGCTACGACTGCGGCATTCACGCTCACATGGCTCAGGGTTTTGATCCCGCTGAGGGCATTGAATTGGCCGCTTGTCCTGAACGTCGTGATCAATCTGGTCTTTATGTTTTTCGCCTTTAAAGTTACGGACAAAAAAAAGGAAACCGTTTAAACACGAGATCCAGGTTCTAAAGGGGTATCCCAAAGGGATACCCCTTTTTTTGTTTCAGGAAGCATGACTCAAAGGCAGGATTCGCTGGAAAGGGAAGCGGGGAATTTTTTTTCGCGTCTTGTTTCAAAATAGGAGATAAGAGAACCGCTTCCCACGATCAAGAAAATGCCGGACGCCATGACCCAAGTGACAACATCTCCCCACAACAGCCATCCATATGCGAATGAGAGTACCGGATGAAGGTACGAGAATGGCGTGACCAGGTAGGCAGGGGCGCGTCTCAGGGCGGTGGTCATCCAGACCTGTCCGTAGAATGAAAAAACCACGATACTGGTGATCAAGCCCCAAGACCCGATGTCCGGCCACTTCCATTCTTTCAGAAAAAAAAGCGAACCCACGGTCGAGATTAGCGTGAAATAAAAGATCACGGTGTAGGGCGACTCCCGGCGCCGGATCGTACGGATCGACAAATAGGCGAATGCGGCGAAGATCGAGGAAAGCAATGCCAGCCACACCGCCGGGTTCCACACCACGCCGGAACGGGTATTCAGCAGGATCACACCCGCGAAAGACAAAAAGATCAGGAAGCAAAGAGAGAGACTCGGCCGCTCCTTCAGGAAAAAGACCGAGAAGATCACCGTGAAGATGGGGGCCGTGTAATTGAGCATGACCGCAAGCCCAAGGTCGAGTTTGGCGATCGTGTAAAAGTGAAGGATTAGGGCGCCGAATCCGAAGACGCCGCGGGCCGTCAGTTTGAATCGTTCCTCACCCCACAACGAAATTTTTTTGCGCCAGATAAATGGAAGCACCATCAACATACCGAAAAAACTCCGGAAGAAAACGATCTGAAACGGGGAGATGGAAGTGCTCACATATTTGACGCAAAGCGCCATGATGGAAAAACAGATCGCGCTTTGAGACATTAACCAAATACCGGAGAGATAAAGTCTGGAGTGTTTCATAAAATGCAGGATGGCGGCAGGCGGAGGAAAGATGGCGGAAAACCGGTTTTTACGACACCCGTCATTTGTGATCCTTCATCCGGTTTTCAGGGTTTTAAAATAATCTTTCCAAAATTTTCGCGGGCGGTCATGCGATTCAGGGCCTGGCGCGCTTCCCGTAAGGGGAACACTTGATCGAGCACGGGCCGCAAACGACCGTCCTGAATGCGCCGGACGATGCGCTGAAGCTCCGGGATACCGCCCATGTAGGAACCAATGACCGAAAGTTGATGCGTGAAAAGATAACGCAAATCAAAACCAACGGTGCGGCCGGCGGTAGCGCCGCAAGTGACAATCCGGCCTTTTTTCTTAAGACACAGCACACTCTTGGTAAACGTGTCGCCGCCGATATGATCAAGGAGGACATCGACGCCTTCGCTTTGAGTCAGTCGCATGACCTCCGCCTGGAAATCTTTCAGTTTATAATTGATGACAACATCCGCGCCGAGCGCTTTGGCGCGCTTGACCTTTTCTTCGCTTCCCACCGTGGTGATTACCCGGGCTCCCAGGAGTTTTGCGATCTGGATCGCTGCGCTGCCAATCCCGCTTCCGCCGGCCTGAATGAGCGCCGTCTCTTTTTTCTGGATTGCGGCCCGCGTCACGAGGATGTGCCACGCCGTCAGGAATACGAGCGGTACCGCAGCCCAGGATTCCATGCCGAGACTTCCGGTGACAGGGATGACGTTTCGCGCGGGAACTTTAACGTATTCCGCGTAACCGCCGCTATTCTGAAATCCGACGATCTCATACTTGGCACAAAGGCTGTCCCATCCTGATTTGCAGTAGGAGCATTTGCCGCAGGAAATTCCGGGCGCAACGATCACGGGTTTATGAAGCGGGATGCCATGAGCTTTCTTGCCTTTTTCAACGACTTCGCCCGCGATATCGCAACCAAGAATATGCGGCATGCTGACCTTGACGCCGGGCATGCCCGCGAGCACCCAAAGATCCAAATGGTTCAGCGAGCAGGCCTTGACCTTGACCAGGACATCTTTTTTCCCAGGCTCCGGGACAGGCACATAAGCCTCTTCAAGTTCTGCCGTTGTGCCGTGCTTTTTGAAAATGACGGCCTTCATCTTTGCCATAAAAATTCCCTCTCGTGCGGAGTATACTAAAAATATAAGCGAAGAACAATGCAGATGACATTTACTGGCAATTCCCACGCCCATGAGGCCTTGGTAGAGGCAGCTGTCGGAGTCCCGCAAAGCACGGTTTCCCCTGATCTTGAGGGGAATTTGCGGGACGAGACCGCAGACGGGCGAGAGTCGCTGGACTCGGGCACCGTCGGTGCCGGACCAAGGGCCTCATGGGCACCATGCCCGATTCGCCTCACGAGCGCGTCTCAAAATCTTGAGAAATTTTACTTTGTTCTCTCTGCAAATACCGGGAATTGCCAGAGATGACATTTAAAATCTGAACACGGGGAACTGTATGTAGTATATTGTTGTTCATGAAAGAAACATCTGCGGCCAAAAAAAAACGCGCACGCGCGATCTTCCTCCGGTTGCATAAAGCTTATCCGGAGGTCCGGTGTGCCCTTCATTTTTCAACGCCTTGGGAGCTCCTGGTGACGACAGTCCTTTCCGCCCAGTGTACGGACAAGCTCGTGAATCGGGTTTCGCCGGTCCTTTTTAAAAAATATCCCAGCATCCGTGCCTTCGCATTCGCGGATCTCGAAAGGATTGAAAAAATAATTCGTAGTACGGGCTTTTACAGAAATAAGACTAAAAATATTCTTGGCGCCGCAAAAACAGTTCTCGAAAGATTCGGCGGGGAAGTTCCGGCCCGCATGGAAGACCTTATTACAATTCCGGGAGTTGGCCGGAAAACGGCCAATGTCATTTTGGGGAATGCTTTTGGCATCCCCGGGATCGCGGTGGACACGCACATGATCCGCATCAACCGTTTGCTGGGATTGACGCGCCACGCCGATCCCGTGAAGATCGAATTCGATTTGATGAAGTTGGTGCCGGAAAGGAACTGGACGCTTTATTCGCATTTGATCATCCATCATGGCCGCGTGCGCTGTTTTGCCCGTCGGCCGGACTGCCGGCGTTGTGAAATCCGTGATTTGTGTCCTTCAGCGGACAAGACTTCTTATTGAGCGAAAGTAGTGGGATAGGACAAGGTTTGTGTTGAAAAAGACACTGGCGAAGATGCTTTCAAGAGGAAAGGAGAATCATGATGCCCCAAAAAATCTTGATCGTGGATGATGAGCCTGTGATGGTGACACTCTTGAAGGCCCGTGTCGAATCCCATGGTTTTCTGGTCGAGACGGCGCACGATGGCGCAAGCAGTCTGGAAAAGGCAAAAACATGGCAGCCCGATCTTATTTTGCTGGATATTGCCATGCCGGGGATGGACGGTTATGAGACCTGTCGCCGTTTTAAGGCCATGGGAGAAACCGCGCACATTCCCGTGGTTCTTTTTTCTGCCGTGCGGGAAACGCAACTCGAAGACCTGGCCCAAAAGGCCGGCGCTGCGAAAGTGGTCCAGAAACCATTCGTGGACCAGATGTTCACGGCCATCTCGGAGATTCTTGGCCCGGAATAGTTCCCAATACCAATCAATCAAAACATAGCTGAGATTGAGGCCCTCTAAACTACCATTTTGGAAAAGAAATAAAAAGTTTAGGCGGTTTGAAGCGGGATGCGTCTGGAGATTTCGGGCGTGTGGACAGAACCCTGCGTTCGGTGTATATTACGGCCCGTTGTGTTAGGATCGTTTCGCCTATCTTCTAATATTTTAAGAAACCGCTTGCTATCTTTAACGGAGTGAATCCATGAGTAAAGAAAAAACCCTTACCGACTCAAATTTTCAGGCCGAAGTGCTTCAATCCCAACAACCCGTTCTGGTTGATTTTTGGGCCGAGTGGTGCGGGCCTTGCCGGATGCTCAGCCCTGTCATCGAAAAGATCGCGGCTGTCAATGCCGACCGCATTGTGGTCGGAAAAATGAACGTGGATGAAAACCCGAACACGCCTCAGAAATACGGGATCCAGGGCATTCCGACGGTCATTTTTTTCAAGAGCGGCGAAGTCGCAAAGCAGCTTGTGGGCTATCAGGCCCAGGACAAGATCCAAAAAGCCATTGACGAACTTTTCCCCAAGTAACCGTTCGATCATCCCTCCTTCCTTTGAGTTTTCCGGGACTGAAGCCGTTACCCCTTGTATGAAACAGCGCCGTTTTGGAAAAACAGGTTTGCGTGTTTCCGAAATCGGTTTCGGCTGCTGGGCCATAGGAGGCAACGCCTACGGCCCGGTTCGTGACAAAGATTCTCTCGAAGCTTTGGCGGCTGCACGGGATTCCGGGGTCAATTTCTTTGATACAGCTGACACCTACGGGGAAGGGCACAGCGAAGAGCTTCTGGGGAAATTCCTGAAAGGCAGGTCCCGCGACCGCTTTATTCTGGCCACTAAATGCGGCTGGGATTTTTACTCGCCTTCGCAAAAGCCCGCCTCTTTTTTACCGGGGCCGCCTGAAAAACTTAATCACGCCGGGCACAGGAAAAATTTTGATCCGGGTTATATCCGCTTCGCTTGCGAACAAAGCCTCAAACGTCTCGGTACGGATGTGATCGATCTTTTCCAGCTTCACAATCCTTCTCTGGAGCTGATCCGGGGGGGAGAGTTGGTAAGCGTTCTGGAAGGGTTGAAAAAAGAAGGAAAGATCCGTTTTACCGGGATCTCGGTCCACACGGAGGCTGAAGCTTTGGCGGCGCTCGGGGACCCGCGGGTTCAAGCGATCCAGATCATCTTCAATCTATTGGACCAACGCATGGCCGAAAGGGTCCTTCCTGAGGCGGAGAAAAAAGATGTCGGGGTGATCGTCCGGGAGGCGCTTGCCTCGGGACTCCTGAGCGGGAAGTATGCACCGTCGCATGAATTCCCCAGGAATGATCATCGCCGCCGCTGGGTCCCTGAAAAGCGGGAAGCCGATTGGCAAAAGATCCACCTTATCCAAAAAACACTTGGATCCGGGACTCTGCCTCTATCGAAAACGGCATTGGAATTCACGCTTTCGTTCGTGCCGGTTTCGGCGGTGATCGCCGGGGCAAAGACCCGGGAGCAAGTACTTGAGAATACGGCGGCATCTTTGCAGCCGGCGTTGAGCCAGGAGGACGTCGGGCGGCTGAAAGAACTTTACGCCCGGGAAGAAATTTTCCGGAAGGGATTGAATCCCCGATGAAAAAGCTAAGACCTCTCTTCTTTATTTTGATCGTGTTGATTGCCCTCGGGATGCTGCATGCCCGGCTCCTGGGCATGGCAGTCGAACCTTTTCTGGAAAAAGTGATGACCCGGGTTTTCGACATGCCGGTCCATATCGAAGGTATGCGTATTTCCCCTTTTTTATCACGCATCAGTATCGAAAAACTCGAGATCCTCAACCCTCCGGGGTTCAGACGCCGGGACCACTTTACATGCAAGGGGATCGAGTGCGAACTGGACCTCCGGGTGCTCAAGAACAAGTTCATCCGGATCCGGAAAGCCCATTTTAAAAAAGTCATTTTCGCGATCGAAAGCTACATGACCTCGAAAGGTTCCCGCACCAATGTCTGGCATTGGTATCACAACATGGGACTCGACGAGGACAGTCCGCCGATCCCGCCACGAGCGATGCCCGATCCGGACAATATCGGCGAAGATTCCTGGCGCACGCGCATCGACCGTCTGGAAATGGAAGATGGGTCGATCATTTTTGACGACCGGCGTGAGTCCGAGGAACAACGTTGGATCTTCGAGCACATCAAGGGTTATTGGACCGGTTTTGATTATCTTTCAAATTATACCAGCCCGACCTTTACCGAGACGATCCAGGTGGAAGCCACGTTTGGGGTGAATCCTCCGGCCCTTTTCAAAGGCGGGGGGAAGTGCCAATTTGCGGATGGGGACAATTTTGATGTCGAGACCCAGATCACCGACGGTTCCGCGGCAGAATACGGTTTTCTTCTTTCGGGGATTCTCGGGGAGGTGCAAAGCGGGACCTACGATCTCAAGTCGCATCTGCGTTGCGTGGAAGGGGATCTCAAGTCCGAGCATTTACTGACCCTCAAGTCCATGACGTTCGAGGCTCCGTCGCCTGCCCAGAAGCTTCTCAAATACCCGTTCGAAGGAATACGCCTTCTTTTGGAGGATCAGAAAAATGTGGAACTGAATATCAAAGTCGACGGTTATATCGGGGACCCCAAGTTCCGCGTTTTTAGCGCTTTCACGAATGCCTTCCAGAAAGCCCTGGTCGATAAGACCAAGGCGGGTATTACCGGGACCGTGCAGCTCGCTACGAGCGCGCCGGAACAAGTGAAGGACGGACTTAGCAAGCTTGGAGCGATCCTGACGGAATCTTTCATCTTCCAGGAAAAAACGGACGATAAACCTAATAAAGGGAAAAAGAATGACTGAGACCAAAGTCGGACATGTCGCGATCATCGGAAGGCCGAACGTCGGTAAATCCACCCTTTTGAATTATCTGGTGGGGGAAAAGCTGGCCGGGACCTCCGCCAAGCCTCAGACGACGCGCGATGTGGTCCGGGGGATCCTGACCGTTCCCGACGGCAAGGGGGTCCAAAGCCCTTATCGCGGGCAGATCATTTTTCTCGACACGCCGGGTGTCCATCAACCGAAAGATGCTTTGGGCGAGGGCATGGTTCGCGATGTCCATCAGTCGCTTTCGGACGCGGACCTTCTCTTCTGGATGGTGTATCCCAAGGCCATGGGGGATACGGAACGCGCGATCCTGAAATGGGTCCAGGATGTTTCCATTCCCGTATTCCTTTTGGTCAATCAAATCGACCGTTTTTCCAAGGACGATCTCCTGCTTGCCCTGGATTCTTATCAAAAGGCCTATCCCTTTAAAGAGTTCATTCCCATCAGCGCCAGGACCGGGGAGAACGTCAAGGTCTTGATCCAGCAGACGCTGAAATACCTGCCTCAGGGGGAGTTCATTTATCCCGAGGATCAGCTTTCCGACCAGAATGTCCGTTTTCATGTGCAGGAAATGATCCGCGAAAAGCTTTATCACTTCCTGGGCGAGGAACTTCCGTACGACGGAGCGGTGCGCATCGATGATTTCAAGGAAGAAGAAAAAATAACCCGCATTCATGCCACGATCGTGATCGAACGGGATTCTCAAAAAGCGATCGTGATCGGCAAGGGCGGCGAGAAGATCAAACAGATCGGCACGGCCGCACGCCTCGACATCGAGCGATTCCTCGGCAAAAAAGTATTTCTGGAGCTTTGGTGTAAGGTGATCTCGGACTGGAAGAGCAACACCAGCTTTCTGCGCGAATCCCGGCAGCACTGATTCTCATTAATTTAAAAGTCCAAGGTAATCAGTACAGTCCAAGTCATCCTTAGTGCAAAGAAGATATAGACTTGGGCAGCACTGATTCTCATTAATTGAAAAATCAACGGGTAATCTGGCTACCTTCCAACAAAAGAAAACAAAATAAAAACTAAGGTAGTTAACGGGGAAATTTGGGCGATGCAAACGGGTTTGATCCACGATGAAATTTTAAGACGGCGGACGTTCGCGATTATTTCGCATCCGGACGCCGGCAAGACGACGCTTACGGAAAAATTCCTGCTGTACGGCGGTGCCGTCCAGCTGGCTGGTTCCGTGACCGCCCGGAAGCAGGAACGGGAGACGGCCTCGGACTGGATGGAAATGGAGAAGAAGCGGGGGATCTCCATCAGTTCCACCCTTCTTCAGTTCGATTACGGCACGTGGCGGATCAACCTTCTCGATACACCGGGGCATAAAGATTTTTCGGAAGATACCTACCGGGTGCTGATGGCTGTGGATGCGGTTGTGATGGTGATCGATGCCGGAAAAGGCATCGAGAGCCAGACCCGTAAGCTTTTTGAGATCTGCCGCCACCGCGGGATCCCGATCTTTACCTTTATGAACAAATTGGACCGTCCGGGCCTCTCCCCTCTTGCGCTGATCGACGAGCTGGAGAATGTCCTTGGGATCCATGCTTATCCGGTCAACTGGCCTCTTGGAAGCGGCCGGGAATTCAGAGGAGTTTATGACCGGCTTCAAAAGGAAGTGCACCTTTTTCAGAAAGTTCCCGGGGGCGCCTACAAAGCTCCTGTGTCGATGCACGGTTTTTCAGATCCTGCGGTAAAAAAGATCGTAGACGAACAGTCCTATGGCCAGGCTTCGGAGGAATTGGAACTTCTGGATATGGCACACGTCGGTTTTTCGCCAGAGTCAGTGCTTCAGGGGAAAACAACGCCGGTCTTTTTCGGGAGCGCCGCCAATAATTTCGGCGTGCAGCTTTTGCTCGACGGTTTCATCAAGTACTCCTCGGGACCGGCCGAAAGAAAAGCGGGAGAGCGGACTATTCCCGTTCTCTCAAAACATTTTTCCGGGTTTATCTTCAAGGTCCAGACCAATATGAATCCGCTGCACCGTGACCGGATCGCTTTTTTGCGCATTTGTTCGGGAAAATTCACCCGGGATATGGATGTTTATCATACAAAAACAGGGAAAAGCGTCAGACTTGCGGGATCGCACACGCTTTTCGGACAAAGCCGCGAGACTGTCAATGTGGCGTATCCCGGAGATATCGTTGGATTTGCCGCCAAATCAGATTTTCGCGTCGGGGATACTATCAGCGAAGATCCTTCGATCGTGTTCAATACTATTCCTCGGTTTGCTCCGGAATGTTTTGCCTCGATCCACAACCCCTCGCCGGCGAAATATAAACCTTTCCGAAAAGGGCTGGAACATCTGCTTGCCGAGGATATTGTCCAGGTCTTCAGCTGGATCAAACCCGCCAATCCCAACACCGCACTTTTGGGAGCCGTGGGTCCTCTGCAATATGAGGTGCTGCAATACCGGTTGAAAGAAGAATACGGTGCGGAGTCACAGCTTGAAATGCTGCCTTGGAAGATCCTGCGATGGGCGGAGAGCGCGCTCAACGATGCGGATTTGGGGGAGATACTTTCTTATGGTGTCGCCCTGGCCCGGGATGAACAGGGGCGGCGGGTGCTTCTTTTCCTGAGCGAATGGCTCCTCAAGAATTTTCAGGAAAAAAATCCGCACGTCGTTCTTCTGGATTCCCCGGCGTGAAGGGCTTTCACTAAAATGAAGCGAAATCGGGGAGGCCCTTGCCGAGAAGCGGCAGTGCGTATTTCACGAAGGCCGGTGTGATCATCCCTTTTTTTCTGTCGAAAAATCCCGCGGGGAGGTCCCGCTCACGGTTCGGGATCTTTTCGAGCGGCACCGGCTTGTAACAGATGGCGTATTCCTTTTCCGGTTTTCTTTCAAATCCCACCATGACTTGAGTCATTCCCTGGAGTGCCCATTTCACCGCGTGGACGCCCGCCTGATAAGCTTCCTTTTGATCGATCTCTGAGATATAGGCCATCGACATGCGCTGGATCGTTCCGGGCTTGTCGAAACGGGCGCGGACGCTCAGGTTTTTTTCGAGGACCGCGGCAAGCCGGGCGGCTGTGCCCTCGACATATTGGTGGCCGAATGGATCGGCGGTCACGCCTTTGGTCTTGTGACCAATACGATTTCCGCCGTAATCGCGGATCGTTTCCGAGATCACGATGATGCAATAACCCACCGATTGCAGGACGGCCTCGGTCTTTTTAACGAAGGCGGTTTCGTCGAACGGGACCTCCGGGATGAAGAGGATGTGCGGCGCATCCGCGGGAGATTTTTTGAGAAGCGCAGAAGCCGCGACAATCCAGCCGGAATTTCTTCCCATAAGCTCAATGATCTTTACAGGATCGACATTCTTCATGGCCCGGGTGTCCAAAGCTGCCTCCTGCGTTGTGATGGCCGCGAAACGCGCGACAGAACCGTACCCGGGCGAGTGGTCGGTCTCTACCAGGTCATTATCGATGGTCTTGGGGATATGGATGACCCGGATCTCGTAATGATCTTTTTCGGCGGCTTTTGCGATCTGAAGGCTGGTGTTTGCCGTATCGTTGCCGCCGATCAGGAACACATAGCGGATATTGTGCTTCCGGAGGCTTGCAACGATCTTGCGGTCGTCTCCAGGTTTGAGTTTGTAACGGGAGGAACCGAGCGCAGCGGAAGGGGATTCCGCAACAGCGCGGATCAACTTTGACGGCTTTGCCTTGAGATCCACGAAAGAACCGTTCAGGATGCCTTCGATCCCGTTCCGGGAACCCAGGATGCCGGTGATCCGGGAAGAGGTGCGCGCAGCTTCCACGACGCCCGCGAGACTTTGATTAATGACTGCCGTGCAACCGCCGGATTGCCCGACGACGGCCTTGCCCTGGCATCTATCCTGACTTTTATTTTTTCTTCCATTATGGTAGTCAGGATTGCCCCAATTTCCACAATGTGGAAATTGAACAGTATTGGGACTATTTTTTTTAAACAGAAGGTTGCCAGGGCTAGTCCAATTAACCTTTAAATTTTTTGATGGAGAATTGGGTTTGCCTTTAAAAATCTGTTTTTTCATTTTTAGCCTGCGTGTCATTGCAAGTTCGCGTCCGCCAGAGGCGGATCCGCCTCTGGCGGAAAGCAATCTCACTTTCGGTTACGAGATCCCTCGACTTCGCTCGGGATCAAATTTGCGCTGCAAGTTACGTTCCGTAACGTTGCGCGCTCATTTGACCTTGATCTCTTTTTTCAATTTTCCGCTCAAATTGCAGTACCCCTCCACGCTCAGGATGTCGCCTTTTTGTGCTTCGGGGATCATGATTTCCACAGTTTGGGTGGTGTTACTATCCTGTTTTTTGAAAGGCAGCATTTTGATCTCTTTCCCGTTCAAACCGATATCAGCTTTCTTGATGTAATGGGTTTGGGGGTTGCTGACGTGATGCTCAATGACCGCGGTCAAAAGTTTTGTCGCCGGGTCGAACTGGATTTTAATGTCGGAAGGCGGGTGCGCAAAGGCGGTGGTGCTCGCAATGAGAAGGCCGCAAAGGATAAGTGTTATTTTTCTGTTTTTCATCGGCATCTCCTAAGAGGTTTTTTGTATGGGCCTGAATTTAAAATCCGGGATTTTGTTGAGAAAAGGAACCAAAGCATTTACGACAAGCAAAGCGAAAAGTTCAGGTTCGTACTGGAATCCCCATTCTGTTAGAAGAAAAATCAAAAGTGCAACACCCGCTCCGAACGCAATCTTAGGCCAGCGTGTTGGCGGCGTTGTTTTGGGTTCGATCAGCATGATAAAGATGAAGAAATAATTGAAATACCAGGGGATATTTAACAGGGAAGAGCCTTGTATGAGCGCTTGCGGGATAAAAAGCGCGAGCGACATCATAAAATAGCCAAAAACAATTTCCGTTTTTTTGATTTTATGCATAATGTAAAGACCGGCAGGGAAAAGGAAATACCAGGTATAAGCTCCCTTCCACTCAGTAGAGCCCTCTAATAGAAACGCAGCAAGAAATAAGCCGGCTGCGGCGGGATTCAGCAGGTTCTTTCCGTGAAATCTCAGGAGGCGTTTCACTCCCACGGTGAAAGCTGCGGCCGCCAGGAACATCCACCAGGGCGATTCAGCCGACAGGACGTACCCGATAATAAGACCGGACGTGAGAATGCCGTCGGTGATCCGCAGTTTCTTGGTCTTAAGGAAAAGCCACAAAGCTTCGATCAGGACGGAAAAAGAGATGGCCCAGAAAAACCCGGTGAGAAAAGCAATGCGGGGTTCCTTCAGATAAAGAAAGACGGCGAAAACGGCAAGGAATAAATTGATCTGCACTTTGATCGACTTGAAATTGATCATGTCGTCCCCTTCCCCCGCTTTAAGTGTTTTTTAGAATCCCGGAAATAGTATAATGTAAAAGACACGACGGGACAAAAAATACTTCATGGTTCAGGAGATCTATCCTGGTGACAGCCGGGGATGGATTACTAGGTCTAAAGGGCGGGGTTTTTGATGAAAAAGATCATGATCGAAAAAGCCGGCGCGAAGATTTGGCGCGCAAAACTTGTACGGCCGTTCACGACGGCCAAGGGCCGGCATGACCTGCTTGAGAACGTTCTCTTTTCGGTAGAACTTTCCGGCGGTGTCCGCGGATTCGGTGAGGCCGCGGTCGCGACGCACATTACCGGCGAGACTGTTCAGGAGACGCTCAAAAACCTGAAAGAAGCGGCCCGCTCGGTTGAGGGGCGAAGCCTTCCGGAATTTCCGGTGGTCGCGGAAGAATTCAGAGACAGATTTGCGAAAAACAAGTGCGCTTTGGCGGCGCTCGAGATGGCGTTTCTGGACGCGGCGACGCGTGAAAAGAAGATGCCGCTTTGGAGGGCTTTCGGAACCCGGCCGCGCGTGCTCACAACCGACATGACCGTGGTGCTTGGCGATGTCCCCGGCGCCGAGACCGCCACGCGTGAAATCCTGCGACGCGGCATACGCTCTTTTAAAGTGAAGGTCGGCCGGGATTTCGACCGGGACCTCAAACGTGTCGCGGCTGTGGCCCGGATCGCCGGAAAATGTCCGGTCTATCTTGACGCAAACCAGGGATTTACAGCCGCCCAGACGCTCAAATTCCTGAAAGAACTAGGGTGGCTTAAAATAAAACCCGCGCTTGTCGAACAGCCGGTGCCGAAAGAGGATTGGGAAGGGCTCGCGAGAGTGACACACGAAGGCAAAGTGCTTGTTTGTGCGGATGAAAGTGTTTCGTCGCTTGAGGACGCCAAGCGGCTCATCAAGACAAGAGCTGTTGGTGCAATTAATGTGAAATTCATGAAGACAGGCATTCTCGAGGCGTATGAGGTCGCGCGGCTGGCAAAGAAACACGGCATCAAACTTATGATCGGGACCATGATGGAAACGCCGCTGGCCGTCACCGCGGCCGCGCATTTCGCGGCGGGACTCGGGGGTTTTGATTTCGTGGATCTGGATGCGCCCTTTTTTATGGCTGAGAACGTGACGCGAGGCAATTTTGTGACACGTTCGGGCGTTTATGATCTCCGAAAGATCAAAGCCGGCATCGGCGTCGTGCCGCTTCTTCCATGATACAAAATCCGTTCTGCATCCTTAGCGTTCTGATTCTGATCGAAGCGCTGGTCCTTTTCTTTTCTGAAAGCCCCCGGACAAAGAAATTCTTTCAGTTCCCGCCGGCGCTTTTCTGGATTTATTTTCTTCCCATGATCGTTTCCGGACTCGGGATCCTTCCGCAACAGCACGTGATCTACTCGAGTATCACGATCATGATTCTTCCCGGGGGACTCATTCTTCTTTTGATCTCGACGGATATCAGGGCCATCCTGAAACTCGGCCGGCCTGCGCTTCTTATAATGTTCGCCGGCACTGCCGGTGTCATGACCGGTGCGCCGCTCGTGGTCATGTTCTTTAAACCATGGCTGCCTGCCGATGCCTGGTCGGGGTTCGGAGCGCTTTCGGCCTCCTGGATCGGCGGCAGCGCTAACATGATCGCGGTGAAGGAGGCGATCCATACGCCGGACGCGGTCTTTTTCCCAATGATTGTTGTGGATACCGTCGTGGCTTATTCCTGGATGGGACTCCTGCTCCTGCTTGAGGGTTTTCAGAAAAAATATGATATGTGGAACCGCTCCGACCTCCGCGTCGTCGAGGAACTGGCCCGGAAAACCACTTCCGCGGACGCGCGCAAAAAAAAGTTCAACCTCCAATACTTTCCGTTCATTATTGCCGTGGCGTTCGGGGGCGCGGGGATCTCGAATGGGCTGGCGAGTATCGTGGGGAACGGATCTTTTGTTTGGACGATCATTTTCGCCTCGACCCTCGGCATTCTGCTTTCATTTACGTCGCTTCGGAAACTCGAGTTCCATGGCGCTTCGCAAGTAGGATATTTTTTCCTGTTCCTCGTGCTCACCTCGATCGGCGCACGGGCGAGCCTTTCGGGGATCCTGTCGGCCCCGCTTCTGATCCTGGCCGGTGTTGTCCTGGTTCTGATCCACGCGGCATTTCTTTTGGCCGTGTCCCGCGTCGCGCACATCCCGCTCTGCCTTGTCGCGACCGCAAGCCAGGCGAATATCGGCGGTCCGGCCTCGGCACCCATTGTTGCGGCGGCCTACGAACCCGCGCTCGCGCCGGTGGGCCTGCTCCTGGGGATCCTGGGGAATGTAATGGGGACCTATCTGGGTCTCATCACGAGTCAACTATGTAAATGGGTTGGATGAAACCCCGTTTCCCGAGCATCTTAATTATGCTAAGATTCAGCTTCCTATGAAAAAGAAAGATGCTCTCAAAATCAAGGCTGTCATCTTCGACCTCGGCAATGTGCTTGTGAATTATGATGCAGGGAAAGCCGCAAAACGTTTTTCTGTCGTGTCAGGCCTTTCTACCCGGGAGATCTGGAAGCGTTTCTTTCTTTCCGGGTTCGAGCAGGCCTATACCCGCGGTGAGATCTCGACCCGCGAGTTCCACCGGGTCGCCTGCAAAACCCTTGGCGTTTCCATACCCCTTGCGACCTTCAGCCATTACTGGACCGATATTTTCCGGAAAAGCCCGGGGATGGACAAACTTCTCACGCGGATCAAAAAGCATTATCCCCTTTATGTGATCTCGAACACCAACGCGCTTCATTTCACGTATATCCGGAAAAAATTCAGGATCCTTCGTCATTTCAAGAGAGTATTCCCGTCGCACAAGGTGGGCGCGCGCAAACCCGGTCTCAAGATCTACCAACGCGTCCTGAGAAAGATCGGTCTTAGGCCCGAAGAGACCGTTTTCATCGACGACATGAAAAGCTTTATCGCCGGCGCCAGTAAAGCCGGCATGCACGTCATTCACTTTCGCGGCCTCGCCCGCCTCAAACGCGACCTCAAACGCCTCGGCATCCGCTTTTGACTGCCCATGAACAAAAGTGGATCCGTTTCCACATTCTAAAAAGGAATAACCGTGAAGGTGAAAGATTGAACCCGGCACTTTCGGTACAGTTTTTAATAACTCTCCTTTACCCCGCCTGTTTTTTTCTCTAGAATAAAACCCTACTGTTTCCCAACAAGGAGGGTTGCCTGCCATGAAAGCTTCCGAAGAGAAACGCTACGAGAACCTCAGCCCATTCGAACTTAAAAATAAATTAAAGAAGATCGCAAAAACCCACTCCGAGCGGATCATGCTTGATGCGGGCCGCGGTAATCCCAACTGGCTGGCGACCGGTCCGCGCCAGGCCTTTTTCCAGTTTGGTTTTTTCGCCATTGAAGAGTCCCTCCGGGAGGTTGATGTCCCGGGGCTTGGGATGACCCCGCAAAAGGACGGGATCGCCAAGCGGTACGAAAACTTTCTTGAAAAGAACGCGGCGCTTCCCGGCGTTGATTGCCTGAAAAAAACCTACGAATATGTCCGCGATGAGATGAAACTGGTCGCGGATGATTTTGTTCAGGAGATGGTAGACGCGATCCTTGGCGACCATTATCCCGAACCCGACCGTATTCTGGATAACACCGCAAAGATCATTCACCAATACCTTGTTCAGGAAATGTGCGCAAATAATCCGCCTCCCGGACAATTCGACCTTTTTGTGACTGAGGGCGGGACCGCGGCGATGGATTATATTTTTACCAGTCTGATGGAGAACAAATTGCTCCACAAAGGCGACAAGATCGCCTTGGGGGTTCCCATTTTTACACCTTATCTTGAGATCCCGAGGTTGAATGACTATGAATTCGTGGAACTTGAGATCAAACAGGACAAGGATTCGGGGTGGCAGTATACGGATGCCGAAATTGAAAAACTCGCGGACCCCAAAGTCAAAGCGTTCTTCCTGGTCAATCCCGCGAACCCCGGTTCGGTCGCAATCCACCAGGCCACACTCGACAAGATCGCGCATCTGGTCAAAACCCGCCGGAAGGACCTCATCATCCTGACGGACGACGTTTACGGGACGTTCGTGAACGGGTTCCGTTCGCTTGCCGCGATCGCCCCGCAGAACACGATCCTTGTGTATTCCTACTCCAAATATTTCGGTGCGACCGGTCTTCGTTTGGGAGTGATCGCGATCCATGAAGACAATATCTTCGACAGGAGGATCGCCGCGTTCCCGGAAAAGGACAGGAAGGAATTATATGAACGCTACGAAAAAGTCATTTTGAACCCGGACAAAATGAAATTTATCGAGCGTATGGTGGCTGACAGCCGTTCCGTGGCGCTGCACCATACTGCCGGGCTTTCCACCATGATGCAGGTCATGATGGTGCTCCTTTCTCTTTATTGCCTTGTGGACAAAGGAGGAAATTACAAAAAAGCCGTTCAGTACATTGTCCGGCACCGCTTCAAGACCCTTTACAAGGCGATCGGGATCCCGTGTCCGGAAGACCCGAACAGCGCTTATTACTACACGACCATTGATATCCCGACCTTGGCAAAACAGCGTTACGGCGAAAAATTTGCCGGGCATCTGGTCAAGGACCATGAGCCCATTGATTTTGTGATCAAACTGGCCGAAAAGAAATCGGTGGTCTTGATGGATGGCGGCGGGTTTGACGCGCCGCGGATGTCTGTCCGCGTGTCGCTCGCGAATCTGCCGAACCAGGCCTACGAAGGGATCGGTCAGGCGATCAGTGACCTTCTCAAGGATTATTACGATGCGTGGAAAGCGTCGAATAAGTAAATCCTTTTGGAAACGACGGGCTATCCAACGGGCCCAATAAGGAGGCAACAATGCTACATGATATTACCGTGATCATGCGTGGCAATCCGGAGATCGTGATATTCCTGGCGCTCGCGCTCGGTTATTTTTTGGGTAAAAGGATCAAGATCTTCGGGTTCAGTCTCGGCACGACGGCCTCTGTTCTTTTGGCAGCTTTGGTGGTGGGGCAGGTTGGTATCGAGGTTCCCGAGATCATCAAGAACATCAGCTTTGCCCTGTTCATTTTTTGTGTCGGGTATAAAGTCGGTCCGCAGTTCTTTAACGCTCTCAAAGGTGACGGGTACAAATATATCCTGATAGCGCTCGTCGTTGCTTTTACGGCGGGAGTTTCGGTCATCGTATTAGGGAAGATACTGGGCTTCGGTCAAGGGACGGCCGCCGGCATCTTCGCGGGTGCGATGACGACTTCCGCGGCCCTGGGAACGGCGGGAGGGGCGATCAACCAATTACCGGTCTCAGCTGCCATGAAGGGGGCCATGAACGCGAATGTGGCCATCGCGTATGCCATTACCTATATCTTCGGAACCGCCGGTGCGATCATCATTTTAAAATTGATCCCGGGGTTACTCAAAGTAGACCTTAAAGCTGAAGCGAAAAAGCTGGAAAAAGAGATGGGGATTGCCTCGGAGGATACCGCAGGTGAATCGGAATTTTCGTGGGCCGCCCAGTTGGACCTCAGAGCCTATAAAATTTCGAATAAGAATATTCTGGGCAAAAAAGTTCAGGAGGTTGAAGCGCTTCTTCCGGGACGCATTGCTATCGAAAAGATCAAAAGGGCCGGAAATATTCTGGGAGCGGCGCCGGACATAGCGATACAACCGGATGACGTTCTCCTGCTTGTGGGTCGTCCGAGTCTTATCGTTCGCGCCTCCGAGATCATAGGCCTGGAGACCGATCCATCGGACTTTGGAAATGTGATGGGGGAGACCATGGAGGTATGTGTTCTCAACAAGAATATCGCGGGCAAGACCCTCGGGGAATTAAGCAAGGGCAAGTTGGCGCACGGAGTGTTTTTGAAACACATCACAAGACAGGGTCATGAGATCCCGGTTGGGAGAGATATCGTCGTTCACAAATGCGATGTCCTGCAATTTATCGGCGGGAAAGATGACGTTGAGCGTGTCGTGAAACTCTTGGGGTACGCAGAGCGCCCCACGATCATGACCGACCTTACGACTCTGGCTGTGGGTTGTATCGTAGGCACGCTGCTGGGGTTGATCGTGATACCGGTATGGGGGTTGCCAATCACACTCGGCGTCGAAGGCGGGGTGCTGGTCGCCGGGCTTTTATGCGGTTGGTTGAGATCAATCCATCCAACATTCGGTCAGATTCCCGGGCCCGCGCAATGGCTCCTGAGCGATTTCGGGCTGAACTTCTTTATCGCATGCGTGGGGATCACCGCGGGACCCCATGCTGTGCATGCCTTCAAGACAAGCGGTATGGTTATTTTCCTTTCCGGGATCGTGGTCACGACCCTCCCTCTTCTGGCGGGTTTTATTTTCGGCCGCAAAGTTTTCAAAATGAACACACTTTTACTGCTCGGTTCTTTGTCGGGGGCACACAATGTCACGGCGGCACTCAATGAGTTGACAGAGGAAGCGGAAAGCGCTGTTCCGGCGATAGCCTATGCCGTTCCGTACGCAGTCGCCAATGTCGTGCTTACAGTGATGGGAAGTTTTATCGTCAATATAATGTGATCTCAAAAAAAAGAGAGGGGTGCGGTATGAAGAGGATAAAATATCGTAAATCTTCATTGCGTTTCACATTCTGCCTGGCGGCATTTTTTATGGCCTTCCCCGCATTTTCACAGGCCGAACTGCCTACGGTAGCCATTGTGACTACGGGGGGTACGATAGCTGAAAAGCTCGACCCAAAGACCGGCGGCGCGGTGCCCGCGGTGTCCGGAAAAGATCTGCTCGAGGCGGTACCCGGGCTTTCCAAGATCGCCAATATCAAAGTCGTCGAATTTTCCAATATCGACAGTTCCCAGATGACACCCGAAATGTGGGGCAGGCTGTCAGAAACGGTGGACGGAATCCTCGCGGACCCGGCGATCAAAGGCGTTGTCGTGACCCACGGCACGGATACGATGGCCGAGGGAGCGTACTTTCTCGATCTCACCCTGAAGAGCGATAAACCGGTTGTCTTTGTCGGTGCGATGCGCGATGCCTCGGATCTGTCTCCGGACGGGCCGGCGAATATCCTGAACGCCGTGATCCAGGTATGTTCGGAAGAGGCGAAAGGGTGGGGAGTGACCGTCACGCTCAACCAATATATTAATTCCGCCAGGGATGTGCGGAAAACCAATTCGACGAACGTCCAGACATTCGATTCCGGCGAAAAGGGATATCTGGGATATATCGTGATGAACAAGGTTATGCGCTATAACGACCCGCGTCCTCGGCAGAAGCTTCCGCTTCCTTCCGCATTGCCAAAGGTCGCGTTGTTGACGACATTCGCGGGCGACGACGGTGCTTTTGTCCGTAATGCCGTTGACCAGGGGGCGCGAGGGATCGTGATCGAAGGCGTGGGTGCCGGCAACGTCAACGCGCAAGTCTATGGAGCGGTTAAATACGCACTCGGAAAAGGGGTTGCGGTGGTCATCACCACTCGTGTCTATCACAGCGGCGTTTGGCCAATGTACGGTGACCAGGGCGGCGGTGCGATGCTTGAAAAAACAGGCGCGATCCTGGGCGGCGATCTGACGGGGCCGAAGGCGCGGATCCTTCTCATGCTGGCCCTTGCGCAGGCAGAAGGCGGCCCCGCGGAGCTCAAAAATTATTTCGCTCGATAAACCGGAAACCGGATGAGAAAAATTGTTGCGACCCTATTTCTTTTCTCGATCACGACGGCTGCGTTTGCCGCGGAGGGCAGTACCGCTCAAGATATTTCGTGGCTAGGGTCGTGGCTGTCGCAGAGTAAGGCGACTGGTGATTGGAAAGGGTACCGGAACACTCTTAAGGATGCCGGCATCACCCTGTCTTCGAATTATTCCACGGATATCGGCGGGAATCCCGTGGGTGGACTTAATCAAGTCACGAGATATTCGGGTTTTCTC
>JBAZJC010000019.1:0-20795 GCA_041651495.1 Candidatus Omnitrophota bacterium | reverse complement strand
GTTCTGAAGCCGTAAAACGGGAGCGGTTCTTAAAATCAGGGGTTGGACGTAAACAGCTAAAAGAATTGTTAGAGAAACAAGGATCGAGTTGATTGCCCCGTGGTGAAATGGTATCACACTGCCCTTTGGAGGCAAGGTTTCTGGTTCGAGCCCAGACGGGGCAGATTTTAAGAACCGAAAAACGGTTTTAAGGGAGCCCTTTTCCGCCTGAGGCGGATTCGTCCGCGAGGCGAATCCACCGATGAACGGATTCGCCTCTGGCGAAGGAGGCAAGATTCCTGGTTCGAGCCCAGGCCGGGCAGTTATTCCTGTGAACAATTACTATGCCGTGAGAGTCTAAGGATAACTTTCTACGGCATTGCAGTTTTGCCAGTGCAAAACTACGACACTGTGACGGCTTACCCCACAGGGACGAGATAAAGCATCGAGGAAAACTGTCTACCGCGTCGCAGTCCATGAGAAAAGGCTGAAAATTTCAAATCGAATACCATGAAAAACGGATTAAGGGATAAAACAAAGGAAACGATCGCGGCATACGGGTTCCTCATGCCGAACCTGCTCGGATTTCTTCTGTTCACATCGGTTCCGGTGCTGGCGTCGCTCGGGCTGAGTTTTGTGAAGTGGGATCTTTTATCCAGTGGCCCGCAATTCGTGGGATTGAAAAATTTTATCGAGTTAGTGAAAGACCCATTCTTCGGGAAGTATTGCTGGAACACAATCGTCCTGATGGCGGCAATTCCGATCAGCATGGCCGGTTCGCTGTTTCTGGCGATCGCTCTCAACCAGAAACTCCGCGGGACGGTCATTTTCAGGACGGTCTATTTTCTTCCGACGATCTGTTCGGGCGTTGCGATCTTTATGCTCTGGCGGCTGATCTACAATCCGAATTTCGGGCTCTTAAACACAATGATCGCACAATTCGGAGATACACTAGGTCTTCGGTTGATTGGGCCGAACTGGTTGACGGACGAAGCGTGGGCGAAGCCGGCTTTTATTATCATGAGTGTGTGGCAATCGATCGGCGGCTACAACATGATTCTTTATCTTGCAGCGCTACAGGGAGTGCCGCGCGATCTTTATGACGCCGCGGAAGTGGACGGTGCGAACAGCTGGCAGAAGTTTTGGAATGTCACCTGGCCGCAGATCTCGCCGACAACCTTCTTCATCGCAACCATGAGTCTGATTGGCGGGTTCCAGGCGGGGTTCGATCAGGCGTACATCATGACGGGCGGCGGGCCGAACGGGTCCACCACAACGATCATCTACTATATTTTCAATAATGCATTCGAATGGTATCGCATGGGATACGCGGCCGCTATTTCGTGGGTTCTGTTCCTGATCATCTTTGCTGTCACGGTTGTGAAGTGGCGTTTCTTTGGCAAAACCGTTCATTACACTTAAGAGAGAACCATGGGTAATCACATTGATTCGATGATCCGGGAGGAAATGAAGCAGGAAATCGCGGCGTCTGTCTCCCGTTCTAAAAGAAAAAAAACAGTGAAGATAATGACCGAGCTCAAGGAAAAGTCACTTCTGAAGCGGAGATTGCAGCGGGCGGTGCTTTTTATAGTTTTGGCCGTAGGCGCGGTGAGCATGGCAGCACCGTTTCTTTGGATGGTCTCAACCTCGCTTGCCGAGGCGGGACAGGTTTTCGCGGAGAATCGTCCGTGGTGGCAGGAATGGCTGCCGGCCAGTTTTGTCTGGCGGAATTATTTGAAGGTCTGGTCCGTGGTCCCGTTCGCGCAGTTCTATCTGAATTCCATTTTTGTGAGTCTTTGCATCACGTTCGGGCAGGTTGCCACGAGCTCGATGGCCGCGTACGCGTTTGCGCGCCTGAATTTTCCGGGCCGCGACAAGATTTTTTTCGGTTATCTTGCGACCATGATGATCCCGGGTGCGGTGACCATGATCCCGGTGTTTATCCTGCTCCGGCATTTTGGCTGGATCGACACGTACAAGGCGCTGATCCTTCCGGGGATCTTTACTGCTTATGGGACGTTTATGTTGCGACAGTTTTTTTTGACGCTGCCTAAGGATCTGGAGGATGCCGCGAAGATCGACGGATGTTCCTATATCCGGATCTTCTGGCACATCATTCTGCCGCTTTCAAAACCGGCTTTGGCGACCCTGACGACTTTTACGTTCATGGGGTCGTGGATGAACCTGATGTGGCCCTTGATCGTGGTGAATACACATACGAAGTACACGCTGCCGGTCGGATTGGCTTATTTCCAGGGGGTGCACGGCACGGATTGGACGCTCCTCATGGCTGCGTCGATGCTGATGATTCTTCCGATTCTGATCATCTTTTTATTCAATCAGCGCTTCTTCGTTGAAGGCATCAAATTGACCGGGATCAAGGGGTAAATATGAACGCTATTGTTCTCGCGGCCGGAAAAGGAACGCGGATGTGTTCTGAATTGCCGAAGGTTTTGCACCCAGTGTTCGGGAAGCCCGTACTCGGGTATGTGCTTGAAACTTTGGCCGAAGCCGGAATCAAAAACCCTTATATCGTGGTGGGTTATAAAGCCGAAGAAGTGCGTTCTTTTTCAAAATCGTACGGCGCAATTCCGGTGCTTCAACACGAGCAGAAAGGGACTGGCCATGCGGTGATGATGGCCAAGGCGGCGCTCAAGGACGCGCAAGGCCCTATATTGATCTGGCCAGGCGACATGCCTCTTGTGAGACCAGAGACGCTGGAAAAGCTCCTGGCAGCGCATAAAAAATCGCGGGCGCATGTCAGCGTGTTATCCTGCGTCCGGGAAGATCCGTCCGGATATGGAAGGATCGTACGGGAAGAAGGTCATTTTGCAGCAATCCGCGAAGAACTGGATGTCACTCCGGAAGAGAGTGCGATCCGGGAAGTGAATACCGGCATTTATCTTTTCGACAGAAAAGTCCTGTTTGAAGCTCTGGAAAGCGTCGGACGGGACAATCAAAAGGGCGAATATTATTTGACGGACACCATCGAAATCCTCCGGCGCGAAAGTTATTGCGTGGAGGCTTTTTCGCTGGCGAGCGCGGAAGAAGGGCAAGGGATCAATTCCCAGAAAGATCTGGCCATTGTGACGGAAAAAATAAATGAACGGGAGATCGCAAAGCATCAGGAAAAGGGTGTGACGTTCATGGCGCCGGAGCAGACTTTTGTGGCACCGGGTGTGAAGATCGGCAAGTGCACCACGATCTATCCGTGGTGTTTTATTGAAAGCGGGGTGGAGATCGGCAGGAGTTGTGAGATCGGGCCGTTTGCAAAAATCCGCCGTGGCACCGTGATCGGCGACAGCTCGGTGATCGGAAGCTTTGTGGAAGTGAACCGGAGTCATCTTGGAAAGAAGGTTTCGGCCAAGCATTTGACTTATTTGGGAGATGCGGTGATCGGCGACGGAGCGAATGTCGGGGCCGGAACCATTACGGCGAATTTTGACGGAAAAAAAAAGCACCAGACTACGATCGGAAAGAACGTGATGATCGGCTCCAATACGGTTTTTGTGGCACCCGTTCAGATCCCGGACGGGGTGAAAACCGGCGCGGGGTCGGTGGTGATCCCGAAGATAAAAATTAAAAAAGGTGATGTGGTCGTCGGCGTTCCGGCCCGGCCCGTCTCAAAGAAAAAAAGGTAGGGTGTCCTTATGAAGAAGGTCCAGAAAAAACAAAATGGAGATATGGTTCTTTTAACAGGAAGCTCTCATCCGGAGCTTGCCAAGGAGATCGCAAAATATCTCGGCATTCCTCTCGGCAATGTGCTGCTCAGCCGTTTCCCGGAAGGGGAAATCCAGCTCCAGATCCGTGATAATATCCGTGGTAAAGATGTTTTTATCGTTCAGCCGACCTGCACGCCGCCCAACGAGAGCCTGATGGAACTTTTGATCCTGATTGACGCCGCACGGCGCGCTTCGGCCAAGCGGATCACGGCGGTGTTGCCGTTCTTCGGTTACGCCCGTCAGGACCGCAAAGACAAGCCGCGCGTTCCGATTACCGCGAAACTTGTGGCGAATCTGATCGTGAGCGCCGGCGCGAACCGTGTCCTTACGATGGACCTTCACGCGGGACAGATCCAGGGATTCTTTGATATCCCGGTAGATCATCTCTATTCGATCAACGTGATGGGGAGTTCTTTCAAGAAAAAGAGGGTCAAGGATCTCGTAGTCGTTTCGCCTGACGTGGGCGGGATCAAAATGGCGCGGGGATACGCCAAGCTTTTTAATTGCGATTTTGCGATCGTGGACAAGCGTCGTGAAAACGCGGCCCAGACGCATGTGATGCACATCATCGGTTCTGTGGCCGGGAAAAATGTCATTATTATCGACGATATGATCTCGACCGGCGGGTCGCTCGTCGAGGCGGCCAAGGCCCTCAAGGAAGCAGGCGCATTGGACATCTATGCTAACATTGTTCATCCGGTCCTCGCCGGAAGTGCTGTAAAGAGGATCCAGGATTCCGTCATCAAGGAACTTATCGTGACGAACAGCATTCCGCTCGGGAAAGAAAAACAGATCAAAAAGATCACTCAGATTTCGATCGCCTCGCTTTTGGCAGATGCGATCTGCCGGATCCACTATAACGAATCGATCAGCACACTTTTTTCAAGTGCAGGTGTTGAAGCTTAAACCGAACAAGAGGGAAGGCACTTCCGTCTTAATCACAGAACATCAAGGAGGAATTTTAAATGCAAACTTTTGAACTGCAAGCTAAGGTACGCATCTCGGACGGCGGGACTCGTAAGGCACGTGCGGTCCGCCGCAATGAAATGTTTCCGGCCGTGGTCTACGGGCATGGTATGAAACCGCTCTCGATCGAAGTGCCGGACCGGGCATTTCTCAAGGCGGTCCATACCAAGGCCGGTGCAAACGTCCTGATCACACTCAAAGTCGAAGGTGCGAAGCTGAAGGAGTCGACATGCCGCATCAAGGCTATCCAGAACAATCCGGTTACGGACAAGATCGACCACATCGATTTCATGGTCATCTCGTTGACCGAAAAGATCACGGTCAAAGTGCCGGTGGTCCTTCTTCATATTGAAGAGGCGCCCGGCATCAAGGAAGGCGGGTCGCTCGATCTGGTGCACCGTGAGGTCGATGTAGAGTGTTTGCCGACACAGATCCCGGAAAAGATCGAGATCGAAACGAAGGCCATGAAGATCAACGATGCGGTCCACGTGAAGGATCTGATACTTCCACAAGGGATCAAGTGTCTGCTTTCACCGGAGGACGTGGTTCTTGCGATCCATCCTCCTCGTGAGGAAGAAGTGAAACCTGCCGAAGAAGGCGCCGCCGCTGAACCTGAAGTTATGGAAAAGGGTAAGAAGGAGAAGGAAGGTGAAGAAGGCGCTCCCGCGAAGGCCGCGTCTGCCGCAGCCAAACCCGCAGCGCCTGCTGCAGGAAAACCTGCCGCAACCCCAGCAAAAGAAGGAAAGTAATAGCGAACCTCCCGGGAGCCGCACAAGCGTCCCCGGGAGGATCCTGAGGGTTCTGATGAAACTCATCGTTGGGCTTGGAAATCCGGGAGATGAATACGCCCGCACGCGGCACAACATTGGCCGCCGGCTTATGGAGTTCATTGCCGGAGAAGAGAAAGTAAAGTTTGTTTTCAAAAAGTCCCAGAAGGCGGCCATAGTTTCAGTCTCGTGGAATGGAGAGGCCCTTTATCTGGCGTATCCGATGACCTATATGAACCTTTCCGGCGAAGCGATCGCGGCGCTCGTAAAATATTGGAAAATTGAGGCCGACAAAGATCTTCTGATCGTGGTCGACGATGTTGCGTTGCCATTCGGGAAATTCCGTTTGCGAGGCGGGGGAAGTTCAGGCGGGCATCATGGTCTTGCCTCGATCGAAGAATATCTTGGAAGTCGTGAATATCCGAGGCTCCGGATCGGGATCGGTTCTTGTGAAAACAAAACAACAGCAGAACCTATGGAGTCTGACGAGTCCCTCCGGGATTATGTGCTTTCCGTTTTCAATACCGCGGAAGAAAAGAAAATGAAAGAGCTTCTCGAAAAAGGGATGGAGGCGTGTCGCACCTGGGTCGTGGAGCCTTTGGCAAAGGCCATGAACCGGGTCAATGCTGCGGTATTGTAGAAAGTTGCACGCTTTGGAACTTTTCTTGCCCAAGTCAGGCATTTATGTTACATTGTCTCCTCTTTTAGCCCTTACAAAGGTCTAAAAACTTCATAACTGCTTCTGTAGCTTCTGTTTATGAAACTTACGGAAAAAGTTATTATTTTAATCTGGACGCCTTAAGGAGTGTGTGATGAAAAAATACGAAGGCTTGTTTATTTTTCCGCCGGAAATCACAGGGGAAAGTCACAAGGACCCCGCCGCGGAAGTTGTAAAATGGATCGAAAAGTTCCAAGGTAAAGTGATCCAGAAGACGGATCTCGGCAAAAGGACGCTCGGTCACATGATCCGAAAATACAAGGACGGCAAAACTTTTGTTTTTGAGTTCGAAATGGATCCGTCCCGTATGCAGGATTTTCGCAAGGAACTGGAACTTCAGGAAAACCTTTTAAAATACATGGTGAGCATTCCCGCGAAGAAGCCCGCATTACCGCCTCTCCCGGTCGCTTCTGCCGCAACGCCCAAAGCATAATCAACCCAACGCATAAAACATCTGGTGACCTATGGCCGTAAGTTTGAATAAAGTCATGTTGATCGGAAATCTCACCCGGGATCCGGAACTCCGTTATATCCCTTCGGGACAAGCCGTGACGACGTTTACGATCGCCGTCAACCGTGCGTTCAATTCCAAGTCCGGGGAAAAAAAAGAAGAAGTGGCATTTATCCGCATTGTAGCTTGGGCGCGTCTTGCGGAAATCTGCAATGAATACCTGAAAAAAGGCCGGCCCGTTTTCGTGGAGGGAAGGATCCAGACCCGGAGTTGGGACGGTCCGGATGGTAACAAGCGGTATTCCACGGAAGTGGTCGCTGACAATGTCCAGTTCCTTGGCTCGAAACCCGGAAGCGGCGGGAAGGGCGAGGGGTCGGATGTGCCGGTCATGGACGTGGATGACAGCATTTTTGAAGCCACGGAGGGCGGCATGCCTTCCAAAAAGGATTCCGTCTCCCTTTCAAAGGACGAACTCAAACCCGACGAAGAAATTCCCTTCTAAATCAACCAGGTGTAAAAAACATGAAACCGAGATCCTCTTCAAAGTTTGGAAAATTCGAAAAGAAAAAACCTTTCGATAAAAACGCCCGGGGCCCCAAAAAAGGTGAAAAGGGGTACGGTTCTCCGAGCCGAAGCCCATCCCGGCCCCAACGCAAGCGCATGCGGCGCGTGTTGCCGCCCATGGATTACAAGGATGTGGAGGCTCTCGGGAAATACATTACCGAGAAAGGCAAGATCCTGCCGCGCCGCATCACACGTTTGAACTCGAAAGACCAGCGGACGCTTACGCGTCTCATTAAAAAGTCGCGTCATTCGGGGCTTTTGGCGTTCCAGGCGAACTGATCGCCGGGGCCATTTTTAAAAAAGAAAAAAGGGGAATTGATCCATGGAGTTATTGCTTTTGAAAAATGTGGCAGATGTTGGCAAAAAAGGCGATGTCGTGCGTGTGCGCGATGGGTTCGCAAGGAATTTCCTGATGCCTCAGGATCTCGCGATCCCGGCGACCCGCGCCAACAAGCAGTTCTTCGCGGAAAAGCGCGCTCGCAGTGCCGCGCGCAAGGCCAAAGAAAAAGAAGCGGCCGAAAAACGCGCTAAAGAGATGAAAGATCTTACGATCACGATTGAAGTCCGCGCGGGCGAAGGCGACAAGCTTTATGGTTCCGTGACCGCCGAGGATCTTCGCGTGGCGCTCGAAAAGCAGGGGCACAGCTTCGAAAAAAAGCAAGTCCGGATCAAGGATGCTTTGAAGACCTTGGGCACGCACCAGGTCGATCTCGAGATCTACCCGCAGGTCAAGACGCGTCTGACGGTCGAGCTCGTTCGCGGTCCTGATTCTCATTAATTTTAAAGTCGAAAGTAATCAGGGCTGTCCAATTCACCTTTAAAAGAGGGTGAGGAATTGGGCGACCGGCTTAAACCTCTTTAGAGGTCATTTGTGGCTGAATTGAAGACAACGGTCAATCTTTACGAAAAACTTCCGCCCCAGAATCGCGAAGCTGAAATGAGCGTTCTGGGCGCGATGTTTTTTGATGAAATCGCGCTTGCGAAAGCCATCGAAGTCCTGACCCCCGATTTTTTCTACGACCAGCGTCATCAAAATATCTTCAACGTGATGACGACCCTTTTTTCCCGCAATCACCCCGTGGACCTCATCACGGTTTCTGAAGAGCTCAAAAAACGAAAACAGCTTGATGAACTGGGCGGGATCAGCTACCTGACGCAGTTGACGACCATCGTTCCGACCGCAGCGAACATCGAACATTACGCCCGTATCGTTAAAGACAAGGCTCTCCTCCGCAAGCTCATCCAATCCGGGACGCAGATCGTGCAGAACAGTCTTGAGGCCGATGGAAATGCCCGCGAGATGATCGACAGCGCGGAAAAAATGATCTTTGATATCGGCCAGTCTCAGATCGAAAATAAGACCGTCCAGATCAAAGATATTATCCATGAGAGCATGGAGACGATCGACCAGCTTTTTCAGCGCAAAGAACACATTACAGGCATTGCGACCGGTTTTCATGAATTTGATATGAAGACCGCGGGGCTCCAGCCTTCGGATCTGATCATCGTGGCAGGCCGTCCCTCGATGGGAAAGTCCGCTTTTGCCACCGCGATCTGTGAGCACGTGGGCATCAATTTGAAGAAACCGGTCGTTGTTTTCTCCCTCGAAATGAGCAAAGAACAGCTTGTTCAAAGGATGCTTTGCTCGCACGCGCGTGTGGACGCGCAAAAGGTCCGCACGGGGTATCTTTCCCATCAGGATTGGCCGAAGCTGACAAACGCTGCCGGCAAACTTTCCGAAGCTCCGATCTTTATCGACGATACACCCGCCCAGACCGTGCTCGAAATCCGCGCCAAAGCACGTCGCCTCAAAATGAAACATGATATTTCACTGATCGTGATCGATTATTTGCAGCTTATGCAGGGTGCAAAGTCCTCCGAGAATCGTCAGCAGGAGATTTCCGAAATTTCCAGGTCCCTCAAGGCTCTTGCGCGCGAGATCCGGGTCCCTGTTATCGCGGTGAGCCAGCTTTCCCGCGCGGTGGAATCAAGGACCGGCAATCGTCCGCAGCTTTCCGATCTTCGCGAGTCCGGCGCCATCGAACAGGATGCGGACGTGGTTGTATTTCTTTTTCGAGAAGAGTATTATCAGCCGTCTGAAGAGAACAGAAATAAGGCCGAGGCCATCATCGCCAAACAGCGCAATGGACCTACGGGTGTTATCCCACTCGTGTTTCTCAAAGAATGGACGCGTTTCGACAATCCCGAATTTTTCAGATCGGAGGAATCCGCGTGAGGCGGTTAACGATTCTTCTTTTAGGTTTGTCTTTTTGTGCATTTTATTCTCTCCCGGTTCTTGCCGAAGATGCGGCGGAAAAGACGCCGGCTGAAGCTGTCGCGAGTTCGCCGTCGGCCTCTCCTGCTTCTACAGAAAATAACAATACAAAAGAAACCTCCACGGAAATTCCGGAACCGAAGGCTTTCGTTTCAGATATTGTTGTCCCGTCGGCGACGGAGACAGTTCCCTCTAAGAATAATGAAGAAACCTCCGCAAAAGTTCCCGAACCGAAAGCTTCCGTTTCAAGTTCTGCTGTCCCGTCGCAGGACAAGGCAGTTTCTTCTAAAAATGAAAAAACGGCACAGGTTCCGGCACCCAAGGCTCTCGTTCCAGGTTCCGATACCCAACCGTCGTCTCCCGTTCCAACCGCGGCAGATTCTCAACCTGCGCCTAAGATCGAAAAAACGGTTGTTGCCGTGGAGGTTCGCGGGAATCGCATCGTGAGTACCAACACCGTTTTGAGTAAGATCCAGACCAAGCAAGGGTTGTCTCTCAAGCAGCAGACCGTCAACGAGGATATCAAGCGTCTTTATGCGACCGGATTTTTTGAGGATGTGAAGTTGGAAGTGGAGGAACTTCCCGAAGGTTATAAATTGATCGTGGAAGTGGACGAGAAACCGATCATCAAGCAGATCACGTTTGAAGGAGCCACTTCTTTTAAGGAAGACAAACTTCGCAAAACGCTCGGCGTGATCGAGGGGCAGATCCTGGATCGCAAAGCCGTCAAAAAGGGCGAGGAAGAGATCCGCAAGCTTTACGCGGACAAGGGATTCCGGTTCGTGGATCTTCAGGTTGCGGTGAACGTAGATCCGCAAACCAAAGAAGCCGCGATCACAATCAGGGTCTTCGAGGGGAAAAAGTTTAAAATCACCAAGATCTCTTTCGAGGGGGTGCAGGCTTTTAAACCCAAGCAGTTGTCCAAGCTCATGAAGACGAAGACGAGGAAATGGTTCCTGTTCGGGACGTTCAAAGAAGGTGATTTTGAAAAAGACCTTGAAAAGATCAGTTTCTTTTACCAAAAAGAAGGTTATTTGGACGTCAAACTCTCACCCGAGTTCAGTTATAACAAGGACCAGAACACGATCCAGATCCTGATCAAGATCGACGAGGGACAACATTATCTGACCGGTGAGATCAAGTTCAAAGGCAACACCATTTTCCCGGAATCCGAACTTTGGCAGCAGCTCGAGATGCTGCCCGGCCTGACCTACTCGCAATTTTATGTTGCGCAGGATATCGAAAAGATCCGTCAGTTCTATGCGAATGAGGGCTATATCGAGGCTCGCGTGGTGCCTGACGTAAAACTGAATCGCGACAGCGGTAAGGTCGATGTCACCTACGAGATTCAGGAAGGGGACCTTTATTTTGTGGAGAAGGTCCAGATCCGCGGGAACACCAAGACCCGCGACAAGGTCATCCGTCGCGAACTTCGCATCCGTCCGGGCGAACGCTTTGACGGCAAGAAGATTGAGAAATCCAAGGAGCGTCTCCAAAATCTGAACTATTTTGAAGAGATCACGTACGATACCGAGCCCACGGACGCCGGGGCAAATCGCAAGGACCTTATTTTCCGGGTGAAAGAAAAACGTACCGGTGAACTTTCCTTCGGCGGTGGCATCAGTTCCGTGGATACATTCATGGGTTTTGCCGAGATTTCCCAACGCAACTTCGATATCCTCAACTGGCCGCGTTTCACGGGCGGCGGCCAATCGCTTTCGATCCGGGGGCAAGTCGGAACCGTTCACCAGGAGTATGACGTCAGTTTCGTCGAGCCTTATCTTTTCAACAAGCCGATTTCCTGGGGTTCGAACATTTTTTACACGACGCAAGACAATCAAAATACCGATTTTGCCCAGAGGAGATTGGGCGCTTCAACGAATTTGTCGCGTCTTTTTAAAGACATCCTCAGGCTGGGTGGCGGGTATACAATAGAAAATGTGAAACTTAAGGACATCTCGTCAAGTGCGCCCGCTTCCGTCACGGACTTCGCAGGACCGGACTGGCTTTCCAGGCTCCGTGCATTTACGACCTTTGACAATCGTGACAATGTGTTCAGCCCTACCAAGGGGCGCGTGATCAATCTTGCGGGCGAGATCATTGGAAGTTTTCTCGGGGGTGACCAGGAATTTTATATTCTAAGATCCGGGTACACGGAATATCTCACGTTCCATAAAAAGCATCAGATCGAATTTCAGGCCCGTTTGGCCACATCGCAGGCGTTCGGAAAAACGTCCACGACACCGGCCTATGACAGGTTCTTTGCCGGCGGTCTCGGCACTGTACGTGGTTTTGACTACCGGAAAGTGGGGCCTCAAGAAGGCGGTGAAGCTTCGGGCGGCCAGACCATGGCCATTGTGAACCTTGACTACACTTTTCCGCTGCCGTATCTTGATGCGTTCCGCGGAGTGGTTTTTGTCGACGCGGGCAATGTCGACAAGGATTCTTACAGTATCGATTTCGGGAAATTCGCCGTGAGTGTCGGTCCCGGGATCAAGGTCAAGACACCGATCGGGCCCTTGGCTTTTTATTATGGTTTTCCCATTGCGAACCGGGATACCAAGAACAGAAACGGACGTTTTGAGTTCAGTTTGAGCCGTAGTTTTTAAGGCATTTCAACCATCGTTCCATTCTAACCAAAAAGGAGAAATACCATGAAACGTAAAATGATAGCGGGTTTTCTGGCAATACTGATGATGTTGAGTTTGAACTTTCCAGCCTTCGCGGCGGAGATGAAGGTCGCGTACGTCGATGTGGGCGAGGTTTTTGACAATTACCAAAAAACCAAAGACCAGGATCTGGTGCTCAAGACTGCGGGAGAAGCCAAGGAAAAAGAACGTAATGAAATGACGGCCAAAATCCGCTCGATGGAGGATGAATTGGCTCTTCTTGCGGCGGATGCCCGTGCCACCAAACAGGAACAATTGATCGAAAAAAAGCGCCAGCTCGAGGATTTTGATCGCACTGTTCGCCAGCAGCTCGCAGAACAACGCGATAAGGTGGTTCGTGAGATCTTCCAGGAGATCGATGCCATCGTTCAGGACATCTCGGCCAAAGGCGGTTATGACATGATCTTTAATAAGCGCGTGCTTCTCGCCCAGAAAAAGTCTTTTGATATTACGACGCAGGTCTCCGCAGAACTCGCGAAGAGGTATAAGAAGAAGGCCTAAGTCGGGAACGATGAAACAAAAGACTCTCAAAAACCAGGCTGTTTTCGAAGGAACGGGGCTCCATACCGGTCGCAAGGTGACAGTACGCGTGTGTCCGGCCTCGAAAAATGCCGGTATACTTTTTTGCCGCGTCGATCTTGCCCCGGGCCTCAAGACTAGAGCCTCGATCGAGAATGTCTGTTCCGATAAGATGCGCCAAACTGCGATCACGGTTGGAAATGGCCGTGTTCGTACGATCGAACATCTCATGGCCGCTTTTCACGGGCTCGGGATCGATAACGCTTTGGTGGAGATTGACGGAGAGGAAGTCCCCGGAATGGACGGAAGTGCCCTGGAATTTACGAAGGCTCTGATTGGCGCCGGGATTGAAGAACAGGACGCGGAGCGGCAATTCCTGGCGGTCAAAACGCCTGTGTATATCGATCAAGGCGATCAGTCGATCGTGATCCTGCCCGCCGCTTCATTCTCGATCTCCTACATGCTCGACTACCGGGATGCAGACCTTCTGGCCCAGTACCTGTCGCTTTCGCTCATGCCCGGGGTTTTTGAGCGGGAACTGGCGCCGGCCCGCACCTTTTGTCTGAAAAAGGAAGCGGAGCTCCTGCTCTCCCAGGGATTTGGAAAGGGCGCGAATCCTTCCAACACGCTCATTTTTGAAAAAAACAAACCACTCCAGAACACTTTGCGGTTTGAAAACGAGGCCTGTCGGCACAAGATGGTGGATATCCTGGGCGATCTTTTTTTGTGCGGGAAATTCATTCATGGGCACGTGATCGCTTTCCGGAGCGGCCATGCCCTTAACGTTGAACTCGTGAGGAAATTGACAATGACCACTTCGCCCGAATCAAAACTGCTTTCCAAGACGTTGACTGCAGAAGAAATCCAGAAGATCATTCCGCACCGGTATCCTTTTCTTTTTGTAGACCGGGTCGAAAATTTTGAGCCGGGGGTGCGCGCTACGGGTTTCAAGCAGGTCACCATGAACGATTATTTTTTTCAGGGGCATTTTCCAGGCCACCCCGTGATGCCAGGGGTGCTGATCGTGGAAGCTATGGCACAGGTAGGGGGAGTGATTATGCTGGGCGAACCCGAGAACCGGGGCAAGATCGCCTATTTCATGAGCGTTGATGCCGTCAAATGGCGCAGTCCTGTTTTCCCGGGGGATACACTCCGGATGGAGGTCGAAGTTCTGAAGAAACGTGCCAAGTTCGGTCAATGTTCCGGTAAAGCCTACGTGGGGGACAAACTTGTATGCGAAGCGGATGTGAAATTCGCCGTGGTGGATGCGTGAAGATCCACCCGACGGCGATCGTCCATCCGGATGCCGTCCTTGGTGAGGGGGTTGAAATCGGTCCTTGGGCCATCGTCGATGGGGCTGTAAAGATTGGAGCGCGTACGAAAGTCGGACCGCGTGTGACGATCGAAGGGCATACCACGATCGGGGAAGATAATGAGATTTTCACCGGCGCGGTGGTCGGCAGTCTTACGCAAGACAAAAAATTTGACGGCGGTATAAGTTACCTCAAAATCGGTGACCGTAACACAATCCGTGAATACACAACCCTCAATCCCGGGACCCTGAACGGTACCGAGACCATAATCGGGAATGACAATCTTCTGATGGCTTATGCGCACGTGGCGCATGATTGTATTATCCACAATGGTGCGACACTCGCCAATAACGCGACACTCGCGGGGCATGTGATCGTGGAGGACAAAGCGATTATCGGGGGTTTGAGTGCGGTCCACCAATTCGTCCGGATCGGGAAATTGTCAATTACGGGGGGGTGTTCCAAGGTTGTGCAGGACATTCCGCCTTTTATGATGGTTGACGGCCACCCGGCGCATGCTTTCGGGATCAATACCGTAGGTCTGGATCGCGCGGGATTCTCCCAAGAAGAAAAATCGGCCATCAAAAAAGCCTTCAAGATCATCTTCAAGTCGGGTCTTATCTTAAAGAACGTCATCAAACAGATCCAGCAAGACATCCCCCCCAGTCCTTCCATTCAGACGATCATTGATTTTCTAGAGAAGTCCAAACGGGGCATTTGCGGATAGCCTGCCTCGTTAAAGATTCATGGGGCAGTATTAGATCGGAGCTACTCGTGATAGGGACCGCGGTATTTTTAGAAGCCATTTTCAAAATAAACGGAAGCATCTCGGGCGTTTCTTATCTCTAAAGGGGTAAATCATGAAAATCATGGGAATTATCGCAGGGAACGGTCGTTTTCCTATTCTCGTGGCTGAAGAGGCCAAGAAGTCGGGATACCGGGTGGTGACTTGCGCTATCGAGCAGGAAGCCGAACCCGCCTTGGAGAAACTTTCGGATGCTTTTTCATGGGTCAAGGTCGGCGAGCTTAAAAAACTTTCAAAGTTTCTGAAGGACGAAGGTGTTCACGAAGCCATCATGGCCGGCAAGATCGAGAAAGTGCGTTTTTTTAAAGAAAATGTGCGCCTTGACCTCGACATGATGTCGGTCCTGATGAAGCTGAAAGACCACAAGGACGATTCCCTCCTCGGAGGTATCGCAGAGTATCTTTTTAAAAAAGGGATCACACTCCAGGATTCGACCTGTCTTCTAAAGGACATGATGCCGGGGCCCGGCCTGCTTGGGAAAAAGAAACCCTCCAAATCAGTCATGGACAATATCGATTTCGGCTTTGAAATGGCTCAGAAGATCTCCGGTGCGGATATCGGACAGACAGTGGTTGTCAAAAACAAGGCTGTGCTTGCGGTTGAAGCCATTGAAGGCACGGACGAGGCGATACGCCGCGGTGGGGCCCTCGGGCACGGCAAAATCATTGTAGTGAAAATTGCCAAGCAGGGCCAGGACATGCGTTTTGATGTGCCGGCGGTCGGGCTCAAAACCTTGGAAGGGTTGGTTGAAACGCATGCCGAGGCTTTCGCGTTCGAGGCCCATAAAACTCTTTTTATCGGCAAGGACATTTTTGTGGAGAAGGCTGATCGTGCCGGTATTGTTCTTTACGGAGTAAGCGACAAGCCCTAGTCCCAATTCTGATCAGTTGAAGGGTTGGACTAGGACTATATAAATAAAAAACAGTGCTAGCTCCTATTGTTAAAAAGAAAATAAAAGCTAGGAAAATCAGGATAAAAGAAAAAATATGAGTGGCGAAAAAACAAAACCCTCCGTTGGACTTCAGCGTGAAATCCAGGAACTCAGTGTGCTTTATGAGATTACTCGTCACATGACGGCTCCGTTCCCGATCGAGGAGCGGATGAGGAAAGCGCTGGATGTACTTCATGAGAAAATGGGTATGCACCGCGGGACCCTGACGCTTTTGGACGCTGACGGAGAAAGCCTTACCATCGAGATTGCCCATGGTCTTGATGATCAGGCCAAAAAGAAAGGCCGCTATAAGGTCGGGGAAGGGATCACAGGTAAGGTTGTGGAGGCAGGAGAGCCGATCGCAGTGCCGAACATCGGG
This sequence comes from Candidatus Omnitrophota bacterium, assembly GCA_041651495.1. Classification (GTDB taxonomy): domain Bacteria; phylum Omnitrophota; class Omnitrophia; order Omnitrophales; family Aquincolibacteriaceae; genus Aquincolibacterium. The sequence continues at coordinate 4,737 of JBAZJC010000019.1, read as the reverse complement.
GAAGAACCGCTTTTTCTTAACCGTACCGGCGCGCGGAAGGATTTCCGCCGCAACCGGATCGCTTTTATCTGTGTCCCCATTAAAATCGACCAGGAAACCATCGGTGCGCTGAGTGTGGACCGCCTTTTCGAGGGGAATGTTTCCCTGGATGAAGACTTGAGGCTTCTGACCATTATCAGTTCCATCCTTGCGCAGACTGTCGCAAATTACCGGCTCCGTGAAAAAGAAAAAGTGAAACTTCAGTTCGAGAATGTCGAACTGAAACGTGAGCTTGCCAAAAAATTTCATCCCACCAATATCATCGGTAAAAGCAAGCGCATGGAAGAAGTTTATGAGGCCATCGATATGGTGAGCCAGACGCGTTCCACGGTGCTTCTGCGAGGAGAGACGGGAACCGGGAAAGAGCTGGTAGCCCACGCGATCCATTACGGAAGCTTTCGTTCGAAAGGGCCGTTTGTGAAAGTGTCCTGTGCAGCGTTGCCGGAGACTCTTCTTGAGAGCGAACTTTTCGGGTATGAAAAAGGCGCCTTTACGGGAGCGGTTGCGAGAAAACTCGGACGTTTTGAAATGGCAGACGGCGGAACCCTGTTCCTCGATGAGATCGGGGATATTTCGCCCTCAATGCAGATCAAGCTTTTACGGGCCCTCCAAGAGCGGGAATTCGAACGTGTGGGCGGGACCCAAACAATCCGTGTAGATGTGCGGGTGATCGCGGCTACGAACCGGGATCTTGAAAAGGCGATCCAGGAAAAACAGTTCCGGGAAGACCTCTATTACCGGCTCAATGTGGTGCCGATCCTTTTGCCGCCCTTGCGAGAAAGGCGGGAAGATATTCCATTGCTTGTCGCACATTTTTTGAAAAAAGCGAGCCTTGAGAACGGCAAAAGAGTTAAATGTGTTTCCGACGAAGCCATGGAGTGCCTCATGGGCTATTCTTGGCCCGGCAATATCCGGGAGCTCGCGAACGCAATTGAAAGGGCTGTGATCCATTGCAAGTCCGATACGCTCGAAGCTGATCTCTTTCCGATCCCGGGGCCCAAAGGCCATCCGGTCACGGTCCAGCTTAAGATCCACGAGCCTCCTATTGATGAGGGAAAAGGCGAAGACGCTTCCGGGGATCTTCCTAGCTCTGTCGAGAGACTTGAAAAGAAATTGATCCAGGAGGCTCTCCGCTCCAACGCCGGGAATCAGCGTAAGGCTGCTAAAGTACTCGGTGTTACCGAACGCATTCTTGGGTATAAGATCAAAAAATATAGTTTGGGTTAGAAGATTCCGACAAAATTGTAGACGGCTTGTCTTGGGTGACAAATTTGTGGTTTTGTAGGCCATTCAAAAGGGATTCCTATAGGGGAGATATCTGATAACTTGGCATAGAAATTGCTCTTTTATACAAGGCAGGAAGTTTCTGTGTGCCTTCATGAAAAGAAACCGAATTAACAAGCTATTCAATCAAAAAAGGGGGATGTTATGTGTGAAGATTGCGGATGCGAGAGGGTGGATGTAACGAAGATCTTTGGAAGCAATGTTTTTAATGACCGGACTATGAAGGAACGTCTTCCGAAGGAGACCTACAAAGCCCTCCGGAAAACAATCCAGCAAGGACTTCCGCTTTCGCCCGATGTGGCCAATGTTGTCGCGAATGCGATGAAGGATTGGGCCATCGAAAAGGGCGCTACGCATTACACTCACTGGTTTCAACCGCTCACGGGCCGGACTGCGGAAAAACATGACTCTTTCATTTCTCCGACCGACGACGGTAGCGTGATCATGGAGTTTTCCGGGAAACAATTGGCCCAGGGCGAACCCGACGCGTCGTCGTTTCCGAGCGGCGGTCTTCGTTCCACATTTGAAGCACGTGGTTATACGGCATGGGATTGCACTTCTCCCGCATTTCTTAAAGAAGATGCTTCGGGAAATGTGACTCTTGCTATTCCGACGGCTTTTTGTTCCTATACGAGCGAAGCACTTGATAAAAAAACGCCATTGCTTCGTTCCATGGAAGCGGTTTCCAAACAGGCTATTCGCGTGTTAAAAGTGCTTGGTAACAAGACCTCAAGGCGCGTGACCTCGACGGTGGGTCCCGAGCAGGAGTATTTTCTGATCGATAAGACCTGCTATGAAAAGCGCCTCGATTTGATCGTTTCCGGAAGAACGCTTTTCGGTGCTCCATCGCCGAAGGGACAGGAACTTGAGGACCAGTATTTTGGAGCGATCAAAGACCGTATTTCCGCGTTCATGAAGGATCTTGATATAGAGCTCTGGAAGATGGGAATTTCTTCCAAGACCAAGCACAACGAAGTGGCGCCCGCGCAGTATGAGATGGCACCAATCTTTTCCACGACCAACATTGCCGCCGACCACAACCAGCTTGTGATGGAAACCATGCAGAAAGTGGCGCTTCGCCATGGTCTCGTATGCCTCCTTCACGAAAAACCTTTCGCGGGAGTGAACGGTTCCGGCAAACATAATAACTGGTCACTTTCAACCGATGACGGACAAAATCTCCTGGAACCCGGAAGAACACCGTCTGAAAACGAACAATTCCTGATTTTTGTGAGCGCTCTTCTCATGGCGGTGGATCGCCATGCCGACAAATTACGCGCAAGCTGCGGGAATCCCGGGAACGATCTCCGGCTTGGTGCGAATGAAGCGCCTCCGGCCATTATCTCGGTCTTTATGGGGGACGAGCTGACGGATATCCTGGAGGGTATCGCCAAAGGGAAAAAGGTTGAGTCCCGGGGTCAGAGTTTTCTCCATATCGGGGTCGATGCTTTGCCGCCGCTCCCGAAGGACAATACCGATCGCAATCGCACTTCGCCTTTCGCATTCACCGGTAACAAATTCGAATTTCGCATGGTCGGTTCTTCAGCCTCCATCTCAGGTCCGAATATTGTGATCAATACCATCGTTGCGGAAGCCCTGGACGAGATCGCAACACGTCTTGAGAAAGCTGGTAAGGGCGGTCTCAACAAGGAAGCGACTGCGATCGTCCGGGATGCGGTAAAAAAGCACGGACGCGTTATTTTCAACGGGAACAATTATTCGGACGAGTGGGTTGCCGAGGCCCAGAAGCGCGGTCTTCCGAACATCAAGACCGGCATTGATGCACTGGCAACCATGGCGACGCCCCAAGCGGAAAAGCTCTTTGATAAATATCAGGTACTGAGCCCCAAAGAGCTCCATTCCCGCTATGAGATCTACCTCGAGACTTATGTGAAGCATGTCAATATCGAGGCGCAGGCGTCTGTCCAGATGGTCAAGCGGCTCTTTATCCCCGCGGGCATCAAATTCGCTGCCGAACTTGCCGGGGCCATTGGTGCTCTGAAATCGGCTTCAGTGCCGGTCACGGTTCAGAAGGGATTGCTCACGACTGTGAGCGGTCTTTTGTTGAGTGCTTCGGAAAAGCTCGCCGTGCTTGAGACAGCGATCGAGAAGGCTCATCATGTAGCCGATGTGGTTAAGCGCGCCGAGGCATTCCGCGACAAAGTTGTTGTGGTGATGAACGCTCTTCGCAAGGATATCGATGCGCTTGAAAGTGTGACTCCTGCGGAATTCTGGCCTGTGCCGACCTACGCAGAAATGCTCTTCAAGCTTTAGAAAATTGCAATTTAAAAGTAAGACTATTTCCGGTTTTTCATAAGGCCTTCCGATGAAAAAGCCAGGATAGTCCTGACTACCATGCAGGCGGGCTTCCCCATTTCCTGGGGGAGCCTGCCTTTTTAACCTCAGTAACTTCTCTCCCTTCTTTTTTTCTCTAAAAAATGTCCCGCTGTTTTTTCCCGCAATAATTTTCCGCCTTGCATCCAAGTTGGCATGCCTTTTGCTCTTTCTATGATGGCACACGAATACAGACGTTATTTTATGAGCGTAAAAATACAAAAATGTGCAACAAATTCGTGGACGCAAGATCCAACTTTTAAAAGGGAGGAGCAAATGATGGAAAAACTAAGAAAGTTGTTTTGGGGGATGACCGGATTCATGGTTCTTATGGGGGGCTCAAAGCTGGTTTGGGCCGCAGATGCGGTCGCGCCGGTCATTAATACCGGGGACACGGCCTGGGTATTGATTTCCGCCGCGCTTGTATTCTTGATGACGCCGGGGCTTGCGTTCTTTTACGGCGGTCTGGTTCGCAAGAAGAACATGCTTTCAGTACTCATGCAATGTTTCATGCTGATGTGCATCATCACGCTTCAATGGGTGATCTTTGGTTACAGTCTTTCGTTCGGGCCTGACATCAAAGGGATCATCGGAAGCCTGAGCTGGGCAAGTCTTCACGGCGTCGGTATGACACCGTTTGCGGATTATTCGGCTACAGTCCCGCATCAGGCCTTCATGATCTATCAAGCAATGTTTGCCATCATTACACCGGGTCTGATCCTGGGGGCCTTCGCGGAGCGCATGAAGTTTTCAGCTTTCGTTGTCTTCTCGATTCTTTGGGCCACGTTTGTTTATGATCCCGTTTGCCACTGGGTATGGGGAGTGGGTGGTTTCTTGAGGAATTCAGGTGCCTTGGATTTCGCAGGCGGTACGGTCGTCCACATCAATGCCGGCGTTGCTGCTTTGGTCTGTGCGCTTGTACTTGGCAAAAGAAAAGGTTATCCCAACCACATGTCGCCTCCCCACAATCTTCCGTTTGCCGTACTCGGCGCGGGACTTTTGTGGTTTGGCTGGTTTGGATTTAACGGTGGAAGTGCTCTGGGCGCCAACGGTCTTGCAGCTAACGCGCTTGTAGTGACA
>JBAZJC010000018.1:0-21030 GCA_041651495.1 Candidatus Omnitrophota bacterium | reverse complement strand
GGTTCGTGACCGAGTGGGGATCTGGTGGCCACGAACCTCTGCAGGTGAGTCGAGACCCGTAAGTCTCGCATGCAAGTATTATACTCCCGAGCCCCCCTCTGTCAATCCCCGCCCCATCTTTTTCCAGCACATTCCATCACGACCCTATGGCTCGCACTATTTTACACCCAATGCCACAGGCACAAACCCAAAAAAAACCCCGATTTCGGAGGAATCCAAAACCGGGTGTTACAGGGAACCATTCCTTTTAAGCTTACGCCGCCACGGAGGTAGCTTCCCGGGTCAGCATCATGCTCGACCAAAGCTCTAGCAGACCAGCCAGTTTTTTTTCGTCAATTCCGAAATAGCTGACAGTCCGCCGTCGAACAAACTGCAGCACATTATCCCCCACCTGTTTATTAAGAAGCATCATGGCGGACATATTTTTATCGGTAACATTTAACTGCGCCGTCTTCACGGCGATTAGATTGCGAACCGGCGCAAGCTTCTTATCACCCTTCCGGCTCTCCACCTGGGTTCCAATGAACTCATGTCCGAGTAACTCTGGCATGTTTTGGATCAGAATAGACAGATGCTCTCCGCTTTTAAGAGCATGGGTGGAATCCAGTTTGCGCAACTTTCCGGAAACCTCGATTGATACCTCCCTAACCGCTTCCACCGCTTTCGCAGATTGCTCAAATTTGATATCAATCCGATCGTTGCCAATCTCTTTCTCCTGATGATCTCGCATCTTACGAATCTCAGAAACGCGTTGTTTCGCCACGTCTTTCTGTGCCCTGCTCAACTGGTCATTAATCACCACGAACCGTATCAGTACATGAGGGTTCATTCCGAGCAAGAGCGCCACACTGTCCCATTCCGCATCGGACGGCAGGTCGGTCATCGTGATTACCGTACCGCCAACCGTATCCGAAACGGCCATGATCTTGTTGGCCATAATGGTCTTGACAAGCTGCAGAAATTTATTCCAATTCAGTTCGCCGGCCTTTAACGCCACCAAAACCTCAAGCATCATCGCAACTTTTGGGACCGTCAAAAACTTCGGATCTCCCGCCGGCACAACAACTTGTCCGAACAGATTCTCCAAGTGCCGGCAGCTTATGATGAATTTCGTTTGAATGACACGATTCTTTGCCGTAGAGGTCAAAAAGGTCCAGACTTTTTTTGCGAATGTCTGCCGTTCTTCTACTTCTTTCGGCCTCACCTCGGAACGGGAAATCTGAAGCCTTCCATTCGCATCCCAAAAACCACTTTTCTGAGCCGCCGGAAACACCATGGTCCATGGTGAAGTGGGCGAAAAGGTATTGGGAGACAGGGCCGTGATTACATTCATTGCATTCTTGGCAGTCTCGGCATTTTCGATTTTCCCCACAACATTAAGCTTCTTTTCGATAAGACGTCTCCCCGGGAGGCTCGGAAGATAGTCCGGAGATCTGAACAGATTAGCAAATTCACCCACCAAAAATCCGATGGCTTTCCAAGCGTTGGGATCATTGGTCATTTTCGGCAGATCTCTGAGCACAGAATTCGCGAACGGTTCTACCGGCGACTGAACATTTTTTGTTACACGAGCTACCGCCGCGGAGAGCGGCTCAAGTCGCATTGAGACATCCCGGAAGCCATATGCATCTTCATTTTGAGGAATCTCGATCCTTACAAATGGCATTCCATATTCAAAATCAATTGTATATCCATAGGCCGGACCAATGACCTGACTTCCCATTCTTTTCAGATTCTTTTCTGCATCCAACGGTCCGACACGTCCTTGCTCCGGAACACGAACCTTAAGAATAATCTCTTGTGGTCTCCCGTCCTTGATTTCACCCACGGTTATCCAAACATTACCTTTTCCGTAGTAGTTTTCAAGACTCGCAATGAACTCCGTCCTAGCTTTCGCGGTAAAGTCCTTCCTCACCTCGGAGCGGGCGAGAATCTCGATCGATTCGATGTCGTAGCGAGAAACTTGATTTAATAGATCTTCTTTGAACACAATGGCAAGGCCCGCATGGTGGCTAAAAGTTAATTTCTTGATCGTCCCATCCGTAAATTGCACAAGCATCTCTCGCCCTGTACCTGGACCATATTGATATACCCCCATATCCTTTTCAAACTGTGCCCATACATCCGGGATCCCCAACTTATCATATTTTTTCCCCGCTAAGGTGTCTCCTGCTCCGGCTTGAGGTGTCACCTTTTGTTCCACTGCAATCAATTTCCTCGCCTCGGAACGGGCAGGCAATTCTAGTGCTTCGGGGCCAAAAACAAGTATGACCTTAGGCAAAACGGCTTCCGAATATAGTTTATCGAGATACCCCCTCACATCGCCAGTCACCGGCAGAAATGTCTGCGTTACTTTGCCCGGTCCACGGATACCAACCACCGCTCCATAGATCTTTTGCAAATTAAGGACAAATCCGCCCGGCAATTCCAACTCACCCCGCATAAGGTTCTCTTTAGTTACTTCTACTTCCGCCGTTTGCACTGTCCGCCGAACCCCTGTCAAAACGGGCGCGTTTCCATGCTCGTTTTCGCTCAATCGAAATGGCAAACCCATTTCAGATTCTGGATAAACACCATTCAAAGGTAAAATGGTTAAAAATGTATCATCTTTAACGGACATCAATTTCCCAACCCAATATTGCCTATCGTCCATTTGCAACAATACCGTTTGACCAATATTGGGCCGTAACGACATCTCCGGATTTATTGCTGGTACAACTCCGGTCTTCGCAAGCTTAATCAGATCACCCATCGCTGATCGCGTACTGCGAGCAGGAATTCCATAATAAAAACGCTGAAAAATATCACCCAAAACTTTTGTGATATCGCTATTTTTCTCAAGCACCGGAAATTCGAATTTTTTCCCCCGAGAAGTACTCTTATCGCCAAGAAAAACGGTTAATCCCGAGGCTGTGCCGTCAATATGCGGAATAATCCGTACCTCTCGTGAACCGAATTTGGTATAGATCGTAACAACGCGCTCATCGTCCGTTTCAGGAGACAAGCTAGTTGTAAGACCAAAGGCATGCACAAGATCCCACACCTCACCGATGCTCGAAATGGTTTGCTTGCCATCCAAAATATCTTCGACATCGGCATCCTTAAACATCCTCACCTCGGAGCGGATGACGGGCGGTTGTACCGATATTTGCTGATAATCCACCTTCGCCCCAGGGCGAAAAAGAGCTTCGCGGACTTCGAGGGGAAGCGTATTCGGATTTGATATTAAAAATTTTTTATTTTTAAGAAGTTCATCAAGCGATTTAAATCCCGCTAAGTCGGGATACGCCGGAATATTAAGGACCTGAGGAATCGTCTGTTTACCCCAATAATGACGAAAAACGAAATTTTCCTCGTTGTCCTTATCAGTGTAGAGAACAGTCCTCTCAACATTGGTTACGCTCAACACATTTTTCGAATTCAACGTGGCCTCACGAATCTCCATTTGTTTAAGATCCTCGTTCCAGGCAACGTGAAGCTGGCTTACGTTCCCTTTCTCAGCCGCAAGCCGGAGATCCTTTCGCACCTGAGTCACAACATCCCGCAAATTTTCGGAACTCATCGTCATTTGTGGGCGAACTTCAAAGCGAGTACCAACCTCGGAGACCATGGAATCACTTTGGGCCTGTTCGCGGGCACCAATCTCCTTGCGGTATGTCAGACGATAAACAAAATCCAGAATTCTATTAATCAATCTTGGAAAAACCCGGTACCCAATAAAACCTAATACAGCCCACACACCGATAACCGTGAAGAACAATGGCCACGTGGCAACCAAAGCCGGCACCGTGAGCACCGCTCCCCCAAGAGCAGTCGCCGTGCCAAACAACGCACTGAGCCATTGAACATTAGTCTCCCGCGCCTGCCCCCCTGGGAAGACTCTTCCAATGAGCTCATCATTACGGATAAGTGTACGCGCACCATTCAATCTCGTGTCGCCGCCACCGTTTAGCCAATTGAAGTTAATTGTCCCTAACCAACTCCAATTCAGCAGGTTATGGAGTTTCTCAAAAAATCCGTTCACGGCATCTTGAGTTATCTTAACCGCTTTAACAACAATCGGTTGAGTGATTTTCCACTTTAAAACGCTAAAGTAATACTCGCCACCAACCGATCCCATAATCTGAAATATAACACCGTCATCACGGCGTGAAACCACTCTTGCTTCTACCTTCGTATTGGGCGCGAGCTTCTTGCCATCGGGACCACGAGGCAAAAGTATGTTTACGATCTGATTCTTATCTAACTGATTCGCATCGAAGCGGGGTGGGACAGTCGTGGAGGTCCGAACAACTTGGGGCAGGATGTTTGGAGAAATTTCATCCATTGTCCTGACGATCCTGTAGCGGTCTTTAATTGGCCTTCCCCTCGCGTCGGTTTTCCGAACCAAGCTAATGTGTTTTCTTTTTGCAAGTTCGGATCGGTTGAAAGTTGCAACCGCATCAATGTCCGTTGTGCCGGCTTTCATCATTGCATTAAAAATTACGGCATAGACCTGCCCGAGTCGAATGCCTTGAGCAGCTAGAGCGGCATCTCTCATAAGCTTTGAGGCCATCTCAAGGTATGAAACAGAAAAAAGGTGTTTGCGATCCTGGAGCATCGTGGTGCGATAGAACCTCTCATCAGACTTCTCGGAGAGGCGCGGTGTAACGATGCCATAGCTGATCGCGTTCTCGCGGAAAAGATCACTCATGCCATCGGTGTGGAAACCACCGGTGATCAAAATGGCCTTGGTGATCTTGCGCTCGGTCATGGCGGTCTGCATTTCCTTGTAGAAAACGGCCTCACGCTTGTGGGCATAATCATAGAACTCAAGGCCAGCGGTAAAAAGCTCATCCATCTTGCCGGAAAAAGCTTTCGGCATGACCTGCTGATCTTTCCGGACAGCGGCATCCCCGGAGGCGATGACAGCGTCTTTCAGACGCGAGACGAGCGATGGAACAGCAATTCTTTCCTTAGCTTCGACGGCTTGGCGCCATTGGGTACGATTGAGCTCAAGATGAAGAAGTTTGCGCAAAAGTTCGCCATCCCTGTAAAGGGCCAGGAGCGCCTTCTGCTGAGGCTCCTTGGCCAAGGTATCGAGCATCTGCATAAAAAGATACTCTATTTCCTCATAAAGGGTCTTGGGATCCAGTTCAGACCGGAGAGTGACATAACCGGCATAAAGGCTGAACGCAGGATAATCGCTGAACTTAAAACCTTTGGGCTCGGCCTCTGAGGCCAAGCGTTCCAGGATCTCGCGCGGTGAAACTTCGTGCGTCGCCTTCCCAACGGCAATGGTACCTTCAGTAAAATTCTCAAGCGTGGCAAGGAGCTCTTTGGAGACGCCCTTGGTGCGGAGATCTTTAAGAAGTGCGAACTGTTCCTCAACTCCTTTTGTCTTATTCACGTTTTTTTCCATTTGCTGGATGACAAGAAGGCGCGATATCTGCGGCCAGCCGACCTGCGCGAAAAGACATTCGAGATCAACATTCATGATTTTTTTGGATTTCTTGGCAAGGCCCTTCACAAACGGCATGAAGTCCCGGCGGCCCTGTTCGAAACGTTTCCAATCCGCGATGAGCCCCCGGGTTTCGGGGCTGAAGGTCTTGGAAGCAACATGGTCAAGTTTGGCATCGAATCCTTGGAAGAAACGATTCACATCAGTCTCGGCACCAAAGACTTTTTTCAGTGCATCATAGTTCGCTTTGTATAGAACAGCCTCTTCGATACCGAGTGCCTCAACGGCGTTACTGGGCCGGTGTAAGCCGGATACATGGTTTAAAGCAGATCCCTTTCCCGTATTTTTTATACCGGATTCCGGGCTCCATGCTCCGGACTCTGTTCCTTGCTCCATCAGGAACAGCTCGACACCCGTGAGTTCGCCCTGTTTGGCAAGTTCATCGCAAAGCTTGAGATTGCGTTCCTGGTCCGGGAAAAGACGCAAATAATCCGCATTGAGTTTTTCGGAGGCACCTTCCACAAAAATGGTCTTGAAGCCATATTTCTTGTTCATATACTGGAGAAGCTGCTTGATTTTCATCTGGGCCTGATAGTTGGCATGGGCATTCTGGATGTGCAGAATGAATTGCGGATTAGCACCAGCGGGCGCTTCATAAAGTGCGTCCACAGTACCAAGTTCCACGGGAACATCAATGCTCAGATAGGCGGGCAACTCCCTTGAGCCAGCCATTTCGATGCCGGCACTTGGGGCTCCCCACATACTCTGTGTTGTGAGAAAGCAAACTAAGGTGATCATCGCAACCACCCTTAGTCCCTTTTTCATTTAAATCCTCCCACCAAATTTATTTTGCCAGCACTTTAAAAACCAGACAAAAAAGCTCAAAAAAACGCACCCGCGACCCTGCGACATTCAAAAGACAATCGAACCTCCGTTGCCAAAACATCAACCCCGCCACTCTCGCGTGTTGAATAGTGGAACTTGCTTACAACATTCTCTGTTTCCTAGAGCGCTCCGTACGGCGAAGTTCCCGGTGAAGCTTCGGGGACATATAACCCGAGAGAATGTCGCTTGGGTAAACGATGCAAAACGTAAAAGGCGCGCCTCGCCCGCTCACTTTTGCACTTCGGACTCCACACAACCCGCGTGTCATTTTCGCGTCTCCTTTGATTCAGCATTGCTCAGCTATTGCCAAAAATATTTCGACTGTCTCTACAGAAAACATAACTCAACAGTACCCTTTTGTCAATGCAACAAATCAATATAATTTGATATGACTAATAATGGCGCATTATATAAATATATATAGCAATAATAGCTTTAATTAGCTCCAAGTGTGCCAAAAAGGGCCATAAATTTACCAACAATTAGAATAAAGGATGTCACATAGAAACACGGAAATAATCGCTCAATGACTCGAAAAACGACCAGCTACGCGTCAAAGAATGTCTTAGGAAGATCTTTTATACGCTCTCGGAGGATTTTTTCATACCCAACAGAATTTGGCGTGTAGTAATTCGCGGATTTCTCGATGTACGATTGATCGATTTTTTGTCCGGGGTGGTCGTACGGATAAATGTAGCCTTTTCCGTGTCCCATGTCTTTGGCTCCCGGATAGGCCGTAGAGCGAAGATGCTGAGGCACCTGCTCAGTCTTTTGGCTCTGAACATCCTCGGTCGCACGCTCGATCGCCATGTAGCTGGCATTGCTTTTGGGTGCAAGAGCAAGATACGTCACAACCTGGGCAAGGATGATACGCGCTTCCGGCATCCCGACAAATTCCATCGCTGTGAACCCACTCGTCGCAAGGATCAAGGCCTGAGGGTCCGCATTCCCTATGTCCTCGCTTGCAAAAATGACGAGACGACGCACAATGAACCGCGGATCCTCCCCCGCATAAAGCATCTTGGCGAGCCAATAGATCGCGGCATTCACATCCGAGCCGCGCAGGCTTTTGATAAAGGCACTAATGGTATCGTAATGAAAATCTTCGTCCCAATCATAATGAACGATCTTTTTCTGGCAAGATTCCTCCGCAACCAATGCCGTGAAATGGATGATGCCTTTTTCATCGGGAGGTGTTGTCATCGCGCCAACATCGAGCGCGTTTAAGGCACGTCGGGCATCACCCGAGGCCTGCTTCGCGATATGGTCCAGAGCTGCCTGTTTGATCTCGATCTTGAGGTTCCCGAGACCACGATCCTTATCGCTTAACGCCCGTCTCATGATGCGAATCAGGTGGGATTCGTCGTGAGGCTTTAGTTCACAAACGATTGATCGAGAGAGAAGCGGTCCGCGGATCGCAAACGAAGGGTTCTGCGTGGTAGCGCCGATCAGAACAATAACACCAGATTCCACATCCGGCATCAGGATGTCCTGCTGGGCCTTATTGAAACGGTGAATTTCGTCAATGAAAAGAACGGTCTTCCGCTTGGAGTGGCGCAGAAGTTTGCGGGCTTCCTCTTGAATCTTGCGCATTTCCGCGACATTGCTCAGAACCGCGTTGATCGAAACGTAACGCGCCGAGGTCAGACGCGCGATCACAAGCGCGAGCGTGGTTTTTCCGGTGCCTGGCGGCCCATAGAGAATAAGCGAGGAGAGACGGTCGGATTCTAAAGTCCTGCGAAGGAGTTTTCCGGCCCCCAAGAGATGCTCTTGACCGATAATCTCGTTGAGTGAAATCGGCCGCATCCTGACCGCAAGTGGCGCATCCGGCGGCACTTGGAGGGAATCCTCTACCTCGGATTGGCTGAATAACTCGTCAGATGGAACCATGAAATCCTCGCGAAACGGGAAACGACGAAAGGAGAACGGAACTATCCACTGTTTGAGGTTTTCCGTTTTCCGAATTAGGTTTGAAAGGATGCCTGGTATTTTTGAACAAGCTCTTGAGCTATTCGATCGTGAAGTTTTTGGACTTCGTCAGAAACAAGCGTACGCACTGCCGACTGATAGATAATACGAAACGCGAGATTTTTATAACCCTCGGGGACGCGTCCACCTCGAAAAAGATCGAAGAGCTCCACTTCCCGGATAAGCCCCTGCCCCATACCGTGAATCTCGGAGATTAGGGCCCCGCCCTTTACGAACTCCTTGACCACAAGTGACAGATCGCGTTCGATCGCGGGATATTTCGGCCATTCCTTAAACACGCGAATCTTCTGGGATTGTTCGAGAAGCTTCTCAAGCGAGATCTCGGCATAATAAACCGGTTCTTTCAGATCCCATTTTTTAAGAAGTTCCACGGAAACCTGCCCCAAGAAAGCAAGCGGCGTCTGCCACGTCCGGAGTTCTTCGGCCGTCCCTTCCGCAAAATAGCTTTTTTGAACCTTCGCAACACAAAGGTCCGCACATCCTGCATTTTTCAGGATCGCCTCGACATAACCCTTGAGATCATGGAACGTCACTGCACGCGCCGCATCCATCCAAGTCTGGGCCGCCTTTTTTCCAGTGAGCGCGATTGCGCAGATACGCTCTTCTGCCGGATGATTCCGAACATCCATCACGGAATAAATATTCGCGATTTCGAACACCGGAATGGAGTCCGCGCCCGCGTTCACGTTCTTCTGGATTACGTTCAAAAGGCTCGTGACCATGGTCGGCCGCATCCAGTGCAGACCGTGCTGAAGCGGGTTCACAATCTGGACGGCATGTTTAAGATCTTCCGCACGATCAAGTCCATCCTCGGAAACAAGGCTGAACGTAACAGTCTCGCAGAGCCCGGCCCCGCTCAAAAAATTCCGGACTTTACGCTCAAGAACGAGACCCGGTGATTCTCCAACGGTGAGCGGCTCCCGCGCCGGCAAAGTCTCGGGAATATTTTCATAACCATAAATCCTCGCGATCTCCTCGATGAGATCAATGGAACGCACAAGATCCGGGCGGAACGACGGGATCCCGACGGTCCAACTTCCGAGCGCGTGTTGCTTCACATGAAGCCCCAAACGTCCCAAAATGAGCGCGATCTGGCTTGGCTTGATCTCCATCCCCAAGACCGGCGACACTTCATCTGCCCTCAAATGGATCGTTTTCACATCTAGTTGCGGCTTCTCGCCGGCCTTAATTACTGCGCTAATATGGCGCGGCTTAGCATATTTCTGGATCAACGCAAGTGCCCTGCTCCGGCCTACATCCACACCTTCCGGATCCACGCGACGTTCGAAGCGGTATGAGGAATCCGACAAGATCCGGTGCATGCGAGAGGTTTTTCGAACGCGGCTAGGATTGAAGAACGCGGATTCAAGAAAGACATTGCGCGTTTTTTCATTGATCTCGGAATCTTTTCCGCCCATCACACCAGCCAGGGCGACGGCGCGATCACTATCTGCAATCAGAAGATCATCGGATTTGAGTTCAATCTCGGCGCCGTTAATAAGCATGAATTTCTCTCCCTGCTTGGGCTTGCGGACCACAACCTCTTTCCCCCGGATCAGGTCTGCGTCAAAAGCATGGAGCGGCTGGCCGACTTCCAAGAGCACATAATTTGTGATATCGACGATGAGATTGATGCTACGAATCCCACAGGCCAGGAGACGATCCGCAATAAAGTCAGGCGTTTGGGTCTCCGTAATTCCTTCGATCAGAACGCCCGTGTAATACGGACAACCTCCTGCATCCTTGATCTGGATCTTCCAACCCGAAGGCGGCGTCCGCCCCTCTTCCCGGTCGACCACGGGATTTTTCAGTGAAATATTTTCGACCGCCGCGATCTCTCGCGCCACTCCCCAATGGGAAAGCCAATCCGGACGGTTGGACGTGATTTCGATCTCGAAAATCGTATCCGTCGGAGTCTTGAGAGTTTCAGATTTTTTAACCTCAAGACCTGCCAGCGTCAGACGTTCAGCAATCCGCGCCACAGGTGGCGCAAGCTCCACAAAATCCTTTAACCAGTTGGTTGAAATCTTCATTCCAAAGCCTTAACTCTTTTTTTCACCTTGTGCAAAACCGGGTCCTGAACAAGTAAACGGTTATGAAAACTGCATCAGGAAACGCAAATCGTTCTCGTAAAAATGACGGATGTCGTTGATACCATGGCGGAGCATCGCGATGCGCTCCACACCAAGTCCGAACGCAAAACCCTTCACAACATTCTTGTCATACCCCACTTCATCAAAGACATTCGGATCCACACTGCCGGCGCCCAAAATCTCAAGCCATCCCTTGCCCCACTGAATATCGATCTCGACGCTCGGTTCGGTGAACGGAAAAAAATGCGGCCGGAAACGGATCTTGGTCTGAGAGCCGAACAGTTCACGCAGGAAAAGGTGCAGCACTCCTTTCAGATCGCTAAAAGTCACTCGATCGTCTACCATCAAACCTTCGATTTGATGAAACATGAACGAATGACTCGCATCCACGGTATCGGGACGATACACACGGCCAGGGGCAATGATCTTAAGTGGTGGTTTGCGTTTTTTCATCACACGAATCTGAACCGTTGATGTTTGCGAACGTAGCAACTGCCCGTGCGTCGTGTAAAAGGTGTCAAAAGCGTCACGTGACGGATGGTCGAGCGGGATATTGAGGGCTGTGAAATTATGAAATTCGGTCTCGATTTCTGGTCCCTCCACGGTCTCAAAACCCATGCGGCCGAAGATCCCCGAAATCTCTTGGATTGTTTGCTGGAGAAGATGGATACTGCCGTGCGGGGGCCGGATACCGGGAAGTGTTTCGTCGAACATTTCCGCAGGGACTCCTGCTTTAGGGATCTTTTGACGGAATTCTTCGATTGAGGACTCTAGCCACTGCTTGACGCGGTTCAACTCGGCACCCACAGTTTTTTTCTCTTTCGGAGCAATGGCGCCAAGCTGCTTGAAAAGGTCCGTCAGCTTACCTTTCTTACCGAGATAAGCCACACGGAAGAGCTCGACCTTTTCCATAGAATTGACACGGGAAAAATCTTCGCGAGCTTCCTTTTCAATGCGGCTGATCTGGTCTTTCATAGAAACGTCCTATACCAGTACAACACCCGTCGATGACCGCAACGGCCAACGCCGGGTATTCACCAGAATGGTTTTCTTAGGAGTTCTTGACGGTCTTGACGAGCTTAACGATCTCTTGGAAGGTCTTCTCATCCCGTGCAGCGATCTCCGCGAGCGATTTCCGGTTCAAGCGGATCTTCGACTTATTAAGAGCGTCAATGAACCTGGAATACGACATCCCACTGGCACGGCACGCCGCGTTGATGCGGGCGGTCCAAAGCGCGCGAAAATGGCGCTTGCGCTGTTTGCGATCGCGGGTAGCGAAAGCCATCGCGCGAGCGACGGTCTCTTTCGCGGTTCTGAGCAACTTTCCGCGCCCGCCCACAAAACCTTTGGCGCGTTTGAAGATCTTTTTCTTCCGTTTTTTTGAAGCAACTGCGTTGGTAGACCTTGGCATAAAACACTCCCTTTTTTATTAGATCAGGTTGTTTTCCAAAAAAAATCAACGGTGGTATGGCATGCAAAGCTTAATCGCATTGACATGCAATTTCTCGACCTTCAGCATTTTCCGGGACTGCCGTTTTGATTTCGGACTGCGATCGGTCATCATATGCCGGCGCTTGGTTTTGCTGGCCATGACTTTCCCGTTCTTGGTGATGCGATAACGCTTTTGCATGGCTTTCTTCGTTTTTAACTTTGGCATAACGTTTCCTTTATCCTGTTATTCTGTCTTCGCCGGCGAAGCGCTGGGACTCACCGGAACTGTTGATGAAGCGGGCACCACTTCTTTTTTCTTCACGGGCGCGGTCTTGGTCAAATAGAGCATGATCGCCTTTCCTTCCAACCCGTCATTACGCTCAACCATCGCGATATCCGCGAGGTCCTGAACAAAACGAGCCACAAGTTTACGTCCCTTGTCCACATACACGATCTCGCGACCCCGGAAGAACACCACCAGCTTGACCTTGTCTCCACGCTCAATGAACCGACGCGCGTTACGAAGCTTGGTCTGATAGTCGTTCTCGTCGATCTTCGTGGTCATCTTGACTTCTTTGATATCGATCGTCTTTTGCTTCTTGCGGGATTCTTTTTCCTTCTTGCCGAGTGTGTAAAGATATTTCCCGAGATCCATAATACGGCAAACCGGCGGCACGGTCGTTCCCGCGACTTCGACCAGATCCAATCCCGCCTCCTGCGCGCGATCGAGGCCTTCCTGCGGTGTCACGATACCAAACTGTTCCCCAGCAGCCCCGATCAACCGGATCTGCGCTGCGCGAATGCGTTCATTAGCACGAACTTTTTGTGGACTGAGTGACAATGATCCTCCTTGTGGGTTTAAAATTACTTCTTTTGAGCGATTTCTTGCTTGATCCGCTCGATCATCGCATTCACGGCCTGGGCTCCCAAGTCCTGACGTCCGCGCATACGGACAGCGATTTGTTCCGTTTCCATTTCCTTATCCCCCACGACAAAAACATAGGGGACCTTCATCATCTCCGCTTCGCGGATCTTATAACCGATCTTCTCGGACCGAAGATCCGATTCGACGCGAAGACCTTCTTTCCTGAGCCTTTCGACCAGTTTCCGGGCATACTCATTATGCCGCTCCGCGATCGTCGCCACCCGGACTTGTACCGGAGAGATCCAAAGCGGAAAAGCACCCGCATAATGTTCCACTAAAATACCAATGAAACGTTCCAGACTTCCGAGGATCGCTCGATGCAGCATGATCACGCGATGATCCCGACCGTCTTCCCCGACATAGTTTAAATCGAACCGCTCCGGCATGCCCATATCCAGTTGTATCGTCCCGCACTGGAGCGTCCGCCCGATAGCATCTTTCAAATGAAAATCGATCTTGGGTCCGTAAAACGCCCCGTCGCCCTCGTTGACTTTATAGGGCATCTTGAGTTCTTCAAGAGCGTTCCGGAGCCCCGTCGTCGCTATTTCCCACTGCTCGTCCGTCCCGGTCGACTTGGGCGGACGGGTCGAGAGCTCCACATGATAATCAAAATCAAAGGTTTTGTATACTTCATCCGTAAAGTGAATGGCCTCCACGACGCTCGCCTGCAACGCTTCGGGAGACGTAAAAATATGCGCATCATCCTGCGTAAACCCACGCACGCGGAAAAGGCCGGCCAACACACCGGAACGCTCATAGCGGTGCACCTTTCCGAATTCCGCGACCTTAAGTGGCAACTCTCGGTACGAATGTTTTTCTTCCTTGTACATCAGCATCCCACCAGGACAATTCATGGGCTTCAGCGCATAAACTTCTTCATCCCGTTCCAGGAAAAACATGTTCTCCCGGTAATTGTCCCAATGACCTGAGGTCCTCCAAAGCTTATCCCTTAGAATCGTCGGTGTTTCGACCTCGATATACCCGTACGCGGCGAGCTTCTCACGCATGAATGCGATCAAAAGATTTTTAAGGAGCAGCCCTTTGGGCTTCCAGAATGGTAAACCGGGCCCTTCCTCATGAAAGCTGAAAAGTCCGAGTTGTTTTCCGACCTTTCGATGATCTCGTTTCAACGCTTCTTCCTGCTGTTTGAGATAGGCATCCAGTTCTTTTTGAGATGGGAAAGCCGTCCCATAGATGCGCTGCAGCATGGGGTTTCTTTCACTCCCGCGCCAATAGGCGCCAGCCACGGAGAGGAGTTTGAAGGCCTTGAGCTCGTCGGTATTCATCACATGCCCGCCTTCACAAAGGTCCGTGAACGGCCCGTTCTGCACAAAGTTAACCGCATCGCCCGGGATGCCCTCGATGATCTCGAGCTTATAATTTTCCTGCTTGTCCTTGAAGATCTTGCGGGCTTCGTCTTTTGTGACAGACCACTGTTTGAACGCCTGACGCTCGTTCACGATCTCACTCATTCGCTTTTCGATCTTCGGAAGATCTTCGTCCAGGAACGCCGTTTTCGAATCGAAGTCATAATAAAATCCTTCGTCGATCACAGGACCTATCGCGAGCTTTGTCCCTGGATAAAGATCGAGGACAGCTTGGGCGAGAACGTGGGATGCGGAATGACGTAGCCGGTAAAGCGGCTCGTAGTTCTTATCTTCTGACATACTGATTCATTATTCTTTTTCTAAGTCCTTATTCGCTCGTATATTACAACTTTTTATTTCTTCCAGCGCCATTCCGATAAAGAAATGGCGGGGCCGACGGGGCTCGAACCCGCAACCTCCGGATCGACAGTCCGGAGCTCTAACCAATTGAGCTACAGCCCCATATAGATGGGTCATAAAAACAACGAGACGCAGAAACTTACGCCTTATGAAGAGCGTTATTCTATAAGGAGAAGCAAACTATCTCAAGTAAAAATTCGACCAAATTGTCATTACAAAAAAGAAACAGAAGATCTGGGCAATAGAGGATTCGAACCTCTGACCCTCTCCGTGTAAAGGAGATGCTCTAACCAACTGAGCTAATTGCCCGTAAGCGAGGTCAGTTTCATTGACCGCCGTGATTTATACACTTGTATACGCGTGTAAATATCGGAACTGTCAATTCATCGCAAACGAATTGACCCGGCGAATCAACTTGCCGAGATTAGCAAAAATATCCTTTTTGAAATAGAACGAAAGCCGCGTCAGGTGGAACGTATATGGAACATTGCGTTCCTCTTCGAAGGGCTTTAGCGATTGGGCAAACTTCCCCTTTTTGAGAAGATGTTTGAACTCCTGATTCAGCTGCTCCAGCTGCTCTTCACTAAGCGGGTTCTCAATACGTAAAACAAGAAGGTCCCGGATATAGCGCATGGAGTGATACATCTTATAAAAATCGGTGATATAGGCAACCGCTGCCAAAGGATCATGCGTCACATACATCAGATTGAGATCTTCCTCGTGGATCATACTTTGCTTGAGAAGCTGCTTCTTGAGAAAATCAAAGAAATCATTCCAGTATTCTGAGCCCGGCGCGTCTAAACAGACGATCGGCCGGGGATCCGTCTTTCCGGTTTGAACCAGTGTGAGCGTTTCAAAACCTTCATCGTGGGTACCGAACCCTCCGGGACATAGGACTGTCGCATGGGATTCCCGGAGAAACATGAGCTTTCGTGTGAAAAAATACTTGAAGGTCATGAGTTTCGGGTCTTGGAGCAACACGGGATTGGCCTCTTGTTCGAACGGAAGCTGGATATTCACTCCAAAACTTTTTTTGCGACCTGCACCTTCATTACCCGCCTGCATGATCCCCGAAGCCGCACCTGTGATAACCATCCATCCCTTCTGGGCGACCGCCTTTGCGAATTTTTCAGCCATCTGATAATCCGGAGAATTTCTTGGAGTCCGGGCGGACCCGAATATTGAAACCTTACGAATGGCACGATAAGGCTCAAAAACTTTGAGGCTGTGCCGGAGCTCTTTCAGTGAGGTATTCAAAATCTTCATGTCCCCGCGATCTAACTTGTCCATGTGGACCTTCAGGGCGGTCACGATCAACTCTTCGGCAAGATCCGCATTCGCGCCCGGCCCTGCCTGATGGATCAGCTCATGAATCAGTTGGTCCAGCTTTGGATTTCCGGTCTGGTAGGGTTCATGCTTCCTGAAAAACTCTTCCATCACTCACCGATCCGGATCCGGAGGATCAAGTCTCCGGGGTGATGACAGGTTGGACAATCCCTTCCCTGGCGCGCCAAACGGAGCCTTTGCCCCTCATGGGTGTTCGCCGGGATTTTCACCGAGATTGTCTGTCCTTCTGGTGTCCGGAACATCACACTCCCGCCCTCTTTGGCTTTTTTCTTCGAGATCTTCAAATTTACGACCACATCGGCGGATTCCTGGGGAGCCTGCATCGGTCCCTGCCCATACTCATCCTCGTCTTCATAAAAACCCTGGCGGGGCGATCCGGAAGAATAAACACGGAATGATCCGCCGGGTCCGCCACCGGCACCCGAAAAAAGATCACCAAAAATGTCCGAGAACGCAGAATAGCGGCCACCACCGCGCGCACGGCCGCCAGAAGAGTACTGACGCAAAAGATCCTCGAAATTGAATCCCTGTGCCCCAGCAAAATTCCCAGGACCCCCGCCGCCGAGCTTGCGCATCTGGTCATACTGCGCGCGCCGTTTTTCATCACTCAAGACGTAATACGCCTCAGAGATCTCCTTGAATTTCGCCTCGGACTGTTTGGCATTGCCTGGATTCTTGTCTGGATGATATTTCACGGCAAGCTTGCGGTAGACCTTTTTGAGCTCATCCGCAGAAATGGACTCGGAAACGCCGAGCGCTTTGTAATAATCTTTTTGGGAAGCCATGATTTTTATCCTTTTAAAATTGTATACGTCAAGCTCTTTGGGACACAGCTTCGGGATTTAGTACACCCTGACCGTGGTTTGAGCTTTAGGCGAGATTGTAAAGCTTGCGTCTTTCCCGGGTCAATCGTTTCTTTTCTTCCTCGCTTTTGGGATCACATTCTCTGCATCTCCTTTTCCACGCAGGGAACATTTTTAAAAGACGAGGTCACTTGCATCTTGATCTCTCATCAATTTTCACCGCATGTCACTTTCTCAGCCGGAAATCAGCCCCAACTTTTTCTTACTAACTATTAAATACCTCCCTCAGGATTACATCTGCAATATTTTGCGCCAAAAGCTTGTTTCCCTTTTGCGTGCAATGGCCAAAATCACCGCCAAACATATCCCTAAAATACTCTTTATAACCTTCTTTTCTTACAGCCTCCCTAAAAATCTTCTCGTTATCTACAAAGATAATACCTTCGTTTTTCTCAAATATTTTCTTTAGTGGCTCCACACTACGCACAGGATACTGCACGCAAACCAATCTTATCCCTTTCATACCTAGAATTTCTTTTAATTTACGAAAGTTATTAACCGTAACGGGGGCACAGAACTCCAACCTTAATTTATTTCCCTTTTCAGCATATTCTTTTGACAGTTTTTGCTTACCCATTTCTTCGTACAAAAACGACATCACTCCAGATATATGGCCATTTTGAGGATTAAGTTCTATGACTTTCTTGAATGAATCTTCGGCTTGAGGAAATTTGCCTTGATCTCGATAAAGCCCCCCTAATCCCACGTTAGCATTATCGTTTTTGAAATTAAGCTCGATGGCTTTCTTGAAAGCATCTTCGGCTTGAGGAAATTTGCCTTGATCTCGATAAAGCCGCCCTAATTCAACGCAGGCGTTATCGTTTCTAGGATTAGTCTTTATGGCTCTTTTGAAGGAATCTTCAGCTTTGGAAAATTTGCCTTGGTATCGATAAACCACTCCTAATTCAACATAAGCATTATCGTTTTCAGAATTAAGCTCGATGGCTTTTTTGAAGGCATCTTCGGCTTGAGAAAATTCACCATGATCTTGATAAAACACACCTAATTCACCATAGATATTATCGTTTTCAGGATTAGTCTTTATGGCTCTTTTGAATGAATCTTCGGCCTGGGAGAGTTTGCCCTGATTTCGATAAAGCCGCCCCAATTCAACATATGCATTATTGTTTTTAGGGTTAAGCGCTATGACTTTCTTAAATAAGTCATTGGCTTGGGGAAATTTGCCTTGAGATCGATAGAGCCACCCTAATTCAAAGTAAGCATTATCATTTTTAGGATTAAGCTCGACAGCTTTCTTGAAAACATCTTCGGCTTGGAAGAATTTCCCTTGATCTCGATAAAGCCACTCTAATTCAATGTAGGCACCAAGGCTTTTAGGATTAATTTCGATGGCTTTCTTAAAAATGTCTTCGGCCTGGGAGAATTTGTCTTGATCTCGATAAAGCCCCCCTAACCCCGCGTTGGCATTATTGTTTTTGAAATTAAGTTCGATGGCTTTTTTGAAAGCGTCTTCGGCTTGGGGGAATTTGCCTTGATCTCGATATAGCCCACCTAATCCAACATAAGCATTATCGTTTTTAGGATTAATCTTCATGGCTTTTTTGAAGGAATCTTCAGCTTTGGAAAATTCGCCTTGATCTCGATATAGCCCCCCTAATCCAACATAGGCATTATCGTTTTCGGAATTAAACCCGATGGCTTTCTTGAAAACAACTTCGGCTTGGGGAAATTTGCCTTGATCTCGATAAAGCTCCCCTAATTCGACACAAGCATTATCGTTTTTAGAATTAGTCTTCACGGCTTTCTTGAAAGCATCTTCGGCCTGGGAGAATTTGCCCTGATTTCGATAAACCACCCCTAATTCAACATAGGCATTATCGTTTTCGGAATTAAGCTCGGTAGCTTTCTTGAATGAATTTTCGGCTTGGGGAAATTCATCTTGATCTCGATAAAGCACCCCTAATTCAACATAGGCATCATCGTTTTCAGGATTAAGCCTTATAGCCCCCTTAAATACATCTTCAGCTTGGAGGAATTCGCCCTGATCTCGATAAAGCACCCCTAATTCAACATAGGCATTATCGTTTTCAGGATTAAGTTTTATGGCTTCTTTGAAAGCGCCTTCGGCTTTGAAGAATTCGCCCTGATCTCGATAAAGCCGACCCAATTCAATAAAAGCGATATCGTTTTTGGGAATAACCTTGATAGCTTCCTTGAAAGCACCTTCGGCTTGAGGGATTTTTCCGTACTCTCGATAAAGCCTCCCCAGTTCAATAAAAGCAATATCGTTCTTAGGATTAAGCCTTATAGCCTCCTTAAATACATCTTCAGCTTGGAGGAATTCGCCCTGATTTCGATAAAGCCCCCCTAAACCAACGTTAGCATTATCATTTTTAGGATTAAGCCCGATGGCTTTCTTGAGAGCATCTTCGGCTTGAAGGAATTCACCCTGATCGCGAAGAACCACCCCAAATTCAACATAGGCATTATCGTTCTTAGGATTAGACTCCATAGCTTTCCTAAAAAACTCCTTAGCCTCAGAAAGCTTGCTTCGATTTGGATATAAGCTTCGTAATCCGGAATTCCTCTTGTTAATCTTGGAATCTGATTTTGCAACCTTTTTAATGGATCTTTCACTTGGAAGATCCATTTTTTTAGAAATCCCAAAATCTTCCGACTTGGATTTTTTGCCTGAGTCTAACCCATTTAATCCAGACACCCCCTCATTCTTTAAAACATACCGATACACAATCCAGCCAAATTTGTATAGCCTGCAATGCTCAAATAGCCAGGAATTTATATCTTGAAAATATCCAATTCCCCCGTCATTGATCCCCATCATTGTCACAACCATATCAGGATGATACTCAACCAAGTAAGATTCTACTTGGTTTAGTATGGATGGAGTGTTTGTAGCCACTCGACCTTTATCGATTACGCTGAAATGCACTCCAATATCACGCTGGTTTAAGACTTGCTCAAGAAGTTGTGGGTATTGTCCTTGAGTTGTGGACTCTCCCAAACAAAGAATGCGATAAGCTCCTTCTTGCTTTATGGATCGTGAATTCCCGTATTCTTGCATCGATAACAGGACGAAACCGCCCAAACGCAATCCTGCTTCTAAAAGCACCAGAAACAAAAATGTTCCAAATAACAGCAGAATTATTTTTTGTTTGAGAGATGTCTTTGGCCGTAAAAACTTCTTTTTCTTCATAGAATCAACGGGCGTATATGATTTGCCTAATCCAATTTGGGCATTCTATTAGAGCAGAATTAATTACTACTCATGCTCAAAGGGGTTCGGATTTCCAAGCGTTGGATAGATCGCTGTTTGATTGTAGTACATTTTCACGCACCCAAAGATATTTTTTCGATTCATCTCAAGTCCTAACCTTCTTCTGACAACCTGCTTTAGGCAGCAGAAGCAATTTCTTGGGCGGCGGCAGAAGCAATCTGGAGGTTAGCGGCAAGGAGACCTGCGGCGGACTGGACGCCGTGCGGGAGTTTGTTCTGGTCAAACAACCTATCCAATGCCGCAAGAAACGCGTAAGCTTTCTGGCCCAGCGACACGTCATCAAAAACAAACAAGGCTTCGCTCTTACCGACTTTAGGAGCAAGGTTTTCAAGTTCGGTCCTGCTGTTCTCACGCATGTTGTAGACCAGTGCCCGTTCCTGATTCGCCTTGAGAAAGCCGGGGATTTCAGCAGTCTCAGCCGTCACAACAAGATTTATACCCTTCGCATCGCTCCCCTGCTCTCTTCTACCGGCAAGAACCTTTTTCGTCAATTCTTGGCGAAGATTCATCACCTCCGGAATTGTCGCACCCGGAACGACAATCTGAACCAGCATGGCAGGCTTCCTGATCAAGATTTCGATCAGCGACTGAGCAACAGGATCGTTTAAGGAAAATTTCCCATTCAAGGTCACCGAGACTTGAAATGGTGCATTACCCGCTTTGGCTAAGACATCGGTGGCTACAGTCTCTACCTTCTGGTCTCTAGTCTCATTCGCGAATGCATTCGGCACCAATCTATCCAATAAGCTTCGCAACTCGGCCTTGCCCATCGCCAGAACGGTGGAGACCCGGAACATTCCTTCGGCCACATCGACAGCAACTCTTTGTTCCGAACGTCCCGGACTCCCCACACCGGGCCTCTGCGCAGGTGGCAATTCTTGACCCAGCGCAGTAGCTTTTTCTCTTAAAGAAGCGGGTGTGTAAATACCGGCATCTTTTTTCGGACTTTTTGAAGACGGCGTGTATGTGTCTTGGGGCTCTTTCTTCGGCGATTCTTGACGCAGTTTGGTCCCACTAATGGGTTGGATGGGCTGGACCCGGTCCGGATTTTTGTCGCTGCTCACACCGTCGATC
>JBAZJC010000017.1:0-21646 GCA_041651495.1 Candidatus Omnitrophota bacterium | reverse complement strand
AAAAGTGACAGGCGTTGAAGCGCCTTCCGCGGATGTGCAGACCATTCGTCCGGATGCCGCGGTGTTGCTTGTCGCGGGTGCGGGGTGGACCAAGAAACAGACGGACGGACAGATCCATGCCAAGGAAGCCGAAAAGCATATTCTCGATTTCTTAAAACACGCCAAAGCATCGCTTGGGAGCAGTAAATCGCTTGTCGATCAAGGCTCCGAAGGCGAAGCAGTCCTCTCTTTTATGAGCCATCTGAACCAGGTCGGACAGACCGGTTCCACGCCGCGTCATCCAAAGGGTCTTTCCACCTGTTGTCACGGTGAAGAACCGCATGTGGTCGGCTGGCGTTTCATCAATGAGCGGCGTGCGATCAATACGGACGCCAATTGCGGCTGGGCCCAAGGCAAGACCGATGTGCTTTATGTGGCCGATGCCTTCGCCGTTATGGCTAAGGTGAATGAACTTCTCGCCAAAGGTTAATTCGGTAGTTCTTCAAAAAAGGGACAGGCAAAGAATGATTGCCTGCCCCTTTTTTCAATTAAAGATTAAATGGAAATTGGGACTGGCACTGATCTCCATTTAGGACGGCCGAGAATCATGTGCCTGTCCCTTTTTTGTGTTTAAGGACTCTGTTTTCCCGCTATTTTTCGATAGACAAAACAAGTGCCTTGGGTAGACTGTGACTGGCCTAAACAGACCTTGATAAATTGTAAAGTTATCAACCATCCAAAAATCACCAAACGGAATTATTGAAACTGAAGGAGGGGTGTGCCATGGTGTTCGGATTTCTGCTTCCTAAAGAAACCAGCTTTTTCGATCTTTTTGACAAACAAGCAAGTTATGCCGTTCAAGCGGCTACCCATTTTGTGAAAATGATTGCCGACTGCAAAGTCGATGAAACCGAGGTCGGGATCATGAAAGAAATTGAACATCTCGGGGATGAAGTTTCGCATCAAATCATGGATCAGCTCAATAAAACCTTTATCACGCCCTTTGATCGCGAGGATATTCACGATCTGGCCAAAGAGCTTGATGATATCATCGACATGCTTTACACCATCACCAAGCGTCTTCGCGTGTATAAAATTCTGAGTATGGAAAGGAACCTCACAGAATTCGCCCGGGTGATCGAAATGTCCGTTAAAGGCGTTTCGCAGGCCGTCAAAGGTCTCCGGGATATGAAACAAAGTAAAGAGATCCTGAAAGCCTGCATTGAAGTGAATAACCTCGAGAATCTCGGTGACAAGATGCGCGACGATATGCTTGGCGAGCTTTTTGAAAAATACGCCAAGGATCCTGTTGCAGTGATCAAGTGGAAAGACATCTATCAGGACGC
The DNA here is from genome assembly GCA_041651495.1 of Candidatus Omnitrophota bacterium. Lineage (GTDB taxonomy): Bacteria > Omnitrophota > Omnitrophia > Omnitrophales > Aquincolibacteriaceae > Aquincolibacterium. Next base: position 20,321 of record JBAZJC010000017.1, on the reverse strand, counting down.
GGAAACGGTCCTGGATGTCTGCGAGGATGTCGTCCACGCGGTTGAATCCATTCTTGTAAAGCATGCATAAAAGAAAATATCTATGACCACCTGGATCCTTCTTCTTATCCTGCTGGCTCTCATATTTGATTTTCTGAACGGGTTTCACGATTCCGCGAACTCCATTGCGACCGTAGTTTCGACCCGCGTTCTTTCTCCGCAGCATGCAGTGATTTGGGCCGCTTTCTTCAACTTTGTTGCGTTCCTTTTTTTCGGGCTCCATGTAGCGAATACGATCGGAAAGGGGATCATCGATATTTCTGTCGTTGACAGCCAAATCATCTTCGGGGCTTTGATGGGGGCCTGTGCCTGGAACATCATTACCTGGTATTTCGGACTGCCGACCAGCTCCTCCCATGCCCTGATCGGCGGGTTGGTCGGGTCGGCGCTTGTGAAGGCAGGCACGGGATCTTTGATTTGGAGCGGTATCATCAAAACAGTCGCCTTCATTTTGATCTCGCCCATTGTCGGGCTTTTTTTAGGTGTCGTTTATGGTGTTATCGTGAATTGGCTTGCCCGTAAAAGTTTCCCTTCCCAGGTCGACCATCTTTTTCGAAAGGGGCAGTTGATCTCTGCGGCGCTTTATAGCCTGGGGCATGGCGGTAATGATGCCCAAAAAACCATGGGTATTATCGCGAGCCTTCTTTTCAGCGCAGGGCTCCTTGGGAAAGAATTCCATATTCCTTTTTGGGTCGTGCTCTCGTGTCAGGCGGCCATCGCCTTCGGGACGATGTTCGGCGGCTGGAGGATCGTGAAGACGATGGGGCAAAAAGTCGCGAAGCTCCGCCCTGTGGATGGTTTTTGCGCCGAATCAGGGGCTGCCACAAGTTTGTTTATAGCCTCGGCTTTCGGCATTCCGGTTAGTACCACGCATACCATCACGGGCGCAATCATGGGCGTAGGTTCCCTGAAGCGTATGAGCGCGGTCCGGTGGGGTGTTGCGGGAAACATCATCTGGGCATGGATCATTACGATCCCGTGTTCTGCGGTGATTTCAGCTGTTTCCTATGTCGTTGCAAGATGGATTGCTTCGTAAAGGCCTGACAGACTGCTTTTTGGTTTTTCTTTCTGTGATGAGCCGACAGCAAAAAACAAAAGGTCTTCATGATTTCTCATTCCAAAAATCTTCGAAAAAGTTTTTTATCGGGTTGCTTTTTTGTGGCCGTCCTTCTCGTGATCCAGGGGATCGGGAACCCCCGGGCGGACGCTTCACCAGCCAAGGACGAAGATTTCGGGATTTGGAACACTTATGATGTTGAAAAAAAACTGAATGCCCAATGGAAAATCATGGCGGGCGAGGAGCTTCGTTTCCGGGAACATAACGGAATTTATTACACTGAAACCCATGTAGCGACGAACTACCAGCCATCCAAATATCTGGCCTTGGGCGCCTTGTACCTCGAGAACCGGGCATCTCGAACCAAAAAGAACGACGAGATCTGGTATTGGGAATCCGAGCCGCGCATTTATATGACGCCGCAACTTCCGTTCAAAGGATTCCTTTTGGAAAACCGAAACATGCTGGCATTCCGTTGGCGGCAGGAGTCGAAATTCGCGATGGTGTACCGGAACCTGACTACTCTTACGGCCCCCTGGAAATGGACGCGGTTCGAATTACAGCCTTACACCGCCAATGAGATTTTCCTGGAAACGAACAGGAACGGGATGTTTGAAGACCGGTTCTACTCGGGGCTTAAGGCGCATTGGTGGGGGCCGTTTTATGGAACGATCTTCTATTTGCGTCAATTCAAGAAGGACGCTGTTGGAAAATGGACATCTCTCAATATTCTCGGGACCAGTCTTAAGATCTCTTTTTAACCGTTTATTCTTTATAAGAAAAAGTATTTTTCTCTCTACCTTCAAAAAGTTTGTGCTATCCTTATCTGCGGTTTATTTTCTAAATGGTTGACATACTGATTTGAAATAATTTTTATGGTAATTAGTATAGTCTCAACCAACCCTTCATTACTTATAAGGGTTGGGACAAGGACAGCCCTGACTTTTATTTTCTTTTTCTAGATGGTAGCCAGGGCAGCCCCAATCTCAGCTTTGTTGCGATTGATCGGAATTGGGACTGCCCCAATTTCAACGTTGTTGAAATTGATAAGGATTGAGACTAAAATACCGCCTCGATTTTGGAACTCCCTAATAAGAGATCTCATATTCCTATGTCGAAATCCGAAATTATTGAAACAGACATTCTCATTGTGGGTGGCGGCGTTGCGGGCCTTGCGGCCGCTATTCATCTTGCGGACCTTACGGTTGATTCCGATAAGAAACCCGGTATCCTGGTCCTTGAGAAGGGAAGCTCGATCGGGAGCCACACGCTTTCCGGTGCCGTGATCGATCCTTCCACGCTGAAAGAGCTCCTTCCCGGCATCGATCCAAAAGACTTTCCCTTCGAATCTCCCGTTAAAAAAGAGGGCGTTTATTTTTTAACCCCGAAGCTTGCTTTGCAGGCTCCTTTCACACCTCCTTTCATGGGCAATCATGGGAACTTTGTGGTTTCACTAGGGAAAGTAACGCGTTGGTTGGCCGAGATTGCGGAAAAGAAAGGTGTACAAGTTTACCCAGGATTTAGTGTCTCAGAGATGCTCTATGAGGACGACCGCGTCATCGGCGCAAGGACGATCGATACCGGCGTGGATAAGCACGGGCATCCGATGGATAATTTTCAGGCCGGGAACGAAATTCACGCGAAGATCACGATCCTGGCAGAAGGCACCCGTGGCAGTTTGACCAAGGTTCTTTGCCGTAAATTAAAATTAAATGAACAGAGTAATCCTCAGGTTTATTCCACGGGCGTGAAAGAACTCTGGGAAGTTCCGGAAGGGACTTTTGAGGCCGGCAGGATCATGCATACCCTGGGCTATCCTTTTGAGTTTAATCATTTCGGCGGAGGTTTTGTTTATGGCTTAAATGGCCGCCAGGTCGTAGTAGGGATCGCAGCGGGGCTGGATTATACGGATCCCACGTTTGACTCCCACGCGGGGCTTCAGCTTTATAAAAAGCATCCTTTTATCGCAAAAATCCTCGAAAAGGGAAAACCCCTGCGGTATGGCGCCAAGACGATCCCGGAGGGGGGACTTTATTCACTCCCCAGGTTTTATCATGACGGGGTCATGATCGTCGGGGATTCAGCAGGATTTCTCAGCATGCCCAGTCTCAAAGGCGTGCACCTTGCGATCGAATCCGGGATGCTGGCCGCAAAAGCTGCGTTCGAGGCACTGAAAAAGAACGATTTTTCGAAAAAGCAGCTTCAGTTTTACGAAGAACTTTTTAAGAAAAGCATAACGCATAAAACACTTTCCCGTACCCGTAATTTCCGCGCCGGGTTCGGATACGGTATGATCCTGGGAGCGTTTCATTTTGCGACCCAGATCCTGACCGGCGGCCGCGGCATAACGCCGTCGGGAAAGATGAAGACGCATGAGGATGCAGCTTGTTATAAGAAACTTGCGGATGTGAAAAATCCGTTTTCCAAGAAATACGAGAAAGAACTCAACTTTGATAAAAAACTCACATTTGATAAAGTGACGGACGTTTTTTACTCGGGATCCAAGCACGACGAGGAACAACCTTGCCATTGTCATGTGCTCGACATCAATCTTTGCCGGGATATCTGTATTCCCCAATACGGTGGCCCGTGCCAGCATTTTTGTCCGGCCGAAGTTTATGAGATCGTAACAGATCCTAAAACCGGGAAAAAAGATTTGCATCTTCATCCGGCCAATTGCGTGCATTGCAAGACCTGCGATATCAAGGATCCGTTTGGGAACATTGAATGGGCCGTGCCGTACGGTGGCGATGGTCCTGAATACGAAAATATGTAAAACGGGATGGAGAATGACGAAAGGGCAGATGACGCAAAACTGGTTTTTGCCGTCCGTCGTCCGTCATTTGATATCTTACACAGTGAACTAATCAAGATCTTGTATAGCTAAAAAACAGAAGGATAGAATCAGAAATGTGTTTAAAAATCATCACACTCATGAAACAAGTGCCGCTCCCGACTGAGATGCGTATGGGCGCCGACGGACTTATGGACCGCACCAAGGCGAAATCCTCGATCAATGCGGATTGTACGTTCGGTCTCGAGCAGGGGCTTCAGATTAAAAAGCATGTTCCCGACGCGGAATTGATCGTAGTTTCAATGGGCCCGACGAGTTTTGAACAGTCGCTTAAAAAAGCCCTAGCCATGGGATACGACCGCGCGGTTCTTCTTTCTGACCGGAAACTGGGTGGTTCCGATACCTTCGCAACGGGATACGCGCTTTCTATGCTTCTCAAAAAACTCGGATGCACTAAGGACAGCAAAGAACCGTTCATTATTTTTTCTGGACGCCAAACCACAGATGGAGATACGGCGCATGTGCCGTCGCAGACGGCCGAGAATCTCGGTATTCCTCAGGCGACTTTTGTGGAAAAGGTAGAGTTCGGGAGAGATCATTTGAAGGTTCGTCGTATCATCGAGGGAGGGTTCCAGGTCCTCAAAATTCCTATTCCATGTCTTATTTCTATCGCCCCGACCGCGATCCCTGCACGACGGCCGTCCCTCAAAGGAGCCATTCGTGCGAAGAGTACCAAGACCGAGATCTGGACGCTTGATCAGACCGGAGCCGATGCCAGCGTGGTAGGACTTAGCGGGTCGCCGACACTTGTGTCGAAGGTCGTAGATATCCTAAAAGACAGACCTCCTGTTAATATGATTTCCGGTCATGAGCCCGAAGATCTTGCGGCAGCGCTTGTGTCCGAGATCGAAAAAATCAAGGACCAGATCAGCGGAGGCCATGGACAACACGCGGAGACCGAAAATGAAAAAGATGCTGCCGGGGAAAAAGCAAAAGCAGATGTGAATTTCCCGAGGGTGGATTTCCGCAAGGGCGCGAGAGGTATTCTCACCTGGATCGAAATGCACGGGCAAACACCGGCGCGGTCGTCTCTTGAAATACTGAATCCTGCCCGGAAACTGGCGGATCAGCTCGGGACCCAAGTGACCGCGGTTGTGACTGGGAACAATATCAAGTCCGTGGCGTCTGAAATCATAGCATATGGTGCCGACGAGGTCGTTGTGGTCGACGATCCGCGACTTAAAGAATACAGGATCCTCCCGGTTGCGGCGGTAATTGCACAGTGGATTGAGCACAAACGGCCGGAGATCGCGCTTTTTGGCGCGACGACTTCGGGGCGTGAACTTGCGCCGCGTCTTGCGAGCCGGGTTAAAGCTGGTGTGACTGCGGACTGCACGAGTCTTGAGGTGGGCGAGTATGTCCACCGCATGAAGAAAACAGTTTTTTACCCTGTCCTCCAATCCATCCGCCCGACTTACGGCGAAAGTAAGCTTGCGACAATCATCGGGTTCTGGTGTCCGCAAATGGCGACCGCTCGTGCCGGAACTTTTAAAATATTGCCAAAAGATCCAAGCCGGAGGGGGACCGTTCGCGAATTTACGCCCATTTTTAGGGACAGCGATTTTGCGGTTGAGGTGCTTGAAGTCAAGCGCGAAGCGGGAGGCGGCGACAACCTTTTTGTAGCGGATATCATCATTTCCGGAGGCCGGCCGGCTGGCGAGCACGACGATTTCAAACTTATCAAGGATCTCGCAAAGGCCCTGCAAGACCAAGGTGTCAACGCAGATTGGGGTGCAAGCCGTCACGCAGTGGATAACGGTTATGCGCCCTACGCACGTCAGGTCGGACAAACCGGGAAGACCGTTCGTCCGAAAATCTATATCGCTGTCGCGATTTCGGGTGCCATTCAGCATCTCGCGGGAATGAAAGAATCCGGCAAGATCTTTGCCATCAACCAAGACCCGCAAGCCGCAATCTTTCGCCATGCGGATTTTGGTATGGTTCGTGATTACCAGGAAGTTCTTCCCGAACTTATCGTCAAGGTGAAGGCCGGTTTTACGTTCGGACTTACACCGGGCAAATAAATTCGCGGGACTTCAGTTTTCAGAAACTCACGGGTGTCTATTGACTCGGAGCATACTTATAATTAAAATTCTTTGGAAATGGTCGATAATCAAGAGCGTCATAAAAATTAACAACAGGGAGGGATTATGTTTAAGAAGATTATCAGTTTGACGGTGATTGTGGCCATGTTCATGGCCGTGAGCGGTGTAGCGTATGCCGCAGAGGATAACTCGGACAAGAGTCTGACCCGCGGCGCGGCATCCTTGGTGCTGCCGGGCTGGGGGCAATACCTGAACCACGAAATGGACACCAAGAGCGGCAAGATCAAGACCGGCGCCATGGTCGTACTTGAGATCGGCGGCATTGTGACCATAATCTTGCTCGCAACCCTCGTGGGTTATCCGGTGATCTGGGTGGGCATCGGGATCCTGATGTTCAACCACATCTGGAGCGCTTCGGATGCTTACCTGAAGGCTCCGGTGGGCCCTGAAGTGGCAGTGAAGGGCGATAAGCTCGAGCGTTAATTCCTTTGGAAGCCGTTCTTTCCTTTAAAAAAAGCAGGCCGTGGGAACTCTGCGGCCTGCTTTTTTTATTCTTTCTTTTTTCCGGATTTTCCTTGTCTTCCTCCAAGTCTGAAGGCCGTTCATTCCCGCTTCCCGGGAATTTCGAAGAGGTCTGGAATGCCACGCTCGCGACTCTAAAAGCCGAAAAAATTCCCCTTGCCACGACCGACAAAGCTAGGGGCTATATCCAATCCGCGACATTTCCTTTATATAAAAAAGAATACAAACAATGGGCCAAAGCCCCGACCTTGTCCTCGAGCGGGTTTTGCGCTCTCGAGGTCGGTGTTGTGGAAAAAGATCCGACCATGACGATCGTGGGGATCAAGGCTTATTTCAAAAGAAAGACGGGTCTTTCCTCCAAAGGATTCCGGAGAAGTGACGGGTCCCGCGGGAGATTCGAAGGACTTCTGGGTAAGAATATCCATGAGCGACTTGTGGAGGCGAAGTTCCCGGCCATCAAAAGTGTGATTCTGGGTTGTGATCTTCACTATGATGACAAGACGGCGCATTATTACATTGCAGGAGCTGACGCCACAACGCTCGCTTATGAACAGGGGCTTCGCAATGGGGATGTGCTTTTGAAGATTTCAGGCCAGGATGTGACGCCCGGGAATCTTTTCGGGTTCCTTTTGAATATCCAGGGTGAATCCCTCAAAAAATTTACGATCCTTCGTGAAAAAGGAGAGCTGGAACTACCGATCAGTATTTTCTTTTTGAATTCTGATACGCCGCGTCTGGGATTTCGTGTGGAGCGTGATCCGAAAACCCTGCGATTTACGATTACGGACGTGCGCGCCGGTTCTCCGGCGGAGAAGGGAGGATTTTTACCCGGGGATATTTTGCTCAAACAAAACGATATTTTGCTCGATAACTGGGAGAATTATTACCGGGCGATTTTGGCTCAAAAGGATGGAGAAGTGCAGAAGTTCCACATTGAAAGAAGCGGCAAATTTCTTGAAAAGAAAATAATACCCGCCGATAATCAAGCCTCTTCATGAAAAATCCCCGTCTTGCTTTTTTCTACTCCATCGTTGTGCCAGGTCTCGGGCAGTTTTACCTCGGAGAGCGCGCTAAAGGATGGGTGCTTTTATGCATGGGTGCCGGGGTGGTGGCGAGCCTGATCGTCAGCCATACGGCGATCGGTTGTTTTTTAATGGGGGGGATCTATTTGGCGGTGGTGATCCCTGCGGCTTTGGACGCTTTTCAGACTGCTTCGGGCCGCCCCAGGACTTTTACAGCAGATACTATTCCTTACGTGATCGTTATGTTATTTATGGTAGGTCCATTCGCGGTCCCTCTTTTATGGCAAAGCCGAAAATTCTCAACTCCTGCTAAAATCGCCTGGACCATCGCCGTCATTCTAATCGCATTTTTAGCAATCATAACCATGATGTTTGTGGCTTCGTTTTTAGGACAACTTATGAGGCCAGGTGCGACGATGTGAGGGGGTTGCCCTGGGCCAGAGGATCTAGAAAAGAAACGCATCTTCCGAAGAACGCCATGTTAGAATATGAAAAATATTTCGGGAGGGTTTGTGAATTCCAAATGGACAATTTCGCTTTTTTTGTTATTTTTTTTGCTCATGGGACCGTGGTGTTATGCCGAAGATTCTCAGGCATCTGATCTGCCATCATCCCTTTCGACGCCCGACGAGGTACTGGCCATAAGCCAATGGTCCGACGGTTGGTATCAGGGTGCTTCCGGGTATGATCAGGCAATTGAGGAATACAAGCGAACCAATAAACCCATGGTCGTTTATTTGAGCGTCGGATGGTGCCCTTATTGCCGTAAATTTGAAAAAGAGGTGCTGGCGTCACCCCTTGTTCAGGATATGATGAGGGGCATGATCAAGGTCAATATCGATCCGGAATCAGGAAGTCGCGCGAATGCTATCGCGTTCCAATACGGAATCCGGGGATTCCCGTCTTTCTTTCTTCACCCGCCTCAGCCTGCCGGTGCCGTACAACTTTACGCCGCCGCGACCCCCGAGAAGTTCGTCAAGTTTTTCAAACAAGTCCTCCAGTGATCCCGACAGCCCTTTCCATCGCCGGTTCTGATCCGTCAGGCGGGGCCGGTATTCAGGCCGATCTCAAGACTTTCCATCAGCACAAGGTTTATGGAATGGCGGTGATCACGCTTCTCACGGCTCAGAATACACGTGGCGTTCAGACCGTCTATGTAATGAAACCCGTTCAAGTAATTCGTCAACTCGAGTCCGTGCTTGCGGACATGCCACCCCAAGCAGCCAAAACAGGTGCGCTGGGGGATGAAAAGGTTCTCCGGGCGGTTGCGGGATGTGCCCGGAAATTCCGTTTTCCTCTCGTGGTGGATCCGGTCATGGTTAGCAAACACGGCGCGCCACTTCTCAAACGAAACGCCATTCGTGTTTTTATAAAAGAGCTGATGCCTTACGCTGTCTTGGTTACGCCTAACCTTTGTGAGGCTGAAGTTTTGAGCGGGATCAAAGTTCGTAGTCTGGAATCCATGGAAAAAGCTGCGCGAATCATCGCCGGGTTCGGCCCTCAAGCAGTCCTTGTCAAAGGAGGTCACCTTCAAGGGGAAGCTGTGGATCTTTTGTTCCGGCGGGGACAAATTCAAGTATTCAAAGCCCCGCGGATCAGAACACGACATACGCATGGGACCGGCTGTACCTATTCTGCTGCTATTACCGCCGAACTTGCCAAAGGGAAGGATCTTTTTTTTGCGATCACGAGCGCTAAAAAGTTCATTACCCGTGCCATTGGTACAAATCCGGGCCTCGGCAAGGGCATGGGTCCGGTGAACCATTTTGCGTAGTGTTTTTTGCGGCAAAAGATTGTTTTTCAAAGATCCCGTGTTTGGATATAATCCCACTCTCAAAATGATCGAAAGGAAAAGAACATGATCTGCTGTCTTGATCTGGAGGGTGTGTTGATCCCGGAGATATGGATCAATGTGGCAAAGAAGACCGGGATAAAAGCACTCGAGATTACCACGCGTGACGAACCCGATTATGATAAGTTGATGCGTTACCGGCTTACGATCCTAAAGGAAGAAAAGATCAAGCTTCGCGATATTCAAGCTGTGATCAGACGCATGAATCCGCTTCCAGGCGCCAAGGAATTCCTGAGAAAACTCCAGAGGAAATATCAGGTCATCATTCTTTCCGACACTTATTACGAGTTTGCCGGGCCGGTGATGAAAAAGCTCGGATACCCCACCCTTTTTTGCAATTGGCTTACAACGGACAAAAGAGGTTTTATCGCGAGTTACCATTTGCGCCAAAAGAATGGCAAGAAAGAAGCTGTGCGGGGGATTCAAAACCTCGGATTCGAAGTGGTTGCTGCGGGAGATTCCTATAATGATATTGCCATGCTCCAAACGGCCAATCGTGGAATCCTGTTCCGTCCTCCTGCAAAAATCGTCCGTGAATTCCCGAAATTTCCGGTCACAAACACCCACAAAGAACTCTTTTTAGCCTTTCTGAAGACTGTCTGAATCTATTTCAAATTTAGACGGATCTCTGCAGCGATCGCGGCAAGTTTTCCCTCTTCCATGCTCTTGGCTCGCGCGAAGTTGAGCTCCGTGAGACTCTCAATGATCGGGATCAGGTGAATATGAGCGTGAGGGACCTCCAGTCCTGCGACCATAACGCCGATCTTTTTACATGGGATAGTCTTCCGGAGGGCTTTGGCAACTTTCTTGGCAAAGACAATCAGCCCCTTCAAAAGTTCATCTTCGATGTCAAAGATATAATCGATCTCCTGTTTTGGAATGACGAGTGTGTGACCGGGATTCACGGGACGGATATCGAGGAACGCGAGATATTTTTCGTTTTCGAGGATCTTGTGGGCGGGAATCTCACCTTGAATGATGCGGGTAAATAGGGATGTCATAAAAGCCCTCTTTTTTGTGAACAAAGAAAATTTTGCACCATGGACCAAGGGCCACGGTCCACGTGGTGCGTTGCACGTGGTCCGTGGAACGATGTTATTCTAATCTTGTGGATGAAAGAGCGGTATCTTTTTTTCCGGAAAATGCTGTACAATATCTTTCTATGCATTTCTAAAAGACAGGGGGTCCAAGATGGCAGATGAAAATAAAAATACGGTTTTGGGCGTAACGGAAAATCTGGAAGGGCTTTTTTGCTACGTGCTTGGCTGGGTGACGGGGCTCATTTTTCTGCTTCTCGAACAGAAGAACACATTCGTGCGTTTCCACGCGCTCCAATCGCTGGTAACATTCCTCGCACTTTTTATCATCTCCGCAGTAATCGGATTTATTCCGGTTCTGGGGATCCTGGTAGGGCTGGTCCTCTGGCCCTTGGGAGTGGTTCTCTGGATCGTCCTGATGGTGAAGGCTTATAAAGGAGAACGCTACAAGCTGCCCGTGATCGGTGATTTCGTTGAGCAGCAGCTCGGGAAATAATCCCGCAAGGAAGACGGCAGATGACGGAAAGCGTTAAGCTTTCTCCAGCCACCGTTCGTTTTTCTTATGACCCGCTTCCAATGTCAACACTGTGACGCCTGCTGCAAACAGCCGGGTTTTGTCTATCTTAAGGAGGAGGATGCCGAACGCCTTGCCGTGCATTTGGGGATGGACATTTACCACTTCACGGAAACGCACTGTCTTCTCATGGGGCGACAACATCTTGCACTTAAAAAACATCCGGATGAGACATGCCTTTTTCTCGGGCCGGACGGTTGTGCGGTCTATGCGGCAAGACCCGCGCAATGCCGTGATTTTCCTTTGAACTGGAAAACGGAAAGAAGCTTGGATTATTGTCAATGGTTGAAAAGGGGCTAAACGGTCGCGTCAAGGTTCGTCATCAAAACATTTTCCTCAAGTTTTGACACCGAAGGGGCAGGGGGAAGCGTAAGGATGAACTTAGCACCTTTGCCGGGTTGGCTCTCGACCCAGATTTTCCCGCCGTGCATCTCCACGAATTGTTTACTGATGGCGAGTCCCAACCCCGTTCCTTTAATGCTTTTCTCAGCTGTGCGTCCCGCCTGCTCATAAGGCTGGAAGATCACCTCCTGATCTTCCAAAGCAATACCGGGGCCTGAATCTTCAACCGTAATCCTCGCTCCGCCGTCGGCCTCTTTTGCTAAAGCAATATGGATAAAACCTTGCTGGGTGAATTTGAGAGAGTTCGAGAGAAGATTATAGAGCACTTGCCGGACTTTGAGTTCGTCCGCTGTGATCCGGAGATTAGCCGGTTTTTCCGTGAATTCCAGGAGCAGATGTTTGGCGAAGGCCTCTTCATAAAAGAGATCGAGTGCCGTGTGGATAACCTTCACGAGATCGGTCTCATGGAGCACCAGATGCATCTTTTTGGATTCGATCTTTGAAAGATCGAGTACATCGTTGATGATCTCGCGAAGATGTTTACCGGCACGTTCGATACGGGAAAGAAAATCCCTTTGTTTTCCCGTGGGTGGTTCGGCCGGACTTTCGAGTAAAAGCTGGGAAAAGCTAAGGATCGAGTTCAGCGGTGCGCGGATCTCATGGCTCATACGAGCGAAATAATCAGTTTGTATGTGATAAGCATATTTGACCGTTTCACTCGTTTCCCGGAGTTCCCAGAGCAATTGTTCGAGGCGTTCCTCCTTTTTGGCCAGGACCGAGGCCAGGGACCTGACGGAAATCGCGATCAGGTAGAAGAAAGCGATATGACGTATAACAATTTTAGTTTCTTGGATCATGCTTAAGCCGGGGCCGAACGAAATTGTTTGAGAGATAATGTTTAAATGCCCGAGAATGATTAATCCTGCATAAAGAACCGAAGCAAGCGTGGTCATTTGCAGGGTCAGGAAGGTCGGCAGATTGAGTGCGCAGTAGACGATCGAAATGAAGAGGCAGGTGGCATAGATAAAAAAGTCCACGTTCCCCAAAAGATACAGGACGGCGGTTTCTGCCAAAAAATCGATCACGATCGAATTGATCAAAGCTTTGGCTCCCGAACGAGTATTGCGGAAAAAAGCCCTGAAGGGGCGGTTTACGAAAATCTCGATCATAGTCACAAGACAAAGCGGCCCAAGGTTTTCGACCGTGAAATTTCCCCACTTGCAGGTCAGAATGGAAAGAGGGATGAGAAAAAGGATGGTGAAGACGCGGAGTTTATAGAGCTGCCGGGCCTTTTGGTAGATCTCCTCAACCGGAGTTTTTTCCGTGATCCTCATAATGAGCATCCTCTCAAGTGGAAACGCCTTTATGATAGCCAAACACGCCATGAAAAGGAAATCTATTTTTTCTTTAAGAGGACGAGAGGTCTGTTGCGATGCTCCTGCCAGGCTGTTAAAATGTGCCGTTGCTTTATAAGTGGTGTACTGTATGAAAGGAGTCCCATGGACACGAGCGCTTACCTGACATCCTGTTTTGAAAAGGTCATTGAACAAGGGGGCCAGGACGTTTTTTTTAAAGCTGGTACGTCTCCCCGTATGCGTCTTGGCGGACGGGTGGTGTTGCTGCCTTTGAAGGCGCTTTCCGGAGAGGAGATCCGTGAGCTTGCCGGTGAACTTCTGGACCCCCGGCAGAAGGAAATACTTCGAAAAGACAGGAGCGTGGATTTTGGATTCTCCTTCCACGAGAAAGACTATCGCTTTCGGGCCAACGCTTTCTTTCAGCAGGGGGATATTTCCCTGGTGTTCCGTTCGCTCTGGAAGGGCATTCCGAGTTTCGAGGAGCTTCGGTTGCCTCCGGTCCTGAAAAGGGTTGCACTCGAAAAATCCGGCATCATTCTTATCGGGGGAACGGTCTCTTCCGGGAAAACCACCACGGTGGCCGCCATGCTCCGGACAATGAACGAGAGTGTCCAAAAACACATTCTCACCATCGAGGATCCGGTAGAATATCTGCATGAGGACGGGCAGTGTCTCATCCAGCAGCGCGAGATTGGGCAGGATGCGGAAAATTTTAGTTCAGCCCTGAAACACATGGCGCGTCAGTCTCCCGACGTGATCGTGATCGGCGAGATGCGTGATGCGGAATCTTTCAATTTTGCGCTTTCCGCGGCAGAGGTGGGGAGGCTTGTGATCTCCACCGTTCACGCTCGATCCGCGGGTCAGGTCTTTGACCGCGTATTGGGTTTTTTCCCGCCCTCAGAGCGGGAAGCGGCCTTGCATTATTTTGTGACAAATATGTCCTGCATCCTGGTCCAAAAACTTTTAGTGGCCAAGGACGGAAAAACGCTCGTGCCCGCCGCCGAGGTGCTTTTAGGCAATTATACGATCAGACAGCTGATCCTCGACAAAAAGATCGACAAAATTCCGCAGGCCATCCGCAATGCCCATGATGAGGGGATGCAAACAATGGATCAGTCGATCCTGGAACTTTGGAAGGCCGGGCTGATCAGCCAGGAAACTGCGATCACCGCGAGCTCATCGCCGGAGGACCTTCAGACTTTGATGAAAGGTATCCGGATCGGTCAGGACACAAAGATCCTCGGAGATTAGGAGAGGCTTGGTTCTTCGATTTACTTTGTTTGCCAGACAAGTTGGGAAAACTTCTCCTGAGAAGAGCTTTCCGAAACGTCAGACGTATTTTTCTCGGTAGATCTTGATCAGCGCAAAAAAGAGCGAGAGCACCACCGGCGCCAGGAAGATCCCCATCAGGCCGTAAAGTTTCATCCCGCCCATGATCCCAAAGAAAAGAAGAAAATAGGGAAGCCTGGTCCTTTCTCCGATGATTGCCGGCTTCATGATGTTATCAAGCAAGCTGATCCCCAAAAAACCCACCACAAAAAGAATGATAGCTTTTCCGTACAGTTGCATTATTAAAAGATAGACGGCGATCGGGAACCATACGCTTGCCGCACCGAGGATCGGGATGAGCGAGGTCAGGAAGATCAGGAATGTGAAAAAAAGCGGGATCGGAACCCCCAAAACCGTGAACATAATTCCAGCCACGGCCGCCTGCGTGACACTGGTCAAGAGCTGCCCCCGGATGACCGCGACAAAGGTCTCATGGATCTGCTTAAAAAGAGCCTTCTTGGTCTCTTTTTCGAATGGCGCAATCTCGTAAATGAAATTATAAATCCTTTCTCCATGTTTGAAAAAGATAAAGGTGAGGAAAGACATGAAGAAAACATTTAAAAGGACGAAGAAAATGTTCCTGGTGAAAGCCCCCGCCTGGGTCGCGGCGAGGTTCCCGAGCGTTTTCGTAGCTCCGAGGAACCAGGAAGACAGACTGCCTTTTACGGTTTGGGACGCGAAGACGTGGGCCTGAACATTCTGGAACCAGGGAAGTCCCCGGACTTGCTCGACCAGTTGCTCCAGCTTCCCATCACGGACATAACTATAGGCCCATTGGGAAAATTCGATGATCTGTTTGGTCATGTTGATGAGGACCATGATAAGCGGCGGGACGACGACGAGAAATACCATGATCGTCATCAGAAGTGCGACGGAATTATTCCGTTTTGGGAATGTTTTCCGCAGTTTTGTATAAAACGGGTAAAATGCGAACGTGAGAATGGACGCCCAGAAAATAGCCGTAAAGAACGGCGCGAAAATATTAAAAACCTCGTAAACAATAAAAGCCAAAATAGCGATAAAAAAAAACGAAATAAACTGTTCGCGTTTCATAGCTTGGGTCCCAATTCTTTTCAATTTCAGAGAATCTGAAATTGGGGCAATCCTTGCTGACTATTTAAGAAAAAATCTCAGGCAAGGATAGTCTAGCGGATTTCTTTGTTTTGGCAAGCAAACCCCCTACTTCTTAAGAAAATAATTCCGGACGTAATCGAGGATGCCTTCGCGCGTGGTGTAACGGCAGCGGAACCCCGTCATTTTTTCATGATGGCTCATATCCGCTTGAGTGAAGTTCTGATAAAAACTGTAGGGATTGTCAAAGTAATCGGGTTTATGGCTTGTCCCCAGCGCCTCATTCAAAGCATCCACGATCTCATTGAAGGAGGTTGCCTGCCCGGTGCCGAGGTTCATGACGGTGGATTCCTTGGCCTTGTGCGCCATAAGCGTGGCTGTGACGACATCTTTAACATAAATATGATCGCGCTTCTGTTCACCCCATTTAAAAATGCGGGGACGATGTCCTTCCATCATTTTGAGTGCGAGCTGATAGATCATGCTGGCAGCATGTCCTTTGTAATATTCCCGGGGGCCGAAGACGTTGAAGAAACGCAGTCCGATAACCTTAATTTTGTCGTAATAAGAAGGAGCGAGTTGGTCCATGATCCACTTGGAGTAGCCATAAATGTTGTTGGGATTGCCAGCATCAGATTCCTTAATGGGCCGGTCGATCGAGCCGTAAGTTGCGGCTGAGGAGGCGTAGACCACGACGGCTTTCTTCTCAACAGCAAGATCGAGAACATTGCGGAAGCCTTCGACGTTGTCGTACATCATCTTTTGTTCGTCAAGAACAGTCGTGTCCGTAATGGCGGCCATGTGGTAGATTATGTCGAGCTTTTTGCCCTTGGCCCAGCTCATCCAGGCCCTGTCAGAGCAGTCATAAGCGAGCAGGTCGCCCCTAAAACCGAGGAGGTTCTTGAAGCAGGAACTACGGAAGTCCTCCAGGACCGTGATATGGGTTTCAGGATGTCGGGTTTGAAATTCAAGAGCTATATTCGAGCCGATAAAACCAGAACCACCTGTCACAAGGATATGTTGCATAGGGTGGCTATCATAGCCAAAATCCACGAAAGTTCAAACCTAAAATGCCGACAACGAAAGGGGAGAATCCGATGATGAAAAAGTTCAGAGCTCTTTCGTGTCTTTTACTGGCCATAATCGTTTTCCTGGCCTCCCGGTCAGTGTATGCCAGCAGCGTTGGTGAAGATGTCTCTTATGCCGCGCGCGGGGCTTCCAAGATCGTGGGGGGCGTCTTCGCCATTCCGAAAGCCATGCTTCAGGACTCGGGCCGCGTGATGTTTCCGTTCGGGCTTGTGACTGGAGCGATTCGTGGAACCGTTCAAACTGTGACAGGGGTGGTCGGTGGGGTCGCAGATGTCGCCCGCGGTAGCGCTCCATATGCCAAATACGCAGCCATGGCGCTTTAATTTTTTTAAAAAGATCTTCGGATTTCCACTCCCACATTTTTTGCGTTTCGAATAGCATGTAATTTCGAAACGCGCAAAAGAATGTTTTTCAATTTAAATTCCCGGAGCAGTGTCCGGGCAAGGCGTTCCGCCAGCGTTTCCAGGAGATAAAAACGGCTTTTTGAAACAAACTCCGTAGCACGTTCGGTGATCTTCTGGTAATTCAAAGCATCCCTCAGGTTGTCCCGTCTTGCCGCCTTTCGAACAAAGGCGGGAAATTCAAGATCGATCACAACCCGTTGCCTCTTTTTACGTTCCCGTGGAAGTGTTCCAATGATGCATGGGATTTCCAGCCCTTGAATAAAAATCTTGTCAGTCATGGGGGTAGTGTAGCGTTTCACGGGCTTCTTTTCAACCCGTCGCGGGTGAAGCCGGTGGAAACGATTCCTAAATCGGTTTCTGTGAAGGCCATAATCAGGTTTGATATCTTCAACTCCCCATGCTAAACTACGGCTCCTTTTTTCTGAAAAATACATACAGAGATTTATAAGTTCCATGACAACTCCCGTCAATAACAAGCCAAGAAAGAACACGCCACGCCCCAAGAACGGTCGGAAATCGCCTCCCCAGCAGGGGGAACCGGACCGCAGGCGGTTGATTGCTCTTTTCCTGGTGCCGCTTGCAATCTTTCTCATCCTTCAAGTTTTCGTGTTTCCTAATTTCGAACTTAAAGAACTTAGCTATTCCGAATTCTACCGGATGCTGACGCGCAATCCCGAGACCGGCGAGATCCTTTCCTGCGAACTTATAGACAACGTGGTGCAGGGCAAGCTGACCACTCTTTCTTATTT
Organism: Candidatus Omnitrophota bacterium; assembly: GCA_041651495.1. Taxonomy (GTDB): domain Bacteria; phylum Omnitrophota; class Omnitrophia; order Omnitrophales; family Aquincolibacteriaceae; genus Aquincolibacterium. Next base: position 2,980 of record JBAZJC010000017.1, on the reverse strand, counting down.
TCAGGTCCATATTCCCTACAATGATCCCGATATCATCCCGTTGATCCGCAAGAACGTCGCGAATTTTTCAGTTAGCCCGCCGCAAACCTTCTGGCGCAATTTCTTCGCGGGGATATTCCCGACCCTGCTCTTGATCGGATTTTTCTGGTTTTTTGTCTATCGCGGCGTCCAGCAAGGCGGCGGCAAGGTCTTTTCGTTCGGGAAATCACGCGCCAAGCTCGTGGACAAGGAGAAAAGTCCGATCACGTTCAAGGATGTCGCGGGTGTAGATGAAGCCAAAGAGGAATTGCAGGAGATCATTGAATTCTTGAAGGACCCGCCCCGGTTCCAAAAACTCGGCGGCAAGATCCCCAAAGGGGTTCTTTTGATGGGGCCTCCGGGAACAGGAAAAACGCTTCTCGCAAAAGCAGTAGCGGGAGAGGCTGAGGTGCCTTTTTATTCTATCAGTGGTTCTGATTTCGTGGAGATGTTCGTCGGCGTCGGTGCCGCGCGTGTGCGGGATCTTTTTGAGCAAGCCAAGCGCTCGGCCAAAGCGGGCGGCAAAGGGGCGATCATTTTTATCGATGAGATCGATGCTGTGGGCCGTCAGCGCTTCGCCGGGATCGGTGGAGGGCATGATGAACGCGAGCAGACTTTGAACGCACTTTTGGTGGAGATGGACGGATTTGATACACATATCGGCGTGATCCTGATCGCTTCGACAAACCGTCCGGACGTGTTAGATCCCGCGCTTCTGAGGCCGGGACGTTTTGATCGCCAGGTCGTGATCGAAAGGCCGGATATCAAAGGTCGCGAAGAGATCCTGAAAGTTCATGCGGCGCGTGTAAAACTTGGACCGGACGTAGATCTTTCAAAGATCGCGCGCCAAACCCCCGGTTTTTCAGGCGCAGATCTCGCAAATCTTGTTAATGAAGGCGCTCTTCTCGGTGCACGCCGGAAATTGGATTTTGTTGGCCAGCCCGAACTGGAACAATCAATCGAACGCGTGATGGTCGGGCCGGAGCGCAAGAGCCGTGTTATTTCCAGGCGCGAGAAAAAGATCAAAGCGGTCCATGAATCCGGACATACACTGATCGCCCTGCTTCTTCCGGGGGCCGACCCCGTGCACAAGGTTTCTATTATTCCCCGCGGCTATGGCATCGGTGGCTATACCCTTCAGGTTCCGGATGAGGACCGTAACCTGATCACCAAAACCGAGATACTTGACCGCATTACAGTGCTCCTCGGCGGCCGTGTGGCGGAAGAGATCTATTTTAAAGAGATTTCTTCCGGCGCCTCGGATGATCTTGAGAAAGCAACGCATTACGCGCAGACCATGGTTTGTGAGCTCGGCATGAGCGATAAACTCGGGCATCTGACGTTCGGTAAAAAAGACCGGCAGGTCTTCCTGGGTCGTGATCTGATGCGCGAAAAGGATTATTCCGAACAGACCGCGGTTTTGATCGATAGCGAGGTTCGCAGGATCGTGGATGGCTGCTATGAAAGGGCCACCGGTCTCCTGAAACAGAACCAAGACAAGCTTTCACTTCTGACGGATGTACTGCTCGAAAAAGAGGTGATCGACGCCGATGAGATCAAAAAGATCACCGGGCTCCATGGGGCTTCACTGCCCGAGAACGGGAACGGGGCTCCGGAACTCGGGAAACCCGTCGCTTGATCTGGAAAATCCGTCGAAATACCGTTTCTTTCGGCCGGACCCTTTTGATGGGTATCCTGAATATCACACCGGATTCTTTTTCTGATGGCGGATGTTATCTGGATCTGAAGACCGCGGGCGCGCAAGCCCTGAAGCTGGTCGAAGAAGGCGCGGACATTTTGGATCTGGGCGCTGAGTCAACACGTCCGGGGGCATTGCCGGTCACGGCCCGGGAAGAATTGGAGCGGTTGCTGCCGGTTCTGAAGCGAATTCGTAAAGAAGTCTTGGTGCCTATCTCGATCGATACGGTCAGGCCGGAAGTCGCGAAAGAATGTCTCGAAGCGGGCGCCGATATCATTAATGATGTGAGTGGACTGAAGCGGTCCGGTCTTGATATGGCAAAAGTCGTCAAGAAATTCGGCGCGGGGCTCGTGCTGATGCACAGTCGCGGGACACCGGAAACGATGCAGACACTGGCCAGTTATAAGGATGTTATCACGGACGTGATGAGCGAGCTTCGTGAAAGTATCCGGCTTGCCACGGACGCGGGGGTTGAACGGGAGCGGATCGTGGTCGATCCGGGACTTGGTTTCGCGAAAACCCCGGAACAAAATCTTGAAATCTTAAAAAAAATAAGCGTATTCCACGAACTTGGTTTTCCTATTCTTACAGGGCCTTCCCGGAAATCTTTTGTCGGGAAGGTGACAGGTCGCGAGGTGAAGGACCGGATGTTCGGGACCGCTGCTTGCGTTGCGGCGTGCGTTCGGGAGGGAGTCCAGATCCTCCGGGTGCACGAACCTGGCGCAATGCGTGATGTCATTCTTATGACAGAAGCTATTAAAGGAGACTAACATGTCAGGACATTCAAAATGGGCGAGTATCAAGCATAAAAAAGCAATCGTGGATGCCAAGCGTGGCCAGGTTTTTACGAAGTTTATCCGCGAGATCACGGTCGCGGCAAAAACGGGCGGCGGGGACTTAAACACCAACCCTCGACTTCGCACAGCCATTCAGTCTGCAAAAGATTCCAACATGCCGGCCGACAATATCGAGCGAGCGATCAAAAAAGGGACGGGTGAGCTGGAAGGCGTGACCTATGAGGAAATTGCCTATGAAGGCTTTGGTCCCGACGGCGCGGCGATCCTCGTAGCGTGTCTAACGGATAATAAGAACCGGACAGCCTCCGAGATCCGGAGCATTTTCAATAAAGGCAATGGCAATATGGGCGGGGCGGGAACGGTGGCGTGGATGTTCGAAAAAAAAGGGTTTATCGTTATTTCTAAGACTGCGACGACTGAGGATCAGCTTATGGAAATCGTGCTCGGGGCAGGGGCAGAGGGTATG
>JBAZJC010000016.1:0-22768 GCA_041651495.1 Candidatus Omnitrophota bacterium | reverse complement strand
AATGAAAAAGATCATGAGTCTGGTAGTGATACTCTCCATGCTTCTCGCGCCGATGGCTTTTGCGGCGAGTCCGTGGACGGAAAAAGCAACCTATGGCGAAAAAGTCGTGGGCAAATTGGGGTATGGCTTGACCAATACGGTTCTTGGTTGGACCAAGCTTTTCTCCACGCCTAACGAATATTCCAACGAAGGCAAGAATGTGTGGTCAGGCGTCGGCCAAGGGCTAGTGGATGCCGCTGTAACGACGGTTCTTGGTGCCGTTCAATTGGTCACCTTCCCGATCCCAGCGGATATTCCGATCCCGAGTGATGTGAATCTTAGCGGCGCAACAGCAGCAAAGCCTGTAGCGAAGTAAACAATATTTTAGATTTTCAAAAGCGCCCCGCCGATTGGCGGGGCGCTTTTTGTTTCCAGCTCCTGCTGACTCAGTCAAAAAGTTCATCCACCCAATGTTTCTCGGCCTTCCGATAGTAACTTTTTTGGGAGGGTTTAACACGCGTTTTGGGATTGATGGCCCAGCCGTGACGAGGCTTTGGTATCTTCGAAGGTTTTTTCTTTACCATCCGAGCTTCTCCTAAAAAGGCGACCGGCCTAGATGTTTAAAAGGCCCAAGGGCCGCAAGCATTTCTGCGTGGATCAATCCATTGGTGGCAAGGTTCTGCAATCCCGCAAGAGTTAAAGGAACTCCTGAAAAATCCGTGAGCCTTCCACCCGCCTCCTCGACAATTATCATTCCGGCCGCCTTGTCCCACGGTGAAAGTTTCATTTCATAGTAACCGTCAAAACGGCCGCATGCCACGTAGCAGAGATCGATTGCAGCAGACCCGCCGCGACGTATGCCCTGGATCTGGGTCAGGAAGACGCGGAGCATATCGAGATAATCATCCGGGTTTTTATTGCGGTCATAGGGAAAACCGGTCGCGAGAAGAGAGTCCGAGAGCGTTTTCGCTTTTGAAACATGGATGAACTTGCCGTTGAGAGTCGCACCTCTTCCGCGCTCCGCGAAGAAAAGCTCCCTCCGAAAGGGATCAAACACGCCACCCATTTCAAGCCGGCCGTCTCTTTCGAACCCGATCGAGACTGAAACAATCGGGAAGCCGTGCGCAAAGTTCGTCGTTCCGTCGATGGGGTCGATGATCCAGCGGCATCCGGAACCCGTTACAGCCGGGGATTCCTCAGCCAGGATCGAATGATCGGGAAAGTTTTTAAGGATAAGTCCTACAATTGCTTTTTCTGAGGCTTTGTCGATCTCGGTCACAAGGTTGAACTCGCCTTTTTTCGTGATCGTCTGTTTCTTGCCGAAATTCGAACGAATCATCTTTCCGGCCTTGGTAAGCGCTTCCAAGAGCGTTCTTTTAATTTTAGAGTTCTTCATATAAAATATAGACTCTTTTGATGAGCTGGCTTTTTGGGACGAGGCATTCTAGTCCCAACGCCTATCAATTTCAACGAAGTTGAAATTGGGGCAATCCTTGTCAACCATTTAGAAATCAAATTTCAGACAAAGATAGCCGAAAGCTCTTTGGCCCGCAATGTTCTCATGGGAAAGCATAAACTCCAGAAAACGAGGGACTTCATGAAATCCTATCATGTAACGCTTATCCCCGGCGATGGTGTCGGGCCCGAACTGGCGGAAGTAACCAAGGCGTGCCTGGAGGCTACAGGCATTAAATTCAGCTGGGACATTCAGACCGCCGGGATGGATGTGATGGCAAGCGAAGGAACACCGCTTCCGGACCGTGTGCTGGAGTCTATCCGCAAAAACAAGGTCGCCATCAAAGCCCCGCTTACGACCCCTGTCGGCACAGGATTCCGTTCCGTGAATGTGGCACTTCGCAAGGAACTCGATCTTTACGCTTGTCTCCGACCCTGCAAATCCTACGCCGGCGTCCGATCCCGTTACAAAAATATTGATCTTGTGATTGTGCGCGAGAATACCGAAGACCTTTATGCAGGCATTGAATTTCAAAAAGGGACTCCCGAAGCGATGGAATTGATCGCTCACATCGAAAAACTTTCCAAAAGGAAAATTCGCCCGGATTCCGGCGTGAGCATTAAGCCGATCTCTGTGACCGGAAGCGAACGTATTGTGAAGTTCGCGTTCGATTACGCGCGGCAATACAAACGCAAAAAAGTTACAGCTATCCACAAAGCCAACATCATGAAATTCTCGGACGGGCTCTTCCTTGAGGTTGCGCGCGATGTAGCAAAAAAATATCCCGACATCCAGTTCGAGGACCGCATCGTGGATAATATGTGCATGCAGCTTGTGCAAAAGCCCGAGCTTTATGACGTACTCGTTCTCCCGAACCTTTACGGCGATATTCTCTCGGATCTTTGTGCCGGACTTATCGGGGGGCTGGGTGTGGCTCCAGGTGCAAACATCGGAACAAACGGCGCTCTTTTCGAGGCGACTCATGGTTCTGCGCCGAAATATAAAGGTCTTAATAAAGTGAATCCTGTCGCAATGATCCTTTCAGGCGTCCTGATGCTTCGGCATCTTGGAGAGACCGGGGCCGCGGATCGTTTGGAAAAAGCTGTGGCTGACGTGATCCGCGAAGGCAGACATGTGACTTATGATCTGAAAGAAGATCGCAATGATCCTACCGCGGTTGGAACATACGAAATGGGGCAGACAATCATTAAAAAATTGCGGGGAATGGGTAACGGGTAACGGCGAACGAGCGTTTCTTCGTTTCCCGTTCCTCGAGAAACGTTTCCCTCGTGAGTGGGAATCCAGGTCAAGATCCCAGACGAGTGCATCCGGGGATGCACGAAGAGTTTATAGGAGTCTAGATTCAAATGAGTCTTTTGAATAGTTTTGGAAGCAAGGTAACGCTCAAGATCGCGGGTAAGGACTATACGATCTACCGCTTGCGCGCGCTTCAGGAGTGCGGCGTCGCCAAGGTCCTGCGGCTGCCTTATTCCATTCGCGTACTTCTTGAGAACCTGCTCCGCAATGAAGACGGCAAAAACGTTACGCGAAAGGATATTGAGAGACTTGCAACCTGGGACCCGACGCGTAAAGGCGAACATGAGATCGCTTTCACGCCCGCCCGTGTTTTGTTGCAAGATTTTACGGGCGTTCCGGCGGTCGTGGATCTCGCGGCCATGCGCGAAGCGATGGTCAAGATGGGAGGGGATCCCAAGAAAATCAACCCGCTTCAGCCCGTGGATCTTGTGATCGATCACTCCGTGCAGACGGATTTTTCAGGGACTTCCGAGGCATTCGCAAAAAATATCGCCAAAGAATTCGAACGCAACCGGGAACGCTATCAATTCCTCAAATGGGGCCAGCAAGCTTTCCATAATTTTCGCGTCGTGCCTCCCGCGACCGGCATCATCCATCAGGTGAATCTCGAATATCTTTCCCCCGTGATCTTTGCGAGGAAAGAAGGCGGGAAAACCTTTCTTTATCCGGACACGCTGGTTGGCACTGATTCGCACACCACCATGATCAATGGCCTCGGCGTGCTCGGCTGGGGTGTGGGCGGGATCGAAGCTGAGGCTGCGATGCTCGGCCAGCCGATCTCGATGTTGATTCCCGAAGTGGTGGGGGTCAAGTTCTCCGGGAAATTATCCGAAGGCGTGACGGCCACGGATCTGGTGCTGACCGTAACGCAAATGCTCCGCAAAAAAGGCGTAGTCGGAAAATTCGTGGAATTTTTTGGACCCGGCGTCGGTGAATTATCGCTCGCGGACCGCGCGGTAGTCGCGAACATGGCCCCCGAGTACGGCGCTACAGTCGGATTTTTCCCGGCGGACCAGGAAACGCTTAATTTTCTCAAACTAACCGGCAGGAGCGAGGAACAGATCAAGCTTGCCGAGACTTATTTGAAAGCGCAGGGGCTTTTCCGCGAAGGAGCGGACGAAAAAATTGTTTATTCTGACACCTTGGAACTGGACCTTGTGAGTGTGGTTCCGAGTCTCGCCGGTCCCAAACGTCCGCAGGACCGTGTGACACTCAAGGAAGTAAAACCTTCCTTCAAGAAGGCGCTCGCGGAGACGGTAAAAAAGAAAGCCGATCTCACGAAAAAAGCAGCGTTAGAGATCAACGGAGAAAAATGCGAGCTCGAGCAGGGAGCGGTCGTAATTGCGTCCATCACGAGCTGTACCAACACCTCTAGCCCTTCTGTGATGCTGGCGGCCGGGATCCTCGCAAAAAAAGCGCTTCAAAAAGGTCTGACCGTAAAGCCCTGGGTGAAGACAAGTCTCGCGCCGGGTTCTCAGGTCGTAACCGATTATCTCGCGGCGAGCGGACTTCTTTCCTGCCTTGAAGTGTTGAAATTCAATCTTGTGGGGTACGGTTGCATGACGTGCATCGGGAATTCGGGGCCGCTCTTCGAGCCCGTGTCTGAAGCGATCAAGGAAAAGAACCTGATTGTGACGTCTGTTCTTTCCGGTAACCGGAATTTCGAAGGACGCGTACACTCGCAGGTCCGTGCGAATTATCTCGCGTCTCCGCCCCTCGTCGTCGTCTACGCGATCGCAGGAACAGTTATGATTGATCTCGAAAAAGATCCTCTCGGGCTCGGGAAGAACGGCAAACCTGTTTATCTGCAGGATATTTGGCCGAGTTCAGCAGAGATCCGGGAAACCTTGAAGAGCGTGGACCCGGCGATGTTCAGAAATCGCTACCGGAATGTTTTTGAGGGAAATGAGACTTGGCGCTCGCTCAGCGCTCCCGCGGGCGACACCTTCGCTTGGGACAAGAAATCTCTTTATGTGAAATCCCCGCTCTATTTCAAAAAAATGCCGGCGTTACCATCCGACCTAAAAGACATCAAAAATGCCCGCACTCTGGCCATGCTTGGGGATTCGATCACGACCGACCATATTTCTCCCGCCGGTTCCATCGCGCCCGCAAGTCCCGCCGGTAAATATCTGATCGAGCAGGGGATTGAACCCCAAGATTTTAATTCTTACGGTGCGCGGCGCGGCAATCATGAAGTAATGATGCGCGGAACGTTTGCCAACATCCGCCTGAAAAACCTGCTTGTTCCAGGCGTGGAAGGCGGAATGACGAAGTATTTCCCGGAAAAAGGAAAGGGCGTGACAATGCCCATTTTTGATGCGGCTATGAAGTATGGAGAAGAAAACCGGCCGCTTGTGATCCTCGCAGGGAAGGAATACGGCTCCGGGTCTTCTCGCGATTGGGCGGCCAAAGGCCCAGCGCTTCTGGGTGTTCGTGCTGTGATCGCGGAGAGCTATGAAAGGATTCACCGCAGCAATTTGATCGGGATGGGGATTCTCCCGCTCCAATTCTTTCAGGGCCAGAACGCCGCTTCTTTCAAATTGACCGGTGAAGAAATCTACACGATCGAGGGAATTGCCAAGGAGCTGAAGCCCGGCAAAATCCTCCCAGTCAAAATTCCAGGCGCCGGAAAAATCAGGACCTTTGAGGTGGTTTGCCGCATTGATACCCCGATCGAGCTCGAATACTACCGCCATGGCGGCATCCTGCAATACGTTCTGCGACAGTTATTGAAATAAGGGCGCCTCCTTTTTTGCCTTTAACGGTATACCGATTGTTTTTGGCAGCCTATAAACAGAAAGTAGATCCATGCGTGTTGAAGAAGATCTTTATGTGGAAACAGGGTACAAGATCCTTTGGGAGGATGACTTTTTTTTGTGGTGGATAAGCCGGCCCCGCTCCCGGTCCATTCTGTGGGGCGTTTCAGGGAAAAGAACCTGCTCAGCCTTTTAACCAGGGACCTACGCCCCCGGGGAGAGGGACTCAGGATCGTGAACCGGCTTGATTCGGAGACAAGCGGGATCGTGCTTGTCGCAAAATCGGGTCAAATGGCCGGAAAACTCGGGATTCTTTTTGAAAGCAGACAAGTGACAAAAGAATATCATACAGTGGTCTTCGGAACTCCCAAAGCTCACGAAGGAACGATCTCGGTATCTTTGGGGCTCAACGTAGAGAGCGGACATAATATCCGCACGAAAGATCCTTTTGGAGAGAAAGCCCAAACGGATTATCAGGTTCTGAGCAGTGTAGGCGAGTATTCCCTTTTGAAGATGATGCCGCGAACAGGCCGCACGCATCAGATCCGCGCGCATCTTTCTTTTTTGGGGCACCCCATTGTGGGCGACAAGATCTACATTGATCCACGGATCTTTGAACATTACATCCACGAGGGATGGCAGGAAGAGATGCGTCCCGTCGTTAAGACTGAACGCCTTCTTTTACATGCGTCCCGGTTAGAATTTCGTCATCCCATGACGGAAAAATCTGCAAAATTCACTTCTGAAATTCCACCCTGTTTTGATTTATTCCTAAATGACGGTCGAAAGCAGGAATTGGTAGAATTAACACGGAAGGAGAGGTGGGGCTCATGTTCGATAAATTGATCGGGTATTTGGTGGCGAGAAGTGGCAAGGAATATTCCGCGGGTTACCGGACAGTAGCAACGGTATTTGGCGCAACGCTTTTTATTGCGGGCTGGCCGGCGCTTGTCTGGGTTTTTAGTTTCGGGGGAAGAGGAGCCGTGTTTCCTTCTTTAGCCGCAGTCCTCTTGAGCGGTCTTTTTTTCGTGGCCGGTATTCCGTGGGTAAGCTGGGCCGTTTTGTGGCAGCTCTGGAAGGGGAAGGGAACGCCTGTTCCTATGGTGCCTACCAAGGAATTTCTGCCTACCGGTCCTTACCGGTATTGCCGCAATCCCATGATTCTCGGCTTTTTCCTTTACCTGTCGGGTTGGGCCGCGCTTTTCAACCGGATGGGTTCTTGGGTTGCAGCAATCGTTCTGATGGTTCTTTTGGTCCTTGAGATCAAGCTTATCGAGGAAAAAGAGCTCGAACAGCGCTTTGGGGATGTCTACCGCGAGTACAAAAAAAAGACACCTTTTTTCATCCCAAAATTTCAGGCCTAAAAATTACCGGCTCAAAACAGCAGTTCCTGTTTTCCTCGCTTTGAGTATAATAACTTCGTTTTGTGGATTTCTTAAAAGGAGATAAAAGGAAATGCCCAGCAGAAAAAAAGAACCTTCAAGCGCGTCAAAACTGGTTAAGGGTTTGGAAGGGGTTGTGGCAGCCCAGACATCCCTGAGCGATGTGGACGGCGAGAACGGACGACTTCTTTATCGCGGTATTCCCATCGGAGAATTGGTCGAAAAGTCCCACTTCGAAGAAGTGACTTATCATCTCTGGTACGCGAAACTTCCTAACGTTGAGGAACTCAGGACTTTCAAAGAGACTTTAAAAGCGCAGAGGCCTCTTTCCGAACGGGCTCTTCAAATTTTAAAACTCATCCCCACGGAAACACATCCCATGAGTGCTCTTCGGACCATGTGTTCGCTGATGGGGAGCCTGGATCCACGGGCCCACATTGTAAATCCCGAGGAATCCCAGCGTAAGGCCTATCATCTGACGGGTGTTTTCCCGACCATTATCGCGGCTTTTCACAGACTTCGCGACGGCAAGGAACCTATCCAGCCCGACATGAGTCTTTCCCACGCGGCCAATTTCCTTTACATGATGAACGGCAAAAAACCGACGCCGGAAATGGAAAAAGCGCTTGATGCTTATCTGATCCTTTTGGCGGACCATGGGCTCAATGCCTCGACGTTTGCGGCGCGTGTGACAACCGGGACTTTGTCGAATCTTTATTCGGCGGTCACTTCCGCGGTTGGGACCCTGGCCGGTGAACTCCATGGCGCGGCGAACCAATATGCGATGGAAATGATCCTTGAGATCGGAAAACCCGAAAATGCCACGGCCTATGTGAACAAGCTTTTGGACGAGAAAAAGAAGGTTATGGGTTTTGGACACCGAATTTATAAAACCCGCGATCCGCGCGCCGAAGCATTCCGCAAGATTGCACGCGATCTCTGCGTCAAGGCAGGGAAGACAGATTGGCTTGAAATTGCGGCACAGGTCGAGAAAATAATGATGGACCGGAAAAAGATCCCCTGCAATGTGGACTTCTTTTCAGCTCCGGTACTTTATGTGCTTGGATTCCCTCCGGATTTTTTCACGACTGTTTTTGCGGCAAGCCGTGTTGCGGGATGGAGTGGCCATATCATCGAGCAGCAACTGGATAACCGTCTTATACGACCGCTCGCGGAATACATCGGTCCACAAGGACAGTATTACATTCCTCACGAAGATCGTAAGTAGTTCGACCGCACTTTTGGGTCGTCACCGAAAGTTTAGGTAGGACATGACCGCGAATCTTGATTACGCGTATGATCAATACCTGAAAGTCCATGAATCCGGCGCTGTTCCCGCCATTCTCCATTTTAAAGAAAAGCTCAAAAATCCTACATTCGCATATGGCCGCTTCACAGTGCCGGCTTTTTACAAATCTTATTTTGTCATGCCCAAGCAGCAGCATCTTCTCAAGCGTGTCGCCTCCACCTTCTCTCAGATCCTCAACAAGACCGCCCGTCTTTATTTTGAAGAAGCACAAATGAGATCCCATTTTTGCCTTTCTCCCGAAGCTGAGGAGCTTGTGAAGATCGATCCGGGCTATTCGCAACATGTCGTCTTCAGCCGCTTCGACGCGCTCCTGGAAGGAGAAAGCCTGAAACTTTTGGAATTCAATTGTGATGCTCCGGCAGGCGCTGCTTACACGGACCAACTGGAGTCCGCATTTCTTTCAGAAGAACTGATCTGGCCGTTCGCCGGGGAGCATCATTTGGTCGCCAGTGAGCGCGTTCAAAGCATTCTTTCTACTCTGCTCTCGGTCTATGAAGAGTTTGGCGGCTATGAAACACCCCAGATCGCGATCGTGGATTGGCGACATGCAAGGACCACCTCAGAATTTGAGTACATGAAAAACCACTTTGAGGCCAAGGGCTACAAAACCACGATTGCCGATCCGCGCGAGCTTCAGTACAAAGGCGGCAAACTCTATCACAGAGGCTTCCGTGTGCATCTGGTTTACCGGCGCGTGATTTTTGATGAACTGTTGGAACGGCTGGACGAAGTTCAGGATCTGCTGCATGCCTATAGGGACAAGGCCGTCTGCATGGTCAACCCTTTGCGTTCGAGGCTCGCCTCAAGCAAATCGATTTTCTCACTTTTAACCGCCCCGGAGTTTGATCGTTTCTTCACGGAGAACGAAAACGCAATGAAGTGTCAACACCTCCCGTGGACGCGCTGTCTTTCTGACGCCGAAGATTTCTATGGCCACCGGAAAGTCTTTCTGATCGATTTCCTCAAAGATGAAAAGGATACCGTCGTTCTGAAACCTTCGGGTTCAAGCCATGGTGCCCGCCGGGTTCACATTGGACGCGAAACGCCGGATGGCGACTGGAATGCAGTGGTGGATAAAGCGCTTAAGGAGGAGGATTGGGTGATCCAGGAGCATGTTTCGGTTCCGGTGATGACTGTCCCCGACGTTGTGAACCAGAAGCTGGACTTCATTTACAAGAAATACAATTTCAACATGCTGGTTTTTGGAGGAAAATACGCTGGAGGTTTTGTCCGCTTAAGCGATGAAAGCGTAATCAATGTGGCGACGGGCGGCGGCCTGATGCCCGCTCTTTGGTCCGATGTCGCACCGGAGCATTTTGGAGCTTGAAGCGAAAGACAGTGAGGTGTAGCTTAATAAGTGTCATGAGTTGGAGGGAGCCGTGAAACCGTTGAAGAAGAAGCGCATTTTTTCGAGAGGAGAAGCTGATACTTTATTACCCGAGCTCAAAAAACGCCTAGAACTTCTTCGAACAAAGAAAGAAGCCTACAGTCGCACGCACGATTTCCTTTTCATGCATGAACTTGTTTGTATGGCCGAGCGAACGCACGGACTTTTAGAAGAGAAAGATGATCTAGAAGACGGTATTCATGCCTTTGAAGAAGCGCTCGAAGATCTGGCCAAAGATATCGAGGCGATCTCTGCGATGGGATGCTTTCTCCGCAATATCGAAAAAGGTCACGTCGAATTTTTTGGCACACATGAAGGTCAACCGGTTTATTTCTCTTGGTGGTTTGGCGAGTCTTGCATTAGTTACTACCGTCCGTTCGGAAGAAAAGTCCATGAGCGTATTCCCCTTCCCGGAAGGTCCGCGACACGATAGACCGAAATAAAAATTCCCGGGGGATCACTGCTTATGGTCCTCTGCAATCAAAATGCTCAGGAAGAATTCTTAGACGGGGAAAAAAACCGAAAACCGCGAGCCTTGACCGGGGGTGCTTTGGCAGGAGGCGAGGCCGCCGTGAGCTTCCATGATATGTTTGACAATCGCCAAACCCAACCCCGTTCCTCCGAGTTCTTTTGAACGCGCTTTATCTGCTCGGAAGAACCGTTCAAAAATTCGGTTTTGGGCTTCTTCAGGAATGCCGATCCCCGTATCTTCGATCGTGACCGTGATACCCTCCGGTCTTTGATCAGCAGATAGAACGATCTTGCCTCCGGATCTGTTGAACTTGATCGCATTGTCGATGAGGTTTACGAAAACCTGATGAATCCTGTCTCCATCGCCGGGCACAATAAGAGATTTTCCGGAAATGCGATTCTCGACCGAAAGATTGTCCTTTTCAATCCGGGCTTTGAATTGTTCCAAGATGACTACTAGCTTGGGGACAAGATCGATCCGGTCTTTTTTCATGAGAGCTATTTTTTGTTCGATCGCGCCCAACGTTAAAATATCTTCAACCAAACGGCCCAGCCGGTCCGTCTCTTCGGCAATGATCCTCAGGAACCGCTCGCCTTCAGGAGGATTCTTTAGAGAGCCGCTTAAAAGAGTTTCAATGAATCCCTTGATTGCGGTCAACGGCGTGCGGAGTTCGTGAGAGACATTCGACACGAATTCCTTGCGGATATTTTCGAGCCGGCGAAGTTCCGTCATGTCATGAAAAACAAGAATGCCGCCAATATCGCGGGCATATTCCCTCAGGACCACCACGCTCAAGTGAAGGGTCTTTCTTGTTTCTCCGGAGATCTGGATCTCTTCAGATACGGTCTTTTGTTCTCTGAAAGCCTGGTCCACGATCTTTTCGATATGAGGATGTCTGGTGATCTCGATCAGGCTTTTACCCTGAATGACGGAGGAGTGACATTCAAAGGTCTTTTCCGCCGTCGGGTTCATGATGATGATCTGTTTGTGGCGGTCAACGGCAATCACCCCTTCGTTCATATGGCTTAAAATGACAGAAATCTTGCCTTTTTCGGTTTCAAGGTCTTCGATTCTCGAACGCAGGGCTGCGGCCATTTGGTTCATGGTGTTCGCGAGCATCTTAAGTTCATCCTGGCCGTCGATCAGGATCTTCTCGGACCAGTCCTCGCGGGCGTAGTTTTCGGCCACAGAGGTAATGCGGTGAATGCGCTTGGTGAGCCGGTTACTAAAAAAAATGCCGGCGATCAGAACGATCAAGATGCCGAGGATTGCTGTGAGCATGACGGGCTGACGAACCGATGCCAGGACCTCATCGACACGCGTGATCGGCATTGCTGTCCGCACAACACCCAGGAGCTTTTCATGGCCCAAAACAGGGACCGGCCAAACTTTGGATTTTTTTTCCGAAATGGTAGTTTGGACGGCCCCAATTTCAGATTCTCTGAAATTGATAAGTATTGGGACCGCGATATAGAGCATTCGGGTTCCCAGAGTCATGCTGTAGCGAATACTCATACCCGTTTCTTTTTTCATGGCAGACGCAACCTCGGGCCTTTGCGCGTGATTTTCCATTTTGAAGAGTTGTTCCAGATTTTCGCTTGAATCGGCAAGCACCACTCCCTTGGGATCGATGATCGTGACGCGAATGTTTGTCTCCGCGCCGATTTTCCTGATCTGTTCCTGAAGACGTTTGTTGTCATCCAAAAGAGGGATTGCCAGTTCACGGATGAGAATGGATTGCCGCGTCAGGGAGCTCTGGAGCTCGAGGAGGTCACGTTTCTGAAGGAAATGGGAAAGTGTCCAATCGGTCACGAGCAGGGCGAGGATAAAAATGATGCCGTACAGTACGAGGAGACGTTTGGCGAAACCGATCCTGGGGGTCCCCATTTTACTCTCCGTCGAAACGGTAGCCGACACTTTTGACCGTGACAATCCGTTCGGCTTCCTTCCCGATCTTTTTTCGTAGTTGCCCGATGTGCATGTCAACGGTCCGCGTTTCAATATTCACAGAATTCTCATACCCCCAAACTTTCGATAAAAGGACTTCACGAGTAAGAACCCTTCCCTTGGAATTCATGAGAAGACCCAGGAGTTCAAATTCCTTGGCCGTGATTTCCACAGGCTTTCCCTTTAAACGAAGTTCGTGCTTTGTCATATCAAGCTCGATGGTTCCGGATCGCAAGATTTCTTTCGTGGGTTTTTCCAAGGAGCGCCTGAGAACGGCTTTAATGCGGGCCACGAGTTCCCGGGGGCTAAAAGGCTTGGTGATGTAATCATCCGCGCCGAGTTCGAGACCGACCACCTTGTCGGACTCGGTGCCTTTGGCTGTAAGCATGATAATGGGAATCGACCGTGTTTTTTCATTTCGCTTGAGGGTTTGACAAATCTCAAGGCCGCTCATTTCCGGGAGCATGAGATCAAGGAGTACAAGAGCCAGCTTTTCTTTGAGAGCTATTTCAAGACCCGCATGGCCTTTAGTGGCGGTGAGAACCCGAAAACCTTCCTTCTCGAGGTTGTATTTTACAAGCTCGATAATGTTCTTTTCATCTTCAACAAAGAGAATCGTTTCGTTTGCCATAAGGTTTCTGATGCAGATATTTTATCATGGCACGGTAAAAAAATAGCTACATTGTCTCGAAATGGTGGCGGACTTCTTTGCCCTGCTTCAGGTAAACCGTGTCCTCCGCGATGTTGTTCGCGAGGTCCGAGATGCGTTCAAGATTACGGCTGATCATTACGTAGCATAAGGCGCGGCGGACGGCCGAAGGGTCTTTTTCCATAAGCACGGCCATATCCAGGTAGATCTTGTCATTGTAGTTGTCGATCTTGTCGTCGCCTTGCAGGACTTTCCGCGCGAGTTCCACATTTTCGTTCATGAAACAATCCAGCGCGTCCCTGACCATTTTTTGCGTGGCTTGCGCCATGTCCGCTATCGGAATATCCAGCTTAAGCGGGGGCTGACCGAAAAGATACTGACTTTTTTCAGCGATATTGACCGCATGATCTCCCATCCGTTCAAGGTCCGTATTGATCTTGAGGATCATCGTAAGGAGCCGGAGGTCTCCGGCCATCGGCTGGACCAACGCGAACATAGCGTGTCCCTTTTCGTCGATCTCGATCTCAAGTTGATTGATGGCTTTCTCATCCTCGAAAACGGCTTGGACGCGGTCCTCAGAACGTTCTGAAAGAGCTTCAAACGCTTTTTCGATCATACCTTCGACCAGCAGTCCCATCTGGAACAATTTCTGTTTGAGCGTTTTCAATTCCTCGGCGAAATGTCTTTCCATAGTTGTTTCCTCCCTTTAAATGATACCGTTTTTTGCTTGAAGGAGACAGAGATTAAGTGATCGCAGCCCCCTTTTAAATCATCCGTATCTTCCGGTAATATATTCTTCTGTTTTCTTTTCTTGGGGATTTGTAAAAACCTGCTGGGTCTCACCGTATTCCACCAACCTCCCAAGCAGCATGAATCCCGTCCGATCCGAAACACGCGCCGCCTGTTGCATATTGTGCGTCACGATCAGGATCGTATATTGTTTTTTAAGCTCGGCCATGAGATCTTCGACCTTAGAGGTCGCAACCGGATCCAGGGCCGAGCAGGGTTCGTCCATCAGCACGACTTCGGGCGTCACGGCCACGAGTCGAGCGATACAGAGGCGTTGTTGCTGTTCCAGAGAGAGATTAAGCGCGGAACGGTCCAGTTTGTCTTTGAGGATATCCCACAGCTCGACATGCCGGAGGGATTTTTCCACGATATCTTCAAGTTCGGCCTTGTTCCTGCTTCCGTGCGTCCGGAGGCCGTAGGAGACATTGTCAAAAATGGAAAGCGGAAACGGGTTCGGCCGCTGGAAGACCATCCCGACTTTTTTCCGGAGCATGACAAGGTCGGTCCGGTTTTCATAAATATTCTCGCCGTCGATCAGGACTTCTCCGGTGATCCGGACCCCGTCGATCAGGTCATTCATGCGGTTAAGCGTCCTGAGGAGGGTGGATTTCCCGCACCCCGAGGGTCCGATCAAAGCCGTGATCATTTTCTCTTCGACCCGTACATTCACATCGATCAGTGCCTGAAAACTTCCGTAAAAAAGATTAAGTCCTTTTGTCTCGATCTTGCTCATCGTATCACCCGAATCTTCCAGTCAGATAATCATCGGTCCGCTTATCTTTGGGCGCGGTAAAAAGCCGGTTAGCGTCATCGATCTCGACGAGTTCGCCCATCAGGAAAAAAGCGACCCGATCTCCTACGCGAGCGGCCTGCTTCACATTATTGGTCACAAGAATCTGCGTATAACGGCTTTTGAGTTCACGCATGGCCTCTTCGACTTTGGCAGTCGAAATGGGATCAAGCCCCGAGCATGGTTCGTCATACAAAATAACTTCCGGTTCCACCGCAAGTGTGCGGGCGATACAAAGACGCTGTTGCTGGCCTCCGGAAAGTTTCATGGCAGAAGAAGACAGCCGGTCTTTGACCTCGTCCCACAGGAACGCCGATTTAAGACTTTTTTCCACGGTTTTCGCGAGTTTCTTTTTATCTTTGACGCCGTGACGCCTTGGACCATAAGCGATATTGTCAAAGATCGACATGGGAAGAGGGATCGGAAGCGCAAAAACCATGGTTACTTTCTTCCTGATCTCTTCGGCATCCATTTCCCGGTTGATATCTTTACCGTTCAAAAGGATCGACCCGCTCATCTTGCAACCAAGGTCCAGATCATTGAGCCGGTTGAGAGCGCGCAAAAACGAGGTCTTTCCGCTGTTTGCGGGACCGATCACGCTCAGGATCTCGTTCTCTTTCACGGTAAAATTCAAGTCCTTTAGGGCCCAGACATCTTCATAACGAATATCGAGATCTTCAACCACTATTTTGGCTCGGCTTAGTTCTACCATTGTTTTTTGCTCCGGATGTGTGCGCGGACAATGATTGCCACGATATTAAGCAAAAACACCATGCCCACCAGTACGAGGGCCGTTCCATATTGCAGTGCAGGCTTCACATTCGGGACCTGCGTCGAAAGCACGTACAGATGATAAGGAAGCGCCATACACTGGTCTAAAATCGATTTCGGAAGACGAGGCAAATAGAATGCTGCAACCGTAAAAAGGATCGGGGCTGTCTCACCTGCCGTTCTGCTGATGCCCAGTATCGACCCTGTCAAAATACCGGGAAGGGCATTTGGAAGCACCACATAACGGATCGTTTGCCATTTGCTGACACCCAAAGCAAGGCTCGCTTCCCGGAAGGAACGCGGAACGCTCATAAGTGCTTCTTTTGAGGATGTGATGATCACGGGTAGTTCCATGATCGCAAGCGTGAGTGATCCTGCAAGGATCGAAGATCCGAACTGAAAAAAGATCACAAAAAGTCCCAGACCAAAAAGACCATAAACCACAGAGGGAACACCCGCCAGGTTCACGATGGCGATCTCGATCATCCGCGTCCACCAGTTCTTCTTGGCATACTCCACAAGATAGATCGCCGTGAGAACTCCGAGGGGAAGCGCCACACCGATCGCGCCAATAACAAGGCAGAAGGTCCCCATGATCGCGGGGAAAATGCCGCCGGCCCGCATCCCCATGCGCGGCATTTCAGTCAAGAATTGCCAGTTGATAGCGGGCAATCCTCTTTTGATAAGGATCGCCAGGATCAGGACCACCGGAACAATCACGAGGATCGCGGCCAGGCCGAGCAATATGAAAGCGATCTTTTGTTTCATCTGAGGTTTGATTTTCATTTCTTTTTCCTGTGGCGCGCCATGTCGGCAACAAAATTTATAAGAAACGTGATCCCGAAAAGGACCAATCCGATGGCGAAAAGAGCGAAGTAATGTTCACTCCCGCGCACCGTTTCGCCCATTTCGGCGGCAACGGTGGCTGTCATCGTTCTGACAGGCGCCAGGATCGTCTTGGGAAGCACGGAGGCATTTCCTGTCAGCATCATCACAGCCATCGTTTCACCGATCACGCGGCCGATACCGAGCATAATGGCCGCAATGATCCCCGAAGAAGCCGCCGGAATAATGACCCGATAAATCGTTTGCCAGTGTGTTGCCCCGAGCGCCAGCGACCCTTCTTTATAGCTTCTCGGGACGGCACTGATCGAGTCTTCCATGATGCTCACCATGGTCGGAATGGCCATGAACGCGAGCGCAAGGGACCCCGTGAGCGCCGTAAGCCCTGTCGGAAGATGAAACAGGTTTTTAACAATAGGGCTAAGCATGGTCATACCGATAAAACCGATCACAATGCTCGGAATCGCGGCGAGAAGTTCGACCCCCGCCTTCAGGACCTCCCGCATCCAGCGGGGCGCGATCTCGCCGATGAAAATCGCGCAGGCCATTCCCAGAGGGACGGCAATGATCGTAGCGCCGAGGGTCACGACGAGCGACCCTAAAAAAAGCGGCAGGATCCCGAATTGAGGCGGCTCCGCGAGCGGGTTCCATAAAGTTCCGAAAAGAAAATCCTGGATCGTGATGAACTTGAAAAGCGCAAGACCGTCCTTGGCCAGAAAGTAAAAGATCAGGATGACAAAAAGAATGCACGCAAAACCATTCAGAAGAATGATTTTCTCAATGAAAAATTCCCTGATTTTTCTCACGCCTTGTCTCCGAGGGGTACGAAGTCCATGGTCCTCACGATCTCCTGTCCTTTTTCGCTGAGCACGAAACCAATGAAGTTCTTGACCGTCCCTTGAGGGTCGCGACCCGTGTAGAAGAGTAGGGGCCTAGCGACAGGATAGGTCTTGTTCATGGCCGTATCAAGGGAGGGAAGGACGAACGGACCTCCGCCAGCCTTCGAAATGGCGACCGCTTTTACTGCGGGAGAAACATAACCCAGTCCGAGGTATCCGATGGCGCTCTGACTTTGCGAAACTTCGTCGATAATGGCTTGAGACGAAGGAAGCATCAGCACTTCCGGCGCGAATTGTTCCGGTCCTTTGTCATTACCTTTTCGGAGGATGTGTTCCAGAAAATAAACATGGGTTCCGGAATTCCGGTCACGTGAAAGGACAAGGATCTTCTGATCATTCCCGCCCACCTCGTTCCAGTTTGTGATCTTTCCTGTAAAAATGCCGGAAATTTGGTCGAAAGTCAGCTGTTTGACCGGATTCGAAGGATGGACCACCACCGCAAGCGCATCGATCGCCACTTTGAACTCCCGCGCGTTGTGGCCGTTCTTTTTTGCAAGTTCCAGTTCCTGGGGTTTCATTTCCCGGGAAGTTTCTGCGATGTCGCAGGTCCCGTTGATCAGCGCTGCGATCCCGGTTCCAGATCCGCCCCCTGTCACCGCGATGCTCGTTTGCGGGTTTTCGATCATGAATTCCTCAGCCCAGGCTTGCCCGAGGTTCACCATGGTATCTGACCCCTTGATCTGGATCGAATTTTCGCTTTCCTTGGCAAAAACAAGAGAATTGATACAAAAAAGTACGGCCACAACAAGTATTCCGGACAATAAGTGCTTCGTTTTCATGGGGGCGCCTCCTTTAATTTTAGGCTTATAGTCTACAGGAAGGCTGTTTAAGGTTTATGTAAATTCTGTGTAAACTTTAGAACTTCCAGACCGGGCCCATTTGGAATCCGCGCCGTTCTTCGTCCAGGATGCCGCCAGTTCCGCTATTCAGATTATAACTTCACCGGACAAAAAAGAGCCCGCTTAACCTTTGATGATTAAGCGGGTCCCAGTAAAAACTTCCCGGACTGGTCAGCCCAAACTTTTTTTATTTTCCTTCATGGAAGTTTGGACAGTCCTGATTACCAATAATTTTTAAATGAGAATCAGGACAGAAACAAGAACCTCACGCTGCGGATTAAAATCATGTCCCCAAAAAACAAGACCGCCATTTCGAACTGGCATGCTTCCTATGGTCATTCAATAGTCTTAAGCCATTGCTGAATTTTCAATTCAATTTGGTCTCTGATTTTACGAGTCTTCCCGAGCTTTTCTTCCCATGAACCCTGAAAATTTGCAGGATCTTCGAAATTCCAATGAAGCCTATTGGTTAAACCTGGAAAGATCGGGCATCGTTCGGATTGAGATTCATCGCAAACGGTAATAACATAACTATATAATTTATTCTGTTTATAAAGATCAAAAACACTTTTCGTTTTATTCTGTGAAATATCAATTCCTTTCTCCTTCATTACCTTCACGGCTAAAGGATTAAGCTTGCCGGGCTCAAGCCCTGCACTCTCAGCTTCAGCCTGGTCTTTGCCATATTTTCTCAAAAACGCCTCCGCCATTTGACTCCGAGCCGAATTATGCACACATACAAACAACGCTCTTTGTTTTTTCATACAAATACCTCCTTTTCAAAACAACGTTAACAAAGGCGAACTTCGACTAATTGCACCAACGCAGTTGCAAATATCTATCCCGAGCGGTTACCGAATACTGCAACAGCTGTGGCGATGGCAAGTTCAAAGTTCGATAAAACGCATGCGTTTTTTTCTTTCGAACAAGTTCTCTCATCGACTTATTTCACTTTAAATATCTCTACCTGTATAGATTTCTGCGCGTGCAGTTGGTTTTTTCATCAGAGTCATTTTCCTTATTGATAATTTTGCTAATACCCGCAACGCTTAGATATCCATCAGGATGTGCGCTTGTCGGCAAGAACACCTTCGGGCCATCATCTAGCGCAATGTCATCTGAAACCAAGGCGCTCCTTGAATCATTTTGTCTAGGGCCGCATGGCGGATCTCTTTCATTCTCTTGGATATTTCGTCTGCACAACTTTCACAATACGAGTAATCCTCAACTGTGAGGACTCTCTTCATTTCTAACTGACCAACCAAGTTATTCAGGAGATCCCGCTGATGCCTTAACTCCGCGATCAATATTTCGTTCGTTTTCATGCTCTCACCTTTTTCCTTTTTATTATCATTCATCAAAGAATATATTTCGGGCACCCGCGATCGCCTCTCCTCGGATCAGACTACGCTGTTGATCTCACGTTTGGCCTGGAATTCTTGCGCGAGCTGTTGGACCACCAGACCTATCAGAGAGACCGCATGCTGAACATTCCGACCAGGTCAATTTATTGTTTCGGCCTTGGGGGGGGGCGGACTTCACCTGAGCACCTTACCCAATAACCGAAAGACTCTATCTGCTTCGCGCCTAGCGATCGCGTCAAAAAAAACCGCCATTGCCCGAGCAATTGTTATGAAAGTTTTTTTCATAGTCGTTTCACCCAGAGCTAACCATTATTCAAACCGATCTCCAGAATAAGGCTAATACGGTTGTGTCATGGATGTTTGAGGAATGTGTAAAGTTTCAGTAAAAAATAGAATTTGAACGAAAATGTTCTGAGCTTGAAGTAAAAAAAAGGGTTTTAAAGATGCGGTTTCAGAACTACATTGTCAACAACGCAGAGATTTCACCCCACCAAGAGCTGACTGAAATTATTTGCCCCCGCGATATTCGCGGATCAAGTTCTGTGTCTGGGGAAAACCAATCAGCCCCTCAGACTTTCTCACTTTTAACCATTACATAATTTTTCGGAGTTTTTTGAACAAGTGCCAGACTGATCTTATAACGCTGTTTTGGAGATGGGCTGTTTTCTTCGATCCCAAACAAAACCAAAGGGTCAGTTACCGCCATGGAAAGGGTGTCCTTTTCTTTCGGTTCTTCTCCGGGTCTTTGAAAGTCCATCGTTAAAAGCTTCAGAATGTTCTTATTGCCCGCGGCGTTTTTGACCTGGCTCCAAAGCGAAGGGTCCTTTACCGGGAGGGTCTTGAAACTCCCGGTTACAACCCGCTCAATTTTAAAAACGACTATCTTCCATATCTTTCCCATTTCTGCCGAAGGCTTTTCAAGTGCGTCAATAGTTCTTCCGGTTGTGGGAGATTTTACGGTGATCGGCACTGCCAACAAAACAACGTCCGCTTTCAATTTCCTCTCTGGAACGGAAGAGATGCCAGCGGAGACGGCCCCTGCCATTGCCAAGCCATCTGTAGTGAGCAAACAAAAAAACACAAAAATCCAAAGGAGGAGTTTCACTCTAATTCCTTGTAAAAAAGCCTTAATTCGTCGCACAAAAAATTCCATAACTACCAGCTACCCGAACCTTCCAGTAATGTAGTCCTCAGTCTCTTTTTTCGTGGGATTCGTAAAAAGTGTCTTTGTTTCTCCGTATTCCACAAGCGATCCCATATAGAAATAGGCCGTGTGATCGCTCACACGGGCTGCTTGCTGCATGTTGTGGGTCACGATCACGATCGTATAGTTTTTTTTGATCTCGTGGATCAATTCTTCAATCTTGGCCGTAGAAAGCGGATCCAGGGCTGACGCGGGCTCATCCATCAGGATAATATCCGGATTCACGGCAAGGACGCGCGCGATACAAAGCCTCTGCTGTTGACCGCCTGAAAGCTGCATGGCCGCCGTAGGAAGCCGGTCCTTGACTTCGTCCCAGAGCGCAGCTTTTTTCAAACTTTCTTCCACAATGTCCGCCAGGAGAGCGTCATCGTGAATCCCGCGGAGCCTCGGCCCATAAGCAACATTGTCAAAAATACTTTTCGGGAAAGGGTTAGACTTTTGAAACACCATCCCGACCATTCTGCGGAGTGATGCCACGTTCACGTCCTGGCCGTAAATGTTCACATAATCGATCATGACCGTACCCTCCACGCGGGTTCCAGGGATCGTATCATTCATCCGATTCAAGGCTCTGAGAAAAGTCGACTTCCCGCAACCCGATGGCCCGATCAATGCGGTCACAGTCCTTTCTTTGATTTCAATGTTAATCCCGTGCAAAGCACGCACCTCACCGTAGAACATGTCCAGGTCATGTACGAATATTTTAGTGGTTTTTGATCTAAAATCTCCAGTCTCTTTCCTTAAAGAAACGCCCCCGGTAAATGTTTTGCTTTCCATTTGAAATTCTTCCCCTAGTTTTTCATATTCCTCTTCATCTAATGTGATCATTTGTTTCCCCTTTCCAATGATTTATAAGGCCAAGCCCGCCGAATGACCAAGGAACGGCGCCACATCCGGCGGGCTCTCCTGGGGAGAATCACTGGACCCCAACCATTCCCATCTGTTTTCTAAAATGAATCCTGAAAAGCACCGCTGTTAAATTGAGCAAAAATGTCAACGCAATAAGAACAAGCGTCGTCCCATATTGAATCGGCAGTGTTTTTACTGCATCCAGTGATTGAGTTGCCATGATGAAAATATGATATGAAAGCTCCATGAACTGATCGAACGGATTGATCATCGGAACCACGCCCCACAATTTTGCCACAGGAAGTCTCGGCAAAAAGTAGGCACATCCGGTAAAAAGGATCGGCGCCGTTTCTCCGGCCCCGCGGCTGATTGAGAGAATCGCGCCGGTCAGGATTCCGCCACGCGCTTGAGGTAACACCACACTCCATATTGCCTGCCACTTCGTGGCTCCGAGCGCAAGCGAGGCCGACCGCTGGCTTTGAGGGATCGCATTGAGCGCTTCCTCAGTTGAAACGATAATCACCGGAAGGACAAGGACCGCAAGCGTCGCGGCGGCCCACAACATGCAAGGCTGGCCGAACAAAAGCCCTGTTTGAATCATTTTGTCCAGATTGCGGCCGATGAATAAAATGAAAAATCCCACTCCAAAAAGTCCGAACACGATCGAGGGCACACCCGCGAGGTTGTTAACAGCTGCACGCGTGACTCTGAAAAAAAGTCCCGGCCCGGCGAATTCCACAAGATAGATCGCCGCCGCGACTCCAAGCGGGAGCGCCATAAGAACCATGAGTAATGTGATCGCCAGTGTTCCGAAAATGCAGGGGAATATCCCCCCATGCGTCATGCCATCAAGCGGCGACTGGGTCAGAAATTGCCAGGTGATCGTATCCGCGCCTTTTTGAATGATCATAAACAGTACAAAAGAAAGCGTGCCGACCGGGATAAGAGCGAAAACGCGCACAAGAATATCCAAAAAGATATCTTCAAGGCATGCCTGTGGCTTAACCAACTGGGATATTCTTAAGGAAATCGCTTGGGCCATGAGCTACATCCTCAATTTTTGACGCATTCTGGTAAGAACAATTTCTGAAAAAAGGTTCAGGACAAAAGTGAACGTGAAAAGGACCGCGCCCACAAGGAAAAGAGCGTAGTAGTGCTCGCTCCCTTGGGCCACGGAGCCAAGCTCTGCCGCGATATTCGCTGTCATTGTCCGGACGCTCGAAAAGACATTTGCGGTCACGAGCGCCGCGTTTCCGGTAGCCATCAGTACGATCATCGTTTCTCCAAGCGCACGACCGAAACCCAGGATAACACCTGCCGAGATCCCGGAAATCGCTGCGGGCAATACTGTCCCCCAAATCGTCTGCCATTTTGTCGCGCCCAAGGCGCATGACGCATCGCGTAATTCTTTAGGGACAGCCCGCATGGCATCTTCGGCGATCGTGATCATGATCGGAAGCACGGCCAACGAAACGCCGACAGCGCCGACAAACGCGTTTAAACGGAATTTCGTGTTAAAAAAATTCTGGAAGAGTGTGGCGATCACCGCGAGCATCAAAAATCCGGTGACTACAGAAGGTATCCCGGCCAGGAGTTCAAGCGTCGGCTTCAGCCCTTCCCGAACTTTTGGAGAAGCGATCTCTGCAAGGTAAATGGCGCAACCGATGCCAAGGATAGCCGAGAGGACTGTCGCGGGAAAAGCTACGAGGAAACTCCCACAGAACAGCGGAATCAGCGAATATTTCGGGACTTCGGAAACCGAT
>JBAZJC010000015.1:0-23040 GCA_041651495.1 Candidatus Omnitrophota bacterium | reverse complement strand
CCATAATGGTGATTTTCCCTATGAAGGGGGCATGAACGGGCTGGAACCGATCTTTGTTCCTACGGATTATCCCTTCCAGCGATCGATGTCAATGATGCCAAGCTTCACGGCATAGCGGATCAATTCATGAATATTATGAATTCCGAGTTTGCTCATGATGTTGGCTCGATGATTCTCAACGGTTTTGGGACTAATGAAGAGCCTTTTGGCGATGTTGTTAACGGAAATCCCCTCGGCCAGAAGGGCCATGATCTCCTGCTCCCGCGAAGTCAGGGTCCCATAGGCAGCGTCTGTGATATTTTTTTCTCTTTCAGGGGATTCCATCAGATTCTTGACCACCCTCTGAGAGACGGAACTGTCCAGAAAATATTTCCCTTCAGAAAGGTACTTGAGTCCATGCAGAAGCCTTTCCGCAGTGGATTCCTTGACGATATACCCCGTCGCACCGGCCTGAAAGGCCTCCGCAATGGTTTCGACGTTATTATGCATGCTGACAATGAGGACCCGGGTCTGCGGCAAAAGGCCCGCCATTTCCCGGGTCAATGGATGGCTTATCGGTCATTGCTACAGCCTCCTGCCAACCGCCAATTGAATGCGTCTATTTTACCAAAAAAAAGTTCGACGGTCACAGATGATCACTGCCGCCCTAAATGGCCTTGGTCTTAGCCGCCGTCACTCTTCCGATGGCCGCACGCAGCTCCTCCAGGCTGTACGGTTTGGCCAGGAACACCTGGGGCTGTTCGGCATGGTCGCCGCTCATCACGGTGGCCTCGTCGTACCCGCTGGCCAGGATGATTCGAACATTCGGGTCGATTTCCCGCAATGCCGCGATGGTGGCCCAGCCGTCCATTCTGGGCATGGTCAGGTCGGAAAGCACAAACCGGATCTCGTCCCGATGGTCCCGAAATACCGCCACCCCCTCCAGGCCGTCCTTTGCAGCCAGCACTGTGAAGCCAAGACGTTGGAGCATGCGCACCCCCAGGTTTCTTACCAGCTCCGTATCTTCCACCAGCAGAACGGTTCCTCCCCCCTGGGGCCCATCGCTAACCGCTACGGGCTTCTCCTTCGGCCTCAGAACCTCTCCCTCTATCAAGGGCAGAAACACCCGAAACACGCTCCCCACAGGTTTCTCGCGCAACGACGCCAAGTCACTAAGGTTTTCCGACCTCTGATCTCCGACTTCTGACCTCCGACCTCGGTCATCTGGCCCCAAACTCCCGACCCCTGGCCCCTGACCTCCGTCCTTTACTCCAGCACGGCTTTCCGCCGTAATACAACCCCCATGTGCCCGCACAATCCCCAGCACCACGGGCAGTCCCAGGCCCCTGCCAGTAAATTTGGTGGAGAAGAAGGGATCGAAGAGCTTTTCCATATCCTGTCCAGATATTCCCGGTCCGGTGTCCCTCACCTCCAGACAGGCGTAGCCCTTTTCCTTCGGCTGCCAGCCAATGGGGAACCGGTGTGTTGGCGGGATATCCTCGGCGGCCACGGCCTTCACGCTAAGGTGAATCGTCCCGCCTCCCTCAGCCATGGCCTCCCAAGCATTGGTAACCAGATGGGTCACAACCTCTTGCATCTGTTGCGCATTGGCGCGAATCGCAGGTCCGGGTGCAGCCAGATCGGTCTCCAGTAGGACATGCTTGGGTATGGCGGCCTCAATCAAAGGAAGCCCCAATCGGCAAGTTTCTGAAAGATCCATAGGACTTCTTGTTGAAACTGTCTGTCCGAGGTAGGTCAGCATCAGCCCGCTGACCCTGGCGGCCCTGTGGGCAGCCTTCATGGCCTCAGTCATGGACTCGACAGGTCCGGCTCCCCGCGGCAAATCGCCGATGGCCAACTCCAAATGCCCCATCACGGCCTGAAGCTGGTTGTTGAAGTGGTGGGCAATGGCCCCGGCCATCCTTCCAAGGCCCTCTGCCTTCTCGACCTGCCGCAGCCGGCGCTCCAGCTCCACACGTTCCGATATGTCCCGACAGATCCCAATGATGACGTCGCGTCCTCTCCAGTGCCCGCGGACTACCTTGGTTTCTACCGGGATCCGTCTGCCGTCCCTGGTTTTGACCGGGATGGCGCAGGTATCTATCTCTCCTACCAGCATAGACGCAATCACTGTCCGGGCTTCTTCATGGCGATCCTCGGCGTGAACAAACAGGACGGGCTTCCCGATCAATTGGTCAGCAGCGTATCCCAACTTCTCCGTGACAATGGTATTGTGGTGAACGATCTTCCCCTCCCCATCGAGGATAAACAGCATGTCCTGAACGGTATTGAAAAGCGTGTCCAGGTCTCGTTGGCTTTGCCGGATCTTCTCCTCCTGGATCTCCTGGGCGACGAACGAGCTGGCGTATCGGCCGATGCGCTCCAGGGCAGCGCGGGCATGTTCGGGTATGGTATGCATCGAGCGCGATGCGATGTTCAGTGAGCCCACGGAGCGACCCTCGAAAACCAGCGGCACGATGGCGAGGCCCTTGATTCCCTCTGACAAGAGGACATTCCGCCTGGCCTCGGGCAGGTCCTCGGTCATGATGTACGTCGGGACGCCTTGCCGAACCAACCGGGCGTTACGCGAATCCTCGGAGAAACAGGAGACCTCGCGGACAAACCCTTTCGACAATCCCTGGTGGACCCTGAGCGTCAGGCTCCCGTCCGTCTCATCCAGGACATAAATACCGCCGCCGTCCAAGGAAGCAATTTGAATAGCTGTCCTAAGGCATATCTCCAGCCGTTCTTTCAAGCTCTTCGCAGCACTCCAGGCAGCGCCCATGTCGCGCTCGGCCTGAAGAACGCTTTGATGGTGTTTACGCTCGGTTATGTCGCGCGAGACCCCAAACATACCCATGAGGCGGTTTTCCGCATCGCGAATGGCCTGGACCCGGCTCTCCATCCAGACGGTAGAGCCGTCTTTGCAGTAATATTCGGCATCAACAATAACAGATCGGTCTGGATCTGCACCGCCCTCTTGATCCCTTTGAATCTCCTCTGCAAGTCTTTCCATGACCTCACGATATGACTCAGGGGTCATGATTTCCTCAGGGGCTTGCTGTTTTCGGTCTTCCGGAGTAAAGCCGAGCACCTTCTCAATGGACGGACTCACATAGGTTGTGGATAGATCCGGTCCGACGATCCAGACGATATCCAGCATGTTCTCAGCGATAAACCGGTATTTCTCCTCGCTTTCCCTTAGTGCACGTTCGGCCTTCACCCGATCGGTGACATCCATTCCCACGGACTGGAATTCAAGGAACTCACCTTTTTCATTGAAAAAGGCTCGATCTGACCATTGCTGCCAGCGGACATCCCCTCCAGGCCCAAGCACCTCATGTACCATCATTTTAGTGGGTTCATCTCGCGAGAAAGACTCCAGATGCGATATCGCACTTCCTCTTGCTGTTTCAGGAATGAGATCCAGAAAAGAGGTCCCGATCATCTCTTCTGGTTTACGCTCCCAATACCGGGCGTATGCCCCGTTGACAAATGTCAAGGTACAGTCCGGCGCAAACCGGCAGATCAGTTCAGTTTGATCCTCGACAATGGCCCGGTATTTGGCCTCACTATCGGCAAGTCTCTTCTCCAAGCGAGCTTTATGTAACGCCAACCCTACAGTGGTGCTCACTTGAATCGGGTTGCATGGCTTCACCAGATACCCGTAGGGCTCAGTCGACTTGGCCCTCTCAAGGAATTCATTATCAAAGTGTGCGGTGAGGTAGACGACCGGCACACCGGTTCCTGCTCTCAAAATTTCTGCCGTTTCTATCCCGTCCATGGGTGACCCCAGTTTGATGTCCATGAGGACCAGGTCGGGCGGATCTTGCTCCGCCAATTGAACGGCTTCCTCTCCAGTCCGCGCGATGCCTGAAACGGTGTAGCCTATTCCTTCCAGGTTGGTCTTCAGGTCCGTTGCGGTGATAAATTCATCTTCAACAATAAGTATTCTTCGAGATTCCATAGCGATTATCCTATCTTTAAAGATTAGGGCATAAACCGAATCGTAAACGCCGTTCCGTTATGAACCTGCCATTCAAGGTCTCCAGCCAATTGTCTTTCCACCAGACCTGTCACCAGTTGCAGACCGAGAGTGCCGCTCTGGCGTACATCCAGATCCTCAGGCAAACCGACGCCATTGTCTGAAACGGTCACTTCGAGTTCATTGTTGTTCCTCTTGAGGCTCCTGATCTGAACAGTGCCAGATCGATTCCCTGCTCATAATACTTTTTCCCCTGGGACGCCTCTACTGATAGCCCGCTCAGAAGTTTAGCTGCGGGATTCATGTAGAGAAGATTCATATCGCGGTCCCGGACACAAACCGGCTCCTTCATGCAATCCAGAATGGCCTTGTGCATCGCATCAGAATCCATGACTGATCTCCTGGGTCTGGGCAAAATAACGAACGAGCGCAACCACTCCTTCAGTGTCGAGCCGAATCAGGTCCGGCGGGTTCTGGGCCGCGGCCTTCAGGGCCATCGCCCCCCTGGGAAAGGCCTGCACACAGTAGTTCTGGGCATCGAGCATCTCCGTCAGGAGATCCAGGTTGGCCGGGCTATCGTCCACCATCACGATGGTCGATTCTTTCTTATCCATGGTTTCATTTCTCTTTTACCATTTTTCCCTGCTTCTCTCGTAAAGAAAGTACAGAGGTCGGCAAAAACGCCTCGGCAACTTTCCGAACGGTTTGGATGAACAAGCACAATAAAATATAACTGAATACTGATTAGGCTAAGAGCGGACGGTTTGATTGCGTAACCATACTACATAAATACAGATTAGGCTAAAAAAGGTAGGGTCTACAAAGAGCTAAATCTGCCCATCAAGTCATCGCATCTACTTTCCACATTAGAGCCGTCTGTCTGGCAAATCGCCTGTCCTCCGCGCTGGCCCTGATTGGAAGGAGATTGTTCAGTACCGCCCTGGGTCGGAAAGGGATTGCTTTTTTCGAGGAAAAGTATAGAGGTAACGTTCCTGAGTGTCAAGGGGAAACGTGTTGGAAACCTCTACAAGCCATGGACCATCCGCACCTTACCCTTGCGTCAATACAGGTGGTGCAGCGCAGTCTTATGCAGTGGGTAAATCTCACATAGGGCGCCTCGGGGATATTGTGGCAGACGCAGATCCCGTCTGCGGCATATTGGAGGATGTTCTCCAGCATCCGGGCGTGTTACGTCTGGTCCTCATCTCTCCTTGTGCTGGTTTCCATTGTCTCCTCCCGTCGGATAATGCCCTTGTCTTGGGTTTGTCGCCGGGTCCCGTCAAGCGCATGGATTGTGGTAACGTGCCACCGGGTCATGGTCGAATATGAGGCGAGCAACGTCATGCGGACGCTATGGGCACTGTAAACCAGAACATGCTCCCCTTCCCGACCTCGCTGTCCAAGCCGATCTGCCCGCCCTGGGCCTCTGCGGCGAGCTTGCAGAAGGTCAATCCAAGGCCCGTGGAGTACTTTTTCCCTTCGTTCCGGGCCGCCACCTGACCGAACTTCTCGAAGATCCGTTTGTGGTATTCCGGGGGTATGCCCGGCCCGGTGTCGCTGACCGTGACCCTCACGCCTGCCTCTTCCCGTGACAGCCCGATGTGGACCTCTCCGTTTTTCCCTGTGAACTTGACGGCGTTTGCAATCAGGTTCTCGACAATCCGCCGGGTGATCTCAGGGTCGCAGAATGCGTCCATCCTATGGGCCGGAGGTTCATAGACGATCGTGCTCTCGCTCACGAGTGCGCCCAGGGAGGCCATGGCGTCGGATATGACAGCTCGAAGGTCGCAGGTTTCCCTTTTCAACGACATCTCATGGGATTCCAATCGGCTGATGTCCAGCAGCGCCGAGATCATTTCCTGCAATATGCGGCCGGATGTCAGTATACTTTTGACATTCGACGCCAGCTCGTCAAGGCCCATCCCTTTCAGATCCATCTCCAGGAGTTGTGTATTCCCAAGCATGCCCATCAGCGGAGATCGCATGTCATGCACAATCAACTGGACCAGGTTGTCCCGCAGTTCTTCGAGTTCACGCAGGCGATCGTAGCTCTCTTGGATCTGCATCTGTTGCCGTCGCAGGCTGAGGTGCGTCTTGACCCTTGCCAGGACCTCTTCCTGCTGGAATGGCTTGGTCACATAATCGACGCCGCCAATGGAAAATGCCCGGACCTTGTCCGCTGTTTCTTTCAGGCTGGTGACAAAGATCACGGGAATTTCCTTGAGGGCGTCATCCGCTTTCAGCTTCAGGCAGACCTCGAAGCCGTCCATCCCCGGCATCATGATGTCGAGAAGGATCAGGTCGGGCGGGTTCAGGGCCGCGGCCTTCAGGGCCATCCCACCCCTGGGAAACGCCTGCACCCGATATCCGTGGCCTTGGATCATCTCTGTTAGGAGATCCAGGTTGGCCGGGGTGTCATCCACCACCATGACGGTATATCGTTCTTCAGTATATGGCATAAATCCATTCCTCCTTCACGAGCTATGGCTGCCCGCCTCTTAAACAGAGAACAGGGGCCAAAAAAAAGCCTCGGCGCCTTTACAGGCGCTTGGGCTTGTGAAAGCAGGTTAAATAAATATCGATTAGAGGTAAAAATGTGTAAGAGAGAGAGAGAGAGAGAGAGCAAAATTTGCGCCATCAAATAATTGGACATGCCGGTTTGCCTTATGAGCTGTGTGTTGGGAAAATCGCCCGCCGCTCACGCGTGGCCCTCACTAGAAGAAAGGTGTTCGGGATGCGGTTAATGGGATAGTCACTTCTTTTTTCAGATGTAATACTACATTTTATAAAAATTTCGCTTCCTTATGTCAAGGAAAAATATAATTCCCTCGCATTCCAGATCGTTCATGCGTCTATTGCCCTTTTTTGGGCCCCATTAAACAAACTGCCATGAATCCACAAGAACGTGTGACCTCAATATACGGTGGCAACACACTGAATCGGTCCGGGCCTGCGGATAACAGGCTTATGTCTAAACTCCGAACGCGGAAATGCACCAGGATTCCATTCCCTGGATATTGAAAGCATATGGAAGCATATCGATACCGATTCCACCAGACTCAAGCGCAGTTTTCTGGTTGTGGCGGTTTGCTTAACGAGGCGGACTTCAGCCCTGAAAACACTCAAGATCCGATGGTCCGCCACCGGGGCAAGCCCGAGGCGTTCCGCAGAGGGGGGAGGACCATACCCGGATGCGATTTCGAAGAAATCCCTTGTCTGTTCGTCCGAAAGGGTCAGGTCGGCCAGGCTAAAATGGAAGACAACCCCCCTCGGAAACGGTTGCCGAGAGGCCTGTCGAGCTTCGTGCATTTTTCACTTGACAAAAATGGATCGGGAAACTATGTTAGTGAATAGTGAATCACTATTCTGCCATAGGAGTCGTGGCGTGAGAGCTCAAAAGATAGAAACAGAAGCAAGGCAGGAGCAGATTATTGAGGCTGCCCTCGAACTGATTGGTGCTGATGGCGTCAACGCCCTCAGTATTGCCGGAATCGCTGAACGGGTCGGTATCGTGCCATCAGCCCTGTATCGTCATTTCAAAAGCAAAGACGATGTATTGGATGCTGTGCTGGAATTAATCAGGACTCGATTATTGGCGAACGTCACTCAAGTCAGGGAAGAAACACCAGATGCACTGCCACGCCTCAAGTCGCTTCTTATGCGACAAGTTCGGATGCTAAGCGAAAACCGTGCAATTCCACATGTGGTGTTTTCGGATGGCATTTATACCGGGCATCCCGAGCGAAAAGCTAAAGTAGCCACGATTATAACAAGTTATCTATGCAAGATTCAGAAAATCGTGGAGGAAGGAATACAAGACGGTTCAATCCGTCGGGACGTTGTCCCCACTACGGCATCCGTCATGTTTCTGGGGATGATTCTCCCTGCTGCAATCCTCCGGAATGTCTCCGAAGGTGGCTTTGACGTGATCGCTCATGCGCAAAATGCCTGGCCCGCTTTCGTTAGATGCATAGCAACAAACACGTAAGATCGGCATGTTGAATTCATAAATTTATTTTTCTTTACATGGGAGGTCTGACAATGCCCAAGAAAAAAAGAGTAACGATCCTCTTGTCGGTGGTGGTGGTGATCGCCGCCGTCATACTGACAGTCCAATACATACGAAACTGGTCCAAAAGCGATCCGAATGTCCTCGCCATTTCGGGCAACATCGAGGTCACCGACGCCGAGGTGAGCTTTAAAGTTGCCGGGCGGGTTGAAAAACGTCTGGTTTCAGAAGGCGAACGTGTCGTGTCCGGCCAGCTTGTGGCCGTTCTGGACAACCTGGATTTGGCTCAAGAAGCGGCCTTGCGGGACGCGGAGTTGCAAGCCAGCCAGGCTGTACTGGCCGAACTCGAAGCGGGATCCCGGTCCGAAGAAATTCATGAAGCCGAAGCGGCTCATTATAGAGCGCAGGCCAAATTAAATGAACTGTTGGCCGGCTCAAGACCTCAGGAGGTTGATGCGGCCAAAGCGGCCATGAATCAGGCCCGGGGGGAATTCGTGCGTTGGAAAGCCGAGTTTGCAAGGCAGAAAAAGTTATTCGATGATGCGGTCATTTCCGACCGTGAATTCGAGGAAACCGGCGCCGCATATACAACCGCAAGGGAGCGGTTACGGCAAGCCGAGGAAAATCTGAAACTGGTTGTTGAAGGTCCCCGAAAGGAGGAAATCGAGCAGGCCCGCGCCGCGCTGAGAGAAAGCAAGGCCCGTTATGAACTGGTCAAAAAAGGGCCTCGCAGAGAAAAGATCGACCGGGCTCGCGCCGATGTTGAGCGCGCAAAGCAAGCTTTAGCCCTGGCTGAGACCCGGCTGGGTTATACCACATTGCACTCGCCGCTAACAGGAATCGTTTTGTCGGAAAACGTGGAACCGGGTGAATATGTTGCCGCCGGCACGCCGATTGTGACCGTCGGGGACCTGAACAACGTCTGGCTGAGAGGCTATATCAACGAGACCGATCTGGGGCGTGTCAAAGTGGGTCAAATCGTGAGCATCGCGACGGATACCTACCCGGATAAAAGGTACGAAGGACGTATTTCCTTTATCTCCTCAGCAGCTGAATTCACGCCTAAAAACGTGCAGACCACCGAGGAACGGGTGAAACTGGTCTACCGCATTAAAGTGAATATCCCGAATCCTAATATGGAACTCAAACCCGGCATGCCCGCCGACGCAGACATCTCGTTAAAATAAGGCAATGCCAAAAGGTGAAATCATGAGTGCCATACGAAGTGAGAAATTGACCAAATCCTTTGACAATCTGGTTGCCGTGGACGCGCTTGAACTGGATGTGACCGAAGGGGAAATATTCGGACTGGTGGGACCGGACGGCGCCGGCAAGACCACGACCATGAGGCTCTTAACCGCAATCATGGACCCCACCTCAGGGGATGCCTGGGTAGCGGGTCACCACATTGTCAAAGAGGCCGAAGCGCTGAAAGAGAAGATCGGCTATATGAGTCAGCGCTTCGGTTTGTATCCGGATCTGACGGTGATGGAAAACATCGATTTTTACGCAGACATCTATGAAGTGGCGCGCAAGGGAAGAAAGGAAAAAATCGAAGAATTGCTGGCCTTCAGCAACCTGACCCCTTTTAAAAAGCGCCTGGCAGGCAACCTTTCAGGCGGGATGAAACAAAAACTTGGTCTGTCCTGCGCCTTGATCCATACGCCCACGGTGCTCTTTTTAGATGAGCCCACCAACGGCGTGGACCCGGTCTCGCGGCGGGACTTCTGGC
Source organism: Candidatus Omnitrophota bacterium (assembly GCA_041651495.1). GTDB lineage: Bacteria > Omnitrophota > Omnitrophia > Omnitrophales > Aquincolibacteriaceae > Aquincolibacterium. The sequence goes on along the minus strand of JBAZJC010000015.1, from coordinate 13,335 downwards.
GCATTCTTTATCAGCTGCTGCGGGAAAAGGTGACGATCTTCGTCTCCACCGCCTATCTGGATGAGGCCGAACGCTGCAACCGCATAGGTTTCATCGATCGGGGAAAACTTCTGGCCCTTGGTACCCCGGAGGAGGTGAAGAAATTGATGCGCGGAACCATCCTGGCAGTGAGATCGGAAAACCCGCGCACAGCCACCGCTGTGCTGCGTGAACGGTTTTCAACGGATTCGGTCGGCCTGTTCGGGGACCGGACCCATGTGGTGACCCAGAACCCGGCCAAGGCGGAGGCGGCCATAAAAAAGACGCTGACGCAAGCGGGTCTGAAGCTCGTGGACATACGGCCTGTTGAGCCGAGCCTGGAGGATGTGTTTGTTTCGGTGCTGGCCGAAGAGGATGGGGCCCAAAAGCATGGGAGTGAAGATCATGAACAGCAATGAACATCAAACAGCGGTTGTGGTAAAGGACTTGGAAAGACGCTTCGGCGATTTCATCGCGGTCAACAAAGTCAGCTTCGAGGTCGATACCGGAGAAATTTTCGGGTTTCTGGGTCCCAACGGCGCCGGAAAGTCCACCACCATCCGCATGCTTTGCGGCATTCTAACTCCCAGTGGGGGGGCGGGAACCGTCGCCGGGTATGATGTTTTCAGCGAGGCGGAAAAGATCAAATCCCACATCGGATATATGAGTCAGAAGTTTTCACTCTACGAGGACCTGACGGTGGAGGAGAATATCGATTTTTATAGCGGTATTTACCGTATTGCACCCGAAAAAAAGGACCCGCGCAAAGAGTGGGTTTTAGAAATGGCCGGTCTCAATGCGCATCGCGGCTCGCGTACCGCGATCCTGTCCGGCGGATGGAAGCAGCGCCTGGCCCTGGGATGCGCCATACTTCATGAACCGCCCATCATTTTTCTCGATGAGCCGACCTCCGGCGTGGACCCGATCAGCCGGCGCCAGTTCTGGGATTTGATCTATGAGCTTTCCGGAAAAGGGGTTACGGTGTTTGTCACCACGCACTACATGGATGAGGCGGAATACTGTGACCGGATCGGGCTGATTTACCGTGGGGAGCTGATCGCCATCGGAACGCCCGAGGCCCTCAAAACCGAGCAGATGCAGGAAGACATCCTGGAAGTGCTGTGCGCCCGTCCCCAGGATGCCATGGGCGAGTTGGAGGAAGTTGACGGCGTCAAGGAAGTGGCGTTGTTCGGACGCGGTCTGCACGTGGTTGTCGAGGATGGCGAAGCCATGGCACTAAAGCTACGCGAATTTTTACACAAAAAAAACTATCAGGTGGAGCGGGTGGAAAAGATTGTTCCCTCGATGGAGGATCTTTTCGTTTCGCTCATCGAAGCCCGTGACCGGGCCGACCAACCGCAACAGGAGGTGCAGGGATGAAACCCATTCGCATCTGGGCAGTGGCGCGCAAGGAGTTTATTCATGTTTTTCGCGATCCCAGGAGTTTGGCGATGGCAATTGCCATACCGATGCTGCTTCTGGTTCTTTTCGGCTATGCGCTGAAACTGGATGTGGACAATGTACCGATGGTGGTCTGGGACCGTAGCGGGTCCCACGCCAGTCGCGAGTTTATCGACCGGTTTGACGGCTCGGCCTATTTTACCATTCAAGGTCACGTGCGCAACTACCCGGAAGTGGAACGTGCCGTTGATTCCGCGCAGGCGCTGGTCGCCCTGGTGATCCCGGAAGATTTTGCCCGGCGTATCGATTCGGGACGTGTGGCCGCGGTGCAGTTGATCGTGGATGGCAGCGATTCCAACACGGCGACCATCGCCATCGGTTATGCCGATGCCATCGCTTCCGCCTACTCCCAGGACGTGGCCGTCCGCGAGGTGCGGCGCAGCGGGGCTCGTACCCTCCAGATGCCGACGGATCTGAGGACGCGGACCTGGTACAACCAGGACATGGAGTCTAAAAACTACATCATCCCCGGGCTTATCGCCGTTATCATGATGGTGATCGCCGCGCTTTTGACTTCCCTCACCGTGGCGCGCGAATGGGAACGCGGCACCATGGAACAGCTGATTTCCACCCCGGTAAAGGGGCCGGAACTGATCCTGGGTAAATTTCTGCCCTACTTTGTCATCGGTATGTTTGATGTGCTGATAGCGGTTTTAACGGGAGAATTCCTTTTCGATGTGCCCTTGCGGGGAAGTGTCGCCCTGCTGTTCGGCATGACAGCGGTTTTTCTGACCGGCGCCCTGTCAATGGGCATGGTGATCAGCATTTTGACCCGAAGCCAGTTGCTCGCCAGCCAGCTGGCTATGGTGCTGACCTTTCTGCCGTCCTTTCTGCTGTCGGATTTCATGTATGCCGTCAGCAACATGCCCAAGGCCATCCAGGTGATCACCTATGTGATTCCGGCACGCTATTTCGTCGTGCTGCTCAAAGGCATTTACCTGAAAGGGGTCGGATTGTCGATCCTGCTGACCGAGGCTGCACTGTTGGCGGCCTTCACTGTATTGATGGTGGTCGTGGCCAACCTCAAATTCAAGAAAAAGTTGGTGTAATCATGTGGGAACGCGTAAAGCATATGCTCATAAAGGAATTTATTCAGATCTTCCGGGACACGAAAATGAAAGGGATCATCTTCATGATGCCGATCATCCAGGTCCTGATTTTCGGCTATGCGGTCACCACCGATGTCGAGCACGTGGCAACCGCGGTCTACGATCTGGACAACAGCGTGGCCAGCCGGGAGCTTTTGGCCCGATTCGTAAAATCCGGATACTTCGATATCCTGGAATACGTCACGGATGAAGACCGCGCCCGCGATCTGATGGACCGGGGTAAGGTGCGCATCATTATCCGAATGAACAAAGGCTTCGGAGACGAACTGCGCGCCGGACGCACGGCCCGGCTTCAGATCATCGTGGATGGGACTGATTCCAACACCGCCGGCATCGTGCTCGACTACAGCGCGAAAATCGTCGGCGAGTTTTCGAGGAAGATCCTGATTACGCGGTTCACGCGTCTTACGGGATCCGCCCGGGAACCCGGAAGCGTGGAAATGCAGACCCGATCCTGGTTCAATGAAAACCTCGAGAGCCGTAATTTTTACGTGCCTGGCGTGATCGCCATCATCGTGATGCTCATCACCCTCATGCTCACCAGTATGGCGGTGGTGCGCGAAAAGGAGATCGGCACCATGGAACAGATCATGGTCACCCCCATCACTTCCGCGGAGTTCATCCTTGGGAAAACGGTCCCATTTGCGTTGATCGGCTTTGCCGATGTAATCCTGATTACATTGATCGGCGTGTTTTGGTTCGAAGTGCCCATTCGCGGTAACCTGGGACTCCTTTTTCTGGCCACCAGCCTGTATTTGATGACGACGCTGGCCATCGGGCTGCTGATTTCCACGGTCAGTCAGACCCAGCAGCAGGCCATGATGAGCACGTTTTTCTTTTATTTTCCGGCGGTGCTGCTCTCCGGGTTCATGTTCCCCATCGCCAACATGCCGGTGGTGATTCAGTGGCTGACTTATTTAAATCCGTTGCGCTATTTTCTGGTGATTGTGCGCGGCATTTTCCTGAAAGGGGTAGGACCAGGCATCCTGTGGCCTCAAATGATTGCCTTGCTCATCATGGGCCTGACGACGCTGTGGCTGGCCTCCAGAAGGTTCAAGAAAACACTGACTTGAAAAATTATGATCGATGCGTAAGTGTTCGTTTGCTAACATAATTTAACACCGAAGAGTAGAAGGAGGGATAAAATGGCCACGAATCCGCTGACCATTTTCAACCAAAACTTTGGTATCGCTGAACGGCTTTTGCAGGTTTACCAATTGGCCAATGGGCTGAGACCATCAGAACTGCCAAGCAGTCTTAAACAAGCGCTGTGCGGATTTTGGGGAGAACCGGAAAATGCACACATCAAATATGCCGTCAACGACAGGGTTGCCATCTTGTCGCGCTCGGCGGCACGTTTTCCGGATGCACACATGGAAGAAGGGGGACTCGACTTTCTTTTGAGGCAAGCCGTCATCATGGCCTGTACTTCGCTCGAAACCTTCTTCTGGGATGTAGTTTGCGCGAATGCATTAACGTTGATTCGACTTCGACGATCAAAGGCTGCCCAAGAACTTAAAAATCTAACATTAACATTAACATTGGAAGAATATGTGGCTCTTGAAAAGTATAATGACCCCGAACAACGTTTTAATAAAATTTTATTGAAGAATTTCGAGAGAAAAACCCTTTACGACCTGAAGTCGATTGATCAAATCGCAAACATCTTAGCTGTTCGCAATTTTTGGGACCAGGTCGAAAAAACCTGTGGCGAACCCGCTTCGAATTTAAGACGTCTGATCGGCGACCTCATTGCCAGAAGGAACCTGATTGCCCATCGGGCCGACCGACCGACTGACGGTGGTGCTGGTGGTGGTGGAGAGGTTGACGGTCACGGGCTCCGACCAATCACCTTTTCCTGGACGCATATGAGGGTTCAAGCGACAAAAACCCTGGTATCAGCCGCTGCGGTAATTTTGACGGATTCTGTAAATCGTCTTGAACAACAGCATGGCGCCAATTTAGATTCATCAATAATCAAGGGGGGTTAATATGCGATGGGTGGCATCTTTGACTATCGGACGGATTGAGACTGTTTTTACCCTTTTCGTCCTTCTAACGGGGGCGGGGTGCTCTGGATATCACAAGCCGGAGGTACCCCGAATCGAGGATTTCATACATGTCGCGATGACGCAGGCAGGCGGGAAAAGGCCTCAAATGCCGGCTACCGAAGGCGACATATCCCTTTCTTTCACGCCGTCCAAAAAGCAGCCGTTGACGCTTGGGGGCTGCGTCGGGATTGCGCTGGACAAAAACCCCTTAAATCGGGCGGCGAAAGAAGGTGTCGCGGCGGCCGAGGAAGCGGCTGGAGAGGCGCGTGCGCCCTACTATCCTACATTGGGGCTCACATCCGGCTATAGTCGCTGGCAGCAGCATGCTTTCTTGCCGAGCGGGGTTGTGCCGCCATCGGGGAATGATGAGATCGGCCCTACGAATGACTGGAGCGTCGGACTTGAAGCCCGTTTTACCTTATTTGACTCCGGTGAGCGTCGGGCGAAACTGCGGGCGGCCATTGCCGAGCAAGGCGTGGCGAAGGAGGATGCCGCCAAAATCAGACAGGACATAGCCCTCGATGTCCACCAGTCTTTTTACAGCCTGGTGGCGGCCGGGGAAAACCTGTCGGTTGCTGAAAAAAATCTGGCGCGGACCGAGGACCACCTGCGTTTGACGAAAACGCGCCACGAGGCGGGAGCGGTTCCAATAGCCGATGTGTATCGCGCCCAGGTGGAAGTGGCCGACTCCCGGTTAGAATTGGTGCGGGCCAAAAACCTGGTGCGAATCGCCGGCGGTGATCTGAACACCGCCATGGGACTGCCGGTTGAGTTGTCCGTTGACATAGATGCGCGTGCCGAAAAAATCCAATCACCGGAAAACATCGCACTTGACCAAGCCTTTGATCAGGCTGTCCACATGCGGCCGGAGCTAAAGTCGGCACTTCAAAAAATCGCGGTCCGTGGACACCGGGTCGATGAAGCCAGAAGCGCCTTTGGACCGACAGTACAAGCATTAGGCGGCTATGGTTGGCGCGATGATGATTTTCTTCCCGAGGATAAAGACTGGCTTGTGGGTTTGAGTGTCGAACTTCCGTTGTTTACCGGGTTTTCACGAAAGCATAAACTCTCCAAAACAATGGCGGAAATGAGGCAGGCAGAGGCTGAGACGAGCCGCCTCATCCAACAGGTGCGCCAGGAAGTGTGGGCCGCTCACTCGAAATTGACAGAGAGCTTTGAAGCGGTTCAGGCTGTCGGGGTTCTGGTCAAAGACGCCCAGGAGAGTATGCGTTCGACGCGAAAGCGCTACGAGGTGGGCGCCGGAACCATCACCGATCTTTTGGACGCCCAAACCGCTCTTGCCCGGGCTGAAGCCGCCGCTGTGGCGGCACGATGGGACTATCACATCGCCGAAGCGCAATTGAACCGATCAACCGGTACTCTTCTCGATGACAAACCATAGGATCCTTCTGTGAGATATGCGAACATGAAATAACGGTTGTGAGGTTATCATGGCGTTGAACATTATCAGACCGATTTATGCAGGTTGCGTTGCCGACACTCACTTTGACCCTTTAGGAAAGAAAGCGGCGGAACTGCTTGACGATCTTCTACCCCTGGCCCATGTGGATTTACGCTACAAGACCGATTGTTTTCAAGACAGCCGCACGACTTCAAAAGGGATTCTGCATACATCCGTCATGCGGGTTCCTGGTGAAGGTCACTTGTGGCGGGAAATTACCATTAAAATTGGCCAAAAAGGCCGACAATTTCTTGGGGTTGCCACCCCCGGGACAACGAGTGAGGTCAATTCTTTCTCAGCTCACGTAACAGAAGAGAGCCATTTAGCCAAAGATAATATTTCGTTATTAATGAATGTGCCGCGGGAGGCGGAATACGTAGCTGCCGTTTGCGAGGAGGTTTTGCGAGCCTGGACCGGCAATCATGACGCCAAGTTATTCGAAGAGATAGAATTATCGGCGGTGGCTCAATTTCCTCTGTGGGTTGTTTCGCATATCGCGGCGGGAATTCATTGTTCTTTTGCGACCGGCGCTTGCATGAAAAGAAAAAATCTGACGCGAACCATCATTAACGTTTTAGAATATTTTATAAACCTGGCAAGTACCAGGGTGGAGCACGCAGAGCTCAATCATGGTGTGGTTATCGCTCCCGCAACCAATGGGAAAAAACCGCTTCTTAAGGGAATCTATCCTGCTGATTTTAAAGGATTGAAGCGAACCCCTCTTTTGTCCGATGGCATCCGTGCGGCATTATGGATCTCGCCTTCCGGGGAAGCCATTGAATGGCTATCGCACCAGTCTTTTAAAGAGCAAACAAAAAAGAGGAGCCCGGTGCGGTATGCCTATGGTGAACTAGATCTTCTTGAGACAGCATCGGAAAATTTGCAGGGGATTTCTTTGGCGTTGAGCAAAAGAGGTTCAATTATCATAATCGAAAACGGAAGAACTCTTTTTGTCCGTCGTGGCGGAAGATGGAGAGGAATAATCTGGCGTTCCGTAAGAGACGTCATCGGCAGAAAACAAGGGAAAGTGGCGGTGTTATTGTTTGATGCAGCGTTGATACTATCAACGGGCGGGCAGGGCGGTATTCTGGGCATTGTATCCAATCCCCCAAAGGAAATCCACGATAAGGATCGTGTGGATCTTGCGCGCAAGGAGTGTATGGGAGAAAATCCAACGAGGGGTTATTCAGAATGGTTGTTTCATGCATTGTTGCCATATGACGATGCTATCAGAATAGGCCCGGAAAAAATAGCAATGCTCGCCGCTATTGACGGTGCAACTCTTTTCAACGAAACCGGAAAATTAATTGCCTACGGCGCCGTATTGCCAATGCGTCCAAGCGGATCTGAAGGATCACGTTCGACAGCTGCACGACAGTTATCAGAACAGGGATTTGTCATTAAAGTGAGTGCAGACGGTCCCATCACTTTATATGAAGGGGGGCACGAGATCGTAGAAGTATAAAATGGACAATGCAATGTCGCCGACCGCTGAAGCGCGGGTCGGGCCGGGGTATGTAGTTGATTCCATGCCTATCCGGTTGGTACAGGCTGGCGCTTCGGGGTGTGAGCCTGAGCGTGTCAGACTACCCTAGGGCCCGTTTGGAGCTTCAACCCCTTCTCCCCCACCTCGCGGATGGTCCGGGTTCCGATGACCGCGATATCTGCCTTTCCCTTGAGAAAATCCATGTCCTGCCGATCTTGAATGCGGCTGAGTTACCCCACCCCCTTTCCGATGGCTCGTGACGCTTGTGTGGTACTTCTCTCGCGCTACCGCCTGCAGTCTCCTTGCGAGAGAGGGCATCAGTTCTGTCCTGCCATCTCCTCCGGCCGCACCCATTGGTCAAATTGGTCGGAGGTGACGTGGCCGAGCGCCAGCGCCGCTTCACGTAGCGTCGTCCCATCTTTGTGGGCCTTCTTGGCAATCTCGGCGGCACGATCGTACCCAATGTACGGATTGAGCGCCGTCACCGTCATCAAGGACTCGTGCAGATGTTTTTCGATCACCGGAAGATTGGGCGCAATCCCCACGGCACAATGATCATTAAATGCCCCACAGGCGTCCGCGATCAGCTGCACGGATTCAAGCACATTATGGATCATCACCGGCTTAAAGACGTTGAGTTGAAAATTCCCTTGCGACCCGGCAAACGCCACCGCCGCATCGTTGCCGAACACCTGGACACAGACCATCGTCAGGGCTTCCGCTTGGGTGGGGTTCACCTTGCCGGGCATCATCGAGGACCCTGGCTCGTTCTCCGGGATGAGGATTTCGCCGATACCGGCACGCGGACCGCAGGCCAGCCAACGCACATCGTTGGCGATCTTCATCAGCGCACCGGCCAACGTTCGGAGGGAGGCACTGGCGGTCACCAGCGCATCGTGCGCTGACAGCGCAGCGAACTTGTTGGGCGCGGCAATAAACGGCCGCCCGGTCGCGACCGCCATCTTGGTGGCCGCCAGGTCGCCGAACCGGGGATGGGCATTCAGACCCGTACCGACGGCCGTGCCACCAATCGCGAGTGCACATAAGTCGGGAAGAGTCCGCTGCACTCCGGCGAGGGCGGCATCGAGTTGGGCCACCCAGCCCCCCATTTCCTGTCCCAGGGTGATGGGCGTGGCATCTTGGAGATGCGTCCGACCGACCTTCACCACCCCCCGATACTGGTCGGCTTTTGCCTGGAGGGTATGGCGCAACCGTGTCACCGCCGGCATCAGGACCTCTTCAAGCTGTTCCACGGCGGCAATATACATCGCAGTGGGGAAAGCATCGTTTGAACTCTGGCCACGATTGACATCATCGTTGGGGTGGATCGGTTGCTTCGAGCCCAGCACACCACCGGCGAGCTCAATCGCCCGGTTCGCTATCACCTCATTCGCATTCATGTTGGTTTGTGTTCCCGACCCGGTTTGGAACACGCCGAGCGGGAAGTGATCGTCAAGTTGCCCAGCGATCACCTCATCTGCAGCCCGCACAATGAGGTCAACTTTCTCCTTGGGGAGTTCGCCTAATTCGCCGTTCGCCAGGGCGGCGCCCTTTTTCAGGATGCCCAGGGCGCGAATCATCGCTCGCGGAAAGCGAAACCGTTCGACACCGATCGGGAAATTATGCCGCGACCGCTCGGTCTGGGCACCCCAGTAGCGATCGGCAGCGACTTCGATCGCCCCCATGCTATCGGTTTCGATCCGGATCCGTAGTTTGGCTGCACTCATGGTCTTCCTCCAAGAGAGTATCCTGCATCGGCCGTCCCGAGGCCCGCGCACCGGGCAACTCCTGCGCACGCAGCCTACCTGCCATAACTTGAACCCATTCCAGACCCGACTTCTGGAGAGTACCTAAAATCGATGCGCCTACAATCGCTGAGAAAATGACGACCGGGACACCAAGCTTCCGGTTGCGCTTTTCATATTAGCGTGCGGAAAGCTCGTACTCCACCTGGCATCGACGAATTGTCCTGTGCCACCGCTGGAGAAGTTCGTCCTTTGTCATTCCTACTCCTCGGCAACGTGTTGGCCGCCTAACGGCGAAAATCAGCCGCGAGTATTCCGAGCGGCTGGATTGGCTTGTTGGCCTTTTCCTTCAACGTGTAGGTCTTGATCTTTCGATTGAACTCGTAAAGATCACTGAGTGCTTTTAGAATCTTATCAATTCTTGTCATTTTTCAGCTTCTCTATATCTGCCTGATCCTGCTTCGAGTCCCTCGTCTTCTTGAGCCAGATCAAGTCTTTCTTACTCGCAAGCATTACACTTCCCTCCTCCGACTGCGCTTCTACAGCATTCCGTATAATCTCTCTGACATCCGCACCTTTGGCAACAAGAATATCGATCAGCATTTCGTCTTCTTCGTTTACAACTTTCAGAAATCGATGAAGTTCGATGGCCACGTTCCTGAATGTCCATGGCGATGCGGATTCGAAATATTCGTCCTTCTCCAAAATGTCTTTGACCTTGTCGAAGTCGTCACTGTCGACGAGGAGGTCGATGTCACGGGTGAAGCGCGGCTCTGTATAAAATGCCATTGCGACCCCACCGACAAGAGCGTACCTCACCTCCTGATTCTCAAATTCCTTCATCAAGCGTTTGAATTCTTGAAATACATTCATTCCATTTTCCCTTATTTTCTTCAACAGTAAAAAGACACCTGGATAACCTCTCCACCTCTAAGAGGTATTAGGCAGAAAAAATGCGTCACGCCATATGAAGAATCTGCCTATCATCAAATATGTTGCCCTACTGGGTGATGGTGTGCCTCTTTTCCATGCCCTGACATGACCACGAACTGCGAAGCACCACGTCGGTCAGTAGAGATCGTCATTGGGTATCTCTGGCATCCTTATGTGAAGGTCTGATCGAATTGTGCCCCCACAGATATTCCAGCTTGAATGTTGCCCGTTTTTCCTGCTTTGAACAGGGATGATACAACCCTTTGAGTGGAAAATCAAGTCCGAAATATACAACATATTGTGGCCGATCTGCCAATGACCACAATAACCGTGCCTCTTGGCCTGCCATAGAGGATTGGCCCCGGCATTCCAGTTCACTGCCCCGCCTTCCCTCAAAATACAAAACCCCGCCCTCCATGGATGTGGAGTGACGGGGGTTCATGTGCGCTTTGGGATCATTTCCATTCCTGTTTTGCTCTTTGGTTGAAAAACGGACAGCGGAGACTGAATTCTGGGATAATTTCATAGCCCTTCATGCTGGAGATGTCAATCAAAACGGGGGCATCTTACTATTGGCGTTTGTCAGATGCGGTCACAGACTCGGAACTTTTTTTCAGAAAAATGCGTTTTTTTGATATTTTTTTGGAAAGGAGATTGCTATTTTTGTCGATAGAGTGATTAATGCTGTGTTTTATTGGACAAAATTGCCTCTCACCCCCGTACGATGCAACGCACCTACGGGGCAGGCAGAGGACACAGGGGCACAGAGGATTTTCCAAGCGCTATCTGTGGGTTCGAACGACCGAAGTGAGGCGATACCCTTCCCAGTCTGACACTCCATCATTTTTAAAGCCCAGTTGGCCGGGACCGACGAGATCCGTTTCTGGATTATGACCTGGGGTTCAAAGGCCGAGGTCCTGGAACCGGAATCGTTGAGGGAGGAGATCAGCGAGGACGTGGGGCGGGAAAAGAGGGATGACGCGTTCAACCTGCGAGGATGGGAACACCTACCTTTCGAGCGGCCTCGATCAGTCTGTTGTCGAGCGTGGCCAAAGGGAGACCCTTTCTCATAGCGAGATCCAAATAAGAGGCATCGTAGCTCGACAGGCTGTTTGCCCTCGCCAGGGCCAAGACGTCTTTCATCATCTCGTCCGTTGTGTCGTGCTCGACGACGATCGGCAGTTGGGACAACAAGGTGAGGAAGCGGATGCTGTCCGACTCGCTGATCCGGTGTTTTCGTTCCGCAACCAGCAAGACATTGACCACCTCGAGGGGCCAGATGGAGGGCACCACGGCACTGGACTCGGCAAGCATATCGAGAACGGCGTCCGAATAATCGCCTGCTTCATCCTTAAAACACCAGGACATGGAGACGGAATTGTCCATGACGAAATTCCTCGCCATACTAATGCCTTCCCTCTTCGATCAATTCCCGAATGGACATGCCGCCCAAGGTCTTGTCTTCCCGAAATCGCCGCAGTTCCTCTATGACGGCCTTTGTTTCCACATGCCTCTTGGGTGTATCGGCGTCGGCGGGTTGGATGACGGCAATAGGGACGCCGTGTTTGGTGATGGTCACACGTTCACCCTTCTGTACGCGCCGGATCAACTTGGGAAGATGGGTCTTGGCTTCATAAGCCCCTACCGTTTGCATCACGCTACCTCCTTAACTGGTCTTAACCCAGTCTATTCGAGATCGGTACGATTGTCAATTTTTGTCTTTCCCATGTCAGACCTTTGCAAGATCTCTCTGCCGCAATGCGATACATGCCAGGCCAGTTTCGATCCACCGTCTCGCCGGAGTTTGAATTTATTTCCGTTCCATAAACACTGCTCATAAAATGACTGCCTTTTTGAACCCAGGCGGGACGGTTAAACCTCCTCCATCTCCCGCTCCAGCGCCTTCTCATACCGCTCGATCTCCCAGACCGGCACCCGGAGGCAGCCCCGGATCTTGGTGCGCTTCAGGTCCCCTTCATCGATGAGGCGATAGACGGTCCTCACCGATATGGCGAAATAGTCGGCCACTTCATCGACGCGGAGATACTGCTTCAGGGGGTTCGGTCTGGTCATGGGTCAGTCTTCATTGGGTCGCATGGAGCAGAGAGCATGGCGCATGGCGTTTTTTTGCCCGATGATCGTCTGTGGCGCTTTGCCCGCTCCGCGTTCCGCGTTCCCAGTTCGCGGTTCAAAACGGGATATCCCCATCATCCTGGGGCGGCGCATCGCTCCTGCGTTTGCCATCCAGCATGGTGAGGTCCCGGACCAGGACCTCCACGATGGAGCGGTTCTCGCCTGAATCGGTCTGCCAGGTCCGCTGCCGAAGGGAACCGGAGATGCCCACCTGCGAACCCTTGGAAAGATACTGATTGACGATTTCGGCCAGGTGCTTCCAGGCCACGCAGGGGAACCAGTGGGTCCTTTCCTGCTTTTCGCCGCCCTGGTCCGTCCAGAATTCGTTCACGGCAATTCGGAAATTGGCCACTGCCGCACCCGAAGGGGTGTAGCGGATCTCCGGGTCGGCGCCGAGGCGACCGATGAGGTTGACACTGTTCAGCATGGCAGGTCTCCTTTGTAAAGGTTCAACGTACAGGGTTTCTTGGGTTCCTTGAGTTTGTTGGGTTTATTGAGTTGGGCAAGAGATCGTTTCCCCGCCGTCGACAACCCTCCTCCATCCTCCGACCTCTCTTCTCTGATCTCTGTCCTCTGTCCTCCACCCTCTGACTCCCGACTCCTGACCCCCGACTCCTTTTTTGGGGCCTCGACCCTTCCTGTGCGAACACCGGTCCGAGAGAGGTCCATCCTCGGGGTTTTGCGGGGGGTACCGAGCCCGACCCATACCCTCCTATGGGTCGAAAAATTTTACCCTGTTCGACCCGAGCGAGAGCCCCGATGAATCGCGTTCATTCAGAAGGAGAGGCCGGTTCGGATTAGGGTCACGCACCCCCATTTCCTACCCCCGGATCTGGGCCATCCTCTGGCGGGCCCGATCCCTCTCCTCCCAGGACAGCTTTCTCTTCTCCGGATGGGCATTGAGCCACCTCTTGAGCTGGAGTTCCTCGGGCACGTC
>JBAZJC010000014.1:0-23393 GCA_041651495.1 Candidatus Omnitrophota bacterium | reverse complement strand
AACTTAATTTTTTCTTGAGCCATGGTATTCCTTCGGGATCCCCAAAGCGTCAAAAAGTCCTCCTCCATGATTGAGCCTAGAGGCTCCATATAAGGACAAATAGTCACACTGCCGTTTGAGTTTATATTAAAAAAATTACCATTGACAAGATTGCAGGGAGATGACCGCACAAAATTTTCCGGCTGTTTAAAAAAAGATTTGAATAACTCGAGCTGGGAGACGGGGTTGGAGATCCGGTTCCCTCCTTTTTTTCTTTGGATTAGTCCATCGATGACGTCTTCAATTTCTGTAATATTGTCGGGCCAAAGGTCCCGATACGGTTCTGTTTGATACCAGTTGTCAATGGGAGGAGTGTGAAAAGGCTTCATAACGGCTTGAAAATTAATCCCCGGAAAGCGTTTGTCTTTATTGACCCAGTCGGCAAGAAGAAGGAGTTCTCCTAAAGAAGGTTTCATGATAATAGAATTAATTGCTATGTGCATTTTGGGGTTCTGCAGGCTTAAAACGTCCAGCGCGTGCATTGCGTGTTGATGTGCGCCGGTAATCCCTCTAATATTGTCGTGGATTCTGTCGTCGATGCTAAAAAGAGTTATACTGATGATGTCCAGGCCGGCAGCCGCTAGTCTTCGAGCATAATCGTGGGTCATCGTGTAGCCGCTTGTAGCTAGAACGGTTCTGAACCTTAGTCTAGTGCAGAAAGAGATGAGTTCAAGAAGTTCACCGGGGAAAAGAAGTGGTTCTCCGCCGCCAAAGACCACGGTGAAGTCTGGGTTTACTTTTCCATGCAACGAGCCTAGGAAATGTTTCCATTGGTTGATGGTCGGTCGTGTAAGCGTTCGTTCATCGCATTGCCAGTGAAAACACATCTTGCATTTAAGCGTACAGCCCAAAGTGATCGAAAGATTACACATTTTAGGCTTATGATCAGGAATGGTCATTTTTGAAAAAGTCCTTGATGGTATTTTATCGTTCGTACGATAAAATACGCAATATTTATAGCACACATTTTGCGATGTCAGTAAAGGAAAGCACAAAGAATAATTATGAACGAGGCCATGACCTGGAGGCAATATTAAAAAAGAATTGTAAAAAATCCTGGTTTTTCGTTATTTATAGACAGATTTTTGAGAAACTACTCAAAGGGTGGCTTAGGGACAGAGCGTGAGAAATAAATTCTTTAGTTTGGTGCCGGGTGTTCTTTTTAGAAGCCATGCTCTAACCCCCCGCGGCTTGCCGCGGGGGGTTAGAGCATCCTTGCCGGAAGGGGGTAAAAGGGGGAAGAGGGACGGTCCTCCTTCCTTGAAGGGCGTCTCGCAGATAGAATGGGGGTATGAGACGAGGAGCCCACATGGTTTAGGATTGTCATTATCACTTGGTCTGGTGTCCGAAGTACTGGAAAAAATTGTTTTCGGACGAATGGCTACGCGATTACACGTGGGAACTTTTCGAGAGGATTGGAGAGGAGTATGGGGTAGTGATTGAGGCGATGGAGATAGCGGTAGATCACGTGCACATGATGGTGGAGATACCCCCGAGGTTGAGCGTTTCGGAGACGGTAGGAGTGTTCAAAAGTGTCAGCGCGCGGGAGATTTTCGAAAAGTTCCCGGGGTTGAAGCGCCGGTTGTGGGCTGGCGAGTTATGGAAGGACGGATATTTTGTAAGGAGTGTGGGCTCCGACGTGACTGGAGCGATGGTGTGGAATTATATTGATAAACATGAAACAAGGGTGAGATGCCCTGCGCAGCTGAGGCTGGACCTGAAAGGTCACCCGAAGCGAGCATAAGATGCCAAGCCTCTTGGGGCGGGGTAATTCACAAAACAAATTGATCGAATCAGGGATAAAAAAAGGCCATCGATGAAAGTCGTATTCGTTACTCGGGAAGGATACAACCTATCAGGAGCTCGGGTTCGTTGCTACAACTTCTGCCGGGAGTTGGTTAAACAGGGCCTAGAGGCCCGTGTTTTTTCATTTGCCGATGATTTGGGCGCTAAATACGGTGAAAAAGAATCAGAAATGTCCGGTTTCGAAAAAATCAAACTTAATCTAAAAGCCTTTCGCCTTCTCATCAAAGAATCCTCCGATACTGTTTTCATCCTTCAAAGGTTGAATTATCACGTCTTGGCGCCTTTGTGGGCCTCCGGCCTAAAAAGAAATAAAGTCGTATTCGATTGTGACGACTGGAATATTCGTGAAAATCCCGTTTATCACTTCGGGTTTTACCCAAACTCCAAAATGGAATATGTAACACGTCAAATCGCTAAACGCGCCAAGACGTGTATCGCCGCCAGTAAATTTCTTGAAAGTTATCTTCTCGATTTCAACCGCTCGGTGCATTACCTTCCAACCGGTGTGGACACAGACTTTTTTCGTCTACGAAAAGAACACAAAAATTCAAGCACTGTTTTTTCGTGGATCGGCACCGCTTACCACAAGGAAATGGGCGAAAACATCCGTTTTTTGTTAAACTGTTTTTCTGAAGTTGCGGATCGATATAAGAACGTTTCATTAAGCTTGGCTGGGGACGGTAAATATTTTGAAGAAATTCGGCAAAATCTTTCCGGATATGAACACAAGAATAGGGTTGCAGTTCACCCCTGGATCCATCCGGACAGGATCCCCGATCACCTCTCGGGCATCGATGTCGGGTTGTTACCTTTGATTCAGGATACAAAATTTAATAAGGCAAAGAGTCCAACAAAATTATTTGAATATATGAGCATGACCAAGCCCACAATTGCCAGCGATATAGGAGAAGCACGGAACATCCTTCGCGATCAGCAAACAGGTTTTTTAACAAAGAATAAGAATGAATTTGTTTCCGCCATGTGCCGCTTGGCCGAAAACCAGAAATCACGCCATGAGATAGGGCATAAAGCCAGGCGGGATGTGGAACGGTATTATTCACTCGATGTTCTTGGTAAGGAACTGGCGGATATTTTGAAGGGGATTTGAGAAGGGGGAAAATGCTTTCGATAGTGATTCTGACTTGTAATAGCCAAAAATATATACAGGCATGTTTAAACTCCATTCTATCACAGGGCGCCAAGGGCATCGAAATTGTGGTTATCGATAACGCTTCTTCAGATAAGACACCGGGAATCATCAAAACGCATTATCCTTGGTTGAAATTGATTGAGAACCCCCAAAATTTTGGAGCTAGCAAAGCCAGAAACCAAGGCATCGAGTGTTCCTCAGGAGAATGGCTCCTGACATTGGACAGCGATGTTGTTCTGGAAAATGGTTTTATTGAAAAATTTGAAAATGTCAGAGGTGTGTTGGGGAGTGACGTTGGGATGATCCAGCCCAATGTGTTGATGGGGGATGGCAAGACGATTTATTCTCAAGGGATCCATTTAACCGTGTTCCGAAGATTTCATGACCTAAACCAGGGGAAATCAAAGGACTTTACCGACGAGAGTTCAAAGCAAATTATCGGGCCTTGTTCCGCAGCCGCTTTTTACAAGCGGAATATGCTTAATAAACTCAAAGAAAAAACCGGTTATTTTGACGAGCGTTTTTTCTTCTTGGTAGAAGACGTGGATCTGGCTTGGAGGGCCAAGCGGGCTGGGTGGAAGGTCCTGTTTGATTCTCAGTTGGAGTGCCGTCATGT
This sequence comes from Candidatus Omnitrophota bacterium, assembly GCA_041651495.1. GTDB lineage: Bacteria > Omnitrophota > Omnitrophia > Omnitrophales > Aquincolibacteriaceae > Aquincolibacterium. Next base: position 19,782 of record JBAZJC010000014.1, on the reverse strand, counting down.
TGGCAACAGCTCAAATACAGACGAAAAATTCCGGCAGTATTTGTGTTTTCGTAACCGTCATTGGATGATTACCAAGAACGAAGATTTTTGGGGAAAGGTAAAACTCTATGCTCTTTCCATGCCATATGAGCTCGCGCGGGGCATCTTCCTGGCAATCTTTAATAAATACTTTTGGACGAAATCTTAGCCAGGGTTATTCTCAGCTTTTGTGCTTTGTTACAAAAACACAAAAAGCTACTTTCTTTGTTATAATTAACCCATCGATTTTAAGAACGAAGATCCCCTGAGTTTATGTGCTCGAAAAAGACCTCGTGCCAACATTCATATGTGACATTTTTCCCGGGGTAAATAAACAATGACAAAACGTATTCTAATCACAGGCGGTTGTGGGTTTGTCGGGTCAAATTTAGCGGTGGATCTTATGGCCCGGGGCTATGAAGTGACCGTCCTCGATGATCTCAGCCGTTGCGGTACAGAGATCTTGCTGGAAAAAAGAATCTTGCCTCAGGGAATTAAGTTCGTACGGGGCGATGTAAGGAATTCTGGGGACCTCAGTAAACTCAAGGAAGCGTTTGCCCTCTTAATCGAATGTAGCGCCGAGGCGTCCGTACTGGCTGGAACGCGGGGACAGGACGCGCGACGTCTTTTAGATATCAACTTGCAGGGTGCAATCAATTGCTTGGAATGGGCTCGTGAGCACCGGGTTCCTGTTCTTTTTCTGTCCAGCTCTCGCGTTTATCCCTACGATAAATTGAATGCCTGTCACTACAGGGAAACAGAGACGCGGTTTGATCTTGTCGATGGATGTGAAGGAGTGAGCCCGCGGGGCGTTCAAGTAGAGATGCCTCTTCAGGGGATCCGGTCTCTCTACGGAGCGAGCAAGTTGTGCGCGGAATTGATTCTTCAGGAATATGCCGCGCAATACGATTTTCCGGCCATTATCGATCGGTGCGGTGTCATTGCCGGTCCGTGGCAATTAGGTAAAGTGGGCCAGGGTGTTTTTACGTTTTGGTTGACCAGCCACTATTTCAAAAAGCCGCTAAAATACATCGGATTCGGCGGGATGGGAAAGCAGGTGCGGGATCTGTTGCATGTGCAGGATCTTGCCGAACTTGTGGCAAAGCAGGTGCAGTGCCTGATCGAAGACAAACCCGTTTATCGCGGAGAAGTATTCAACGTTGGCGGATCGAGTTATGCCAATTTGTCTCTTCGGGAAGCCACAGACATTTGCAAGCAATTAACGGGGAATTCAATGACGGTCGGGAGTGTTTTAGAACCACGGCCGTCGGATGTGATCTGGTATATAACTGATAACGGAAGGACCGAGCAAGTTTTTGGATGGAAGCCGCAGAGATCTTCGAAGAAGATCCTGGAGGACACGTTCCATTGGTTGAAAGGTCATGAGACGGATTTTAAAAAAATATTTCTTTAATCACAAGATCAGAAGGAAAAAATAATAATGAAGATCGCATTAATCACGGGATCTGCGGGCCTTATTGGTTCCGAATCGGTCAGGTTCTTTCATGCGCAAGGGTTTCAGATTGTTGGTGTCGATAATGACATGCGAAAATATTTTTTTGGCGCAGAGGGCTCCACACAAGAGAATCTAAAAGAACTCCGGGATGAATGTTCGAAGTTTACGAATCATAATAAAGATATCCGCGATGTCAGGGCTCTTTCCACCATTTTTGCAGAGTATGGCCGGGATATTTCCGTAATCATTCACAGCGCTGCCCAACCGAGCCATGACTGGGCTGCGCGCGAGCCTCACACGGATTTTGACATCAACGCGGTTGGCACATTGAATCTTCTGGAAGCAACACGCCAATATTGCCCTGAAGCCGTTTTTATTTTTTCATCCACCAATAAAGTTTATGGAGACAATCCCAACCGTCTTCCTCTTATGGAGTTGGAAACACGTTGGGAATTGGATCCCCGCCATCCTTATTTTAAAAACGGGATCGATGAAAATATGTCTCTGGATCATTGCACCCATTCTATTTTCGGTGCGTCTAAAGTTGCTGCAGATATCCTGGTTCAGGAATATGGGCGTTATTTCGGAATGAAAACGGGCATTTTTCGGTGCAGTTGTCTAACGGGTCCACGCCATGCCGCGGCAGAACTGCACGGATATCTCGCTTATTTGATGAAATGCGCTATCCAGGGACGGGAATATCGAATCTTTGGCTACAAAGGCAAACAAGTTCGGGATAATATTCATAGCTATGACCTCGTAAATGGCTTTTATCATTTTTATCAGAACCCGCGATGTGGCGAGGTCTACAATATGGGGGGGACTCGTTTCAGCCACTCTTCCATGATGGAGTCTATTCATTTGTGCGAGAAGATTTCCGGTCGCAAAATGAAAACAAGCTATGTCGAAAAAAACCGGGTCGGGGATCATATCTGGTGGGTCAGCGATATCTCTAAATTTTCCGGTCATTATCCCAGTTGGTCGCTAACCAGGAATACGGAAGACATTCTTGGGGAGATCTACAAATGTAACAAGGGACGTTGGGCCGCAACCCTTTAGAGGCAGGAACATGCGTGACCTGGCAAGCCGGTAAGAGCTGGGCGTGTTGTGGAAAATCCCTCGTTCTCCCGCCTTGACCAATCTTTAAGAAACACATAAACTTGGCAATACTTTCATATTCTGAAAACGAAGAGCGCAAAAGCTTTCCCGTTTTTCGTTAAATTGTGGAGAGGTGGCAGAGTGGTCGAATGCGGCGGTCTCGAAAACCGTTATCCTCGCAAGGGGATCATAGGTTCGAATCCTATCCTCTCCGTTCTTTTATAAGTTATATTTGTAACTTGTTGTTTGACAGCATATTACGAATATAGTAGAATTCCTCATAATCATTTTGGGACCGTATAGGGACCAAAACAGGCTAGAAATGAGGAAAAATGTCTACCATCGAAACAAATCTGCTCTATTTTTTCAGCACTCTTGCTCAATGCTCGGCCGCTTTTGCTGCGCTGGCCGGTGTGTTTGCGGTATTTCGCCTACAGTGGAATGAGTCGCATATTCAAGAAGCCTATCGTAGAGGTAACTACTGGCTCTCTAGGCAAGATCAAACTCATTTTCATGACTCTACCCCAAAATATCGAATTAAAGAGCGGCTAGATGGATGGAGTCAATCCACAGATAAACCGGCGGCGTTAGAAGCGAAGGAACTGCTTGGGGCTATCCAGCAACGCGAGAATGAAACAGGTAAAATTGGCAATGCCCTTTCAATGCCTCTAAAAATGTGGTTTTTGATTTTTTTTCTCTCTCTTGCTATTCTGCCGTTTCTTCATTGGTATGAAGGGATTCCGGGCTTTATAGTTATCACGCTTTTTCTTCTTTTTGTTTTTTTTGCTGGGATAATAACTGCGAAATTTGTCCAGACGTGTCTTTCATCACCGAAACTTGACAACAAGCGCGAATAGACATGGGGCAAATCCGTAAGCGTGGGGCATATTGGTATGCCGATCTTTATGTGGGAAGCAAACGCTACCGCAAGAGGATCAGCAAATCAAAGCACCTTGCCGAGCTTGCCCTAAAAGACCTTGAGGTTAAAGCCGAGCGCAATCAGCTAGGCTTTCTTGAGCGAAAAGAAATATCCCTCGAAGATTTTGTAAAACAATTCCTTTCCCATTCGTCCACGAATAACCGCCCATCCACCACAAACCGCTACCGAAGCGCCATTGATAACTTCCTGAAATTTATCAAGACGGAAACAAAGGTTGTTAGGTTGGGGGACGTTACACATGAAACCATAGAGAAATACAAGGCATGGCGCAAGACCGTTCCGGTGGCAAAGAACGGAGCGAAGCCCGAGAGGGTGAAGAAGCCCGGAGCGGTCCGCAAGGGCGCGAAGTCATACACCGTCAATTTTGAACTTACCACGCTCAAGACAATGTTTATCCTCGCGGTGAAATGGAAATATCTGGAGGCGAGTCCTGCCGAAGGGGTGAAACAACTCAAGGCCGAGGATTCAAAGCCGAGGCGGTTTTTGACCGATGCCGAATGTGACCGCTTGCTTCGCGCTTGTGAACCGGAATACCGCCCCATCTTTTTTACCCTTATCCATACCGGTATGAGAAAAGCCGAACTACTTAATCTTGAATGGAATGACCTTGATTTTAAAAGGCGTATTATCAAGATCCGGCGAAAATCCTTCTGGATACCCAAGGCAGGGGAGCGGGAAATACCTTTGTCCGATGCCGTTGCCGATGTTTTAGACAGCCTTCCAAAGCAAAGCCATTTTGTTTTCCCGGATGAGGACGGCGAAGCTTTGAATGGGAACTTTTTACGGTTACAGCTTATCAGGATCGCTAAGAACGCCGCCATATACGATCTTACCGAGGTTCACGCCCTCCGGCATACCTTTGCCAGCCAGCTTCTAATGCGCGGCGTTGATCTTCCTACGGTCCAGAAGCTCATGGGCCATAGCAATATCGAAACCACGCTTATCTATTCGCACCAGACAACGGACCATTTGCGCGAAGCGGTGGAAAAATTATCTTTCAGGCCACAGCTAAGCCAATAGAGAAGGGAGGGCTTGCAATGAGCGAGTCAAAAACATGTCCATCTTGTAAGGCAAAAAACAACCCGGGGCTAAAAGCTTGTTGGAAATGCCATGTTCCGTTTGATGCTGTTGTTTTCGAGGCCACAAATGCTTCGGGAACAAAAAAATGCCCGTTTTGCGCAGAGGAGATTAAGGTAGAAGCTATCAAGTGTAAGCATTGCGGCTCAGACTTGAAGACGGGAGCAATGGGCTACCAAAGAAACGAAAAAGAGGTGTCCGTTGGGATCAAGAAGGTTGAGATGGATAAAATCCAATATAACTTCTTGGTTTTCCTTTCAATGGTGGCTGGTACCATCGTTGGAATTTTCGTGGGTGCTTCCGCCGGAGCAAAGGCGGGATGGATTTCTGGAATTGCTGTTGCTTTTATTCTTGGAATGATGGCCGCAAATAGATATTTCAAAAAATAAGGATCGTTCATGAAAAAACTTAGCTCGCTTGTATGTTTATTACTGTTGACGGGGTGCATGTCAATGGGGCAGAGAATCGACGTTAATAAAATGGACCAGATCAAAGAGGGGGTTACGACTCAAGAAGAAGTAGTTAGCCTCTTGGGCAATCCGTACGGAAAACATGTGACGGATAATGGGCAAGAGAAGTGGGATTATGTATTTCTAAGGTCGCAATCTCAGGCTAAAAACTTCATACCGTTTGTTGCTTTGTTTTCCGGCGGAGTTGATCAGGAGAAGGAAACGCTTCAGATCCTTTTCGATAAAGACGGGCGTGCGGCAAAGAAGTCGTACAACAAGAGCAATGATGAAATAAAGATGGGAATTTTTTCTTAGAGAAGTTCGAAGGCAGAAATGAGGAAAAATGAGGAAATGCAAGCCGAGGAGATTGCCGCTCAGCATTTTGAGAAACGAGGGGTTTCTGCGCGACCTGTTTGAGCATGAAAAAATCGCGAATGACGTTAGTCAAAGCTTGAGCGAAAGGAAAAAGCACAGAAAGCGAGTGAAGGAAATTCTCGCGTCATTAATCCCGGACCTTAGATGCTCGAAGGAAGGCATTAATTTCACCCTCGACCTTTTTGTTCGCTATGAAGAAATCAAAGAGGAATTACAACCCGCGCTTAACAGAAAATATTGCAATCCGAATGCTCGAAAAAAACGAGTCCGAGAGATTTTTGAGAAATGGGCAAAGCAAGCGATTAGCGAAAAGGAGCTAGAGCAATTTCTTGCTTATCGACGACTAGATGATTTGGCGGCCATGATCGCTGTCTATGGGTACATGCCAAAAATGAGCTATCATACTTTGTTGGCGCGATATAAAAAAACAACACGGGCTTTTAAGCCGCTCAGAAAACGACTCGGTTCGTTTTTTGAAAAATCCTCCACTAGACCTCAGTCCCGCATAAAACAGTTCATTGCAAGAATAAAAAAACAAAAAGTCCTGAGAGAAGCAAGGTAAACAAAACCCACGCTTTTTCGCTTCAAATTATCCCCAACCCCAATTCCTTTCGATAGTTCTGAGAATCGCAGTATTCCAATGTTGAATTTTGCCTGCCGCATTTCTTCCTAAAATCGGGTGTATCGTATGAGCAACAAGGGAGAAAATACCGATGAGCAAAAAACTTACTCCGCTTCGCGCAATCAGGGCCAAATGCTTGGATTGCGTTTGCTTCCAGCCTTCTGAAGTGCGTCTCTGCGCTTCCTCAGCCTGTCCCCTTTATCCTTACCGTGATGGTCATAACAAGAAGCGGCAAGGCATGGGCGGGGTATTCCATCCAAAAAACAGCCGTGAAACGGCAGAAGGCACAACAGAAAGGGTTTAAACATGACCAAGACCAAAAATATAGCGACAACAAATCTCTACGAAGCATCATTCGCAATCGCTCGCGGCTTCAAGATCAACAACATCGAGAAAGACGCCGGACGGAAGGCCATTGTCTATCTGGAGGGCGAAGGGATCGAGGATGCCGTCCGGGATTACTACAACGGCGGCCTAGTAAGCGGAAAGGCCATGACGGACGCTTACAGGATGCTCAAAGACCGGGTGTTTGAATAGTCGCGGAGGATGAGGAGAAATGAAACCCGGTAAAAGAAGCAAACACTTGCCGCCTTTTGTGGCACTGACTAGAGAAATGCTCAAAGATCCCGCTTGGCGGTCCGGCCTAAATAACTCCGCTAAGGTTCTCTATATCCACCTCAAGCACAAATTCGTTGGTTATAACAACGGCGAAATCTGTCTCCATTACAGCGAGCTTAGGGACCTTATGGCTCCCGGAACGATCAGCCGGGCTTTTCAGGAGTTGGAGGAAAAGGGCTGGATTGACCGTGAGCGCCAAATTGGCGGGAAGCACCGATTTACGGTTTTCTACAGGCTGACCGGGAAGCATGACAGCGCGATAAGGCGCTTCAATTTATGAAGCGTCACACTTCAAGAAACGAAGCGTCAACCGCCTTTCGAGGGAACGCGACACTTCAAAAAGTGAAGCGTCACCCTTTAGAGGCGTTTATTTTCTTACTTCAAAAACTGTAGTCTTTATAGATTCTACCATCCTCTATGGAGGATAAACGGAGGTTAAAGGCATGGGAAACTTTACAGAATTGACACTAAAAAAGGTTGAGCGGATTTTAACGGGTTTGGGCGCGGATAAATATGATTTCGTTTCGGTTGCTTGCGAGAGGGAGCATCTTTCGCGCACAACTTTTTATGGTTGGCGAAATGCCAGCGCGGAGAACAGGAAGCGGCTTTATGAGGTCTTGGACAGCTACCGGGTTATAGAGGCCGAAGATTCTTTGGCGCGTGAAGTCAAGCGCGGGAATGTCACAGCGATCATATTCTATCTTTGCAACAGGATGCCCCTTAGATGGCGGCGCGGGGATGCGCCCTATGAAGCCCTTGAAGTGCCTGAAACTTTACCCATTGTCCGGCTTTATTGTGACGGTAAAGATCACGAAAATAAAGAGCTTGTAAAGGGATAGGCGCGAAGTGGAACGGTTCCTCACTCCCAAGCAGTTATGCGAGATCCTGCAGGTGGATCAGTCTACCGTCTACCTCTGGACGCATACGGAGTTTATCCCGCATTACAAGCTGGGGCGATCCGTCCGCTTTCTTGAGGTCGATGTGCAGGCGTGGCTTGAAAAACGAAAATTAGCTGGCCGAAAAACAATGCGGTATAATATAAACACATAGGAGCTAACTAATGAACCAATGCGTCGATATTTCGTCGTGGAAAGTTATCCATGCGCAAACAAAAGGATCACGCAACAAGAAATGGGTGGTTAAACCATCTGCATCCGAAAAGTCCGAAATAGAGCTATTCCTTTTCAAAGAATCACACAGTCGGCACCCGGTGGAATTTTGGTCAGAAGTTATAGCTCACAAAGTCGGCGAATTGGTGAACATATCAACTCCCGAAACATTTTGCGCAAAATTTGAGAATACTTACGGCGCGCTAATCAGATTTTTTCTTAAGATTAAGGATCGGAAAATTGTAGAAGAACTAAGACATGGCGGAGATTTAATATTGGCGAAGCATCCCGATTTCGACAGACGAAAAGGCGAAAGCCACAATATTTATTTCGTGGAAGAAGTTTTGGTAAAAAATTTAGGCCGGGATCATTTGTTTAAAGAATTTTTAAAATTGTTGGTTTTTGACGCCATAATCGGCAACACAGACCGCCATCAAGATAATTGGGGACTTATTGTTCCTTCAGATAAAACTAAAAATGAGATTAAGTTAACACCCGCCTTTGACAATAGTGACAGCCTAGGGAGAGAGCTTGTTGATGAAAAGCTCGGTAGCTTTTTGGAGGAAGGTGAGCTAAAATTGCGCCGGTATATTGAAAGAGGCTCTCCGCATTTACGCTGGTCAGATGACGGTATCAATTTGGAATGGATAAACCACTTCGAGCTTCTAAAACGTCTTGCTGAAAAATGGCCAGCGATTGCCGATAATGTTAAAGAGCAAACATCTTTTACAGACGAAACGATTCGTAATATTTTAAAACCTTTTTCAGGGTTTAACATTGATATCCCCAAATATGTGTTAACTTCTAATAGGGTCAAGTTAATCGAAAGAATTATTTGCATAAGACGGGATTTATTGCGGGAAAGATTTGAGATTTAATATGATCGCAAACGTTGAAAAGAAAATATATTTGGTTTGGCAAGAGGCAAATCATAGCAGGCGCTATGTGGTGGGGGAGCTTGTCCGCAAGCCGGAGGGCACATATATTTTCCATTATTTACACGGGAAGGATTTGGAGGAAGCGAAGAAGCGTGGATTTTCTAACTATCCCGCGTTTCCTGATCTTAGCCGCGAATATCATGAAAATGTGATTGAGTCCTTCTCTATGCGGTTGCCGGCAAGGTCTCGCACGGATTTTAGTGAACTTCTGGGATATTGGGAAATAAAGGATGAAAAAATCAGTGATTTCGACCTTCTTTCAATTACAGGCGGCCAATTGCCAACAGATTGTTTCGAGTTTGTTGATCCACACATGGAAAAGAGGCCAGCATATTTTTTAACAGAGCTTGCGGGATTTGTGCATTGTTTGAAGGATGATAAGGAACTGCGTAGTTTGGTTATGGGATCACCCGTTGAGCTTCAAAGGGAACCCACCAATCGTCAAGACGCTTGTGCGGTAAAGGTTATTTACCGAGGTAAGACGATCGGTTACATTAAGCGAGGCCATTGCCAAACCGTTTCTGAAGAGCTTGCGAGGGGCAAGAGTGTAAATGCAATGCTAAGGAATATTGATGCTAATGGCGTTGTCAATTCCGTGCTTCTCCAAGTCGAAATTCCTGCCTAAGTTTTGGGACCAAATTGGGACCAAACAACTTCAAACTTCATCGGTTCCAAAAGTCTCCATCGAAACAATCGAAAACAAAAAATCATTGCTTGTAGAGGGCGCTTCGCGCATCATGATGCAATCAAAGGAGTTGGAGAAAAAGTTCTTTTTGATTCCTATCCTCTCCGTTTTTTGATTTCGGTCCATACCAGAAACATGGGTGTCATGTTTGTACCAGAGACGTGGGTTACACAATCTCTAGTGCAAATGGATATTCCAGCAATTCTTTTTTATCTCGTTTTTTCCTCCTTTTTATTTCCTTGCCCCCCTGTTCTGAATTCCAAGATCATCCAACTCAAGAATGGTAATGTTAGCGAGACAAAAATCCTTAAAGAGAACAAAAAGATGGTTTTGCTTGTGATAGTGCCATGGATTTTCTTTTAGAAATTTCTGGGAAGTGTGCCGTCCAAGGAGACCCAGAAACGGCCAACTTCCATCGGTCTGAAACTTTTTCAGGGAAAAAAGCCCCCATTTGATTTTATGTTTGAATACCCGGCTGCTTGGAAGATAAAAGAGAGGGAGTTTAAGAATCAATTTAACATGGTCCAGGTCGCAGGCCCTCGGGATTCAATCACCCGAATGATCCCGGGGATTTTTGTGAAAGCGCAAGATGTGAAAGAAACGGTTGTTCTGGCAAACATGGCGGACATTTTTTAAAAAAAGAACAACACTTCAAAGGTTTTAAACAGCTTTATAATGACGAAATTACTATTGGCGGGATCAAGGGAGACGGTTGGAATATCAATATATTTTGAAACTTCCTTTTCAGTCCAAGATCGCCAAGGCCCCCCTGAAAAGAGGAGAGATTTTTATTCTTCGGAAACAAAAACTGTGTCAAATCAGTTTTGGGATGGCCGAGAAACAACATAAGATCTACACGCCGGTTTTCGAACATATCCTCGAAACGTTCAAGTTTCTGGATTGATCTTTTCAGACCGTGCCCCCCGGTAAGAACTTGTTGAAAAGACACCAATTTTACAGCATCATGGCATCTCACAATTCTTTAAAATGCATTTGATTTCTCCTACAAGGTAGTCATGGAATATTTAATCTTCGCCAGGAAATTTAGGCCGCAGACGTTTGAAGAGATCGTGGGGCAGGAGACCATCACCACGACCTTAAAGAATGCGATTCGTCAGGAACGCGTTCCGCAAAGTTTTCTTTTTTCGGGCCCCCGAGGCGTAGGGAAAACCTCGACTGCGCGCATTCTGGCTAAGGCTTTGAATTGTAAAGAAGGTCCCACGGAAAAACCTTGCGGAAAATGTATTTCCTGCAAAGAAATCGAGCAGGGGAATTCCATGGATGTGCTTGAAATCGATGGTGCGTCGAATCGTGGCATCGAGGAAATCCGGACGCTTCGTGAGAACGTGAAATTCAAACCGTCCGCGGGTCGTTACAAGATCTACATCATTGACGAAGTCCATTCTCTGACCGGCGATGCTTTTAATGCACTTCTAAAGACTCTCGAAGAACCGCCGGCGCATGTGAAATTCATTTTTGCCACGACCGAATCCCACAAAGTACCGCTTACAATCCTGTCGCGTTGTCAGCGGCTTCAGTTCAAACGGATTTCCGTTCCCGAAGCGGTTGAAAAGCTTGAGAGGATTGCCCAGAAGGAAAAACTGAAATGTGAAAAGAACGCGCTTTTCATGATCGCAAAGGCCACGGAAGGTGCGCTCCGTGACGCGGAAAGCCTTTTGGATCAATTGGCGAGTTTTTCTGAAGGGAAAATCAAGGAAGAAGATGTCCTGACGCTTCTTGGGCTTGCGCCGGAAGAGACGTATGTTTCAACGCTTGCGGCTATTCGTGAGAAAAAAGGGGATGAGATCTTCGGCCTCGTGAAGAAACTTTATGAAGAAGGTGCTGACCTTGCGCAATTCGCTAAAGGTTTGTTTGAGGCTTTCCGGCATCTCCTGGTCTTAAAAACTGCGCCCAAGGCTGAGGCACTGATCGAAGCGAGCGCCGAAATGATCATAAAATTGCGAAAGTTGGCAGTTGATTTTCCGCAAGGCGAGTTGCTTTTGGCCCTTTCGATTTTACAGAACCTGCAGATTCAGCTTCGCCGGCCGGTGGCTTCGCCAAAACTACTGGTTGAGACCGCACTTCTCAAACTTGTTTATATGGATGGGTTGAAATCCATCGAAAATCTTATTCAGGGAGCATCTTCCGGACGAAAAAGCAGCGCTGCAATACCGACAATGGAAAAAGAAACGTCAAAACAGAAGGTGTCTGTCAATAAAACCGAAATTTCTTCCCCCAACACCATACAAAAAGACATTTTTCAAAAAGCTGCAGCAGGGTCGGAAACATTTCCAAAAACCTTAACACCGTGTTCATCTTCTGGAAAGGATTTGACGCTCAATAGTGTCGAGAGAGTGTGGCCCCAAATAATCGAGCTCGTCAAAGCCAAGCGCATGTCCCTGAGTCTTTATCTTGCCGAAGCCGAACCCGCAGAAGTGGAAGGTTCAGTGATCGTGCTGGGGCTTCCGTCCGAATTCCGTTTTCATAAGGAAATGCTTGAAAAAGATTTGAACAAACAAATTATTGAAGATGCGTTCACACAGGCCCTTGGCAAGAAAGTCCGGGTTCAATGTGTCGTGACCGAGCGTGATGAAACGACCCAGGAAGCGGCCGGGGATACAGCGTCGGCCAAGGACGAAGGCGTACCGGACATTGTTTCAAAAGCCCTTGAGATTTTCGATGGCTCCAAAGTGATTCGCAAAGATTGATCCCTCCGGACGCTAAGCCCATGAAAGCCTATTCGGAATTAATGACGAAAGTAGTCGAAGCTCTCACCAAGCTTCCGGGCATTGGCAAGCGTTCGGCCGAGCGCATGGTCTTTTATCTTCTAAAAACAAAAAAAGAAGAAACTTTTACTCTGGGGGAGCTCATCAAACAACTTCGCGAGAGCGTTGTCTTTTGTAGTGTTTGCCATAATTTTTCGGATCAAAAACTTTGCCACATCTGTTCGGACCCGGGGCGTGACCAGGGACTCATTTGTGTAGTCGAAGATCCCAAGGACGTCGTAGCAATCGAAAAGACCGGAAGTCATCCTGGGGTCTATCATGTTCTGCTTGGCGCGTTGTCGCCACTGGACGGGGTCGGGCCAGACCAGATCTGCGTTCAAGATCTTCTTGAACGCGTGAAACAAAAAAAAGTCCGGGAAGTTATTCTTGCAACCAATCCCAACACCGAAGGAGATACAACCGCGCTCTATCTCGCGAAGGTCTTGGCGCCTTCCAGGGTGAAAGTGACGCGCCTCGCTCGCGGTATTCCGGTCGGCAGTCACATTGAATATACAGATCAAGCCACGCTCTCTCGCGCTTTTTCCGGCCGCCATGATTTTCATTAAATTGAAAATAAAAAAAGATCGTGACAATTTCAACCACTGTAGATAATCCATCAAGCTCGGGACGGCTTTCAACGATCTACGGTTTTTGGAACAAGCGCATGATTTATGCAAAAAAGCCGAGTCCGAGGCACTTGACGGTGTACAGGCCCTCCCAAATAGGATACCGGAAGGGGTAAGAGATCAGGCCCTCAATTCCCCCGTAATTCGTCGTCTCCGTCGTTCAGAGTTTGCAAGAAAAGTTGCGCGGCGTCTTATTGTTGAATACAATGTCCACTCAATTTTGAACATGCGGGCATAGCATAATGGTAATGTCCTAGCCTTCCAAGCTAGTCATGCGGGTTCGATTCCCGCTGCCCGCTCCATTTTTCGGAGTAAAAGGGAGAAAGATTCACCTGCCATGAAGGTGATCTTCTCCTTCTACAAAATGTCCCCGTTCAAGAAAAGTTACTTTCTTTTCGAATATGGCGCATTCAGACTTTTGGCATTCATGCTCCGCCTCATTCCTCTTCGGACAAGCTACAAAATAGCGAACACTCTGGGAATGTTTGCGGTACGGATTTTCGGTGTTCGGCGGAAAACCATGCTGGGAAATCTCCGCCTGGCATTCGGAAATAAAAAAAACGAAGCCGAACTTCTTTGGATCGCCGAACAGTCAATACAGAATCTTTCCAAACTTGTCTTTGAGTTCCTGCGTACGCCCGAAGCGTCTGCCCATCCCGGGCGTTATATCGAACCGCCGGATGTAACACCGCTTATGGACGCGGTGAAAAAAAAAGGCGGTTTTATCGCAGTGGTTTCTCATTTTGGGAATTGGGAGTGGCTCGCAATTCCCATTAAAAAATATGGACTTCACGTTCATGCGGTAGGCCGTCCGCTGAAAAATCCTTATCTTTACCGTTATATCCGGGAAATGCGTAAAGCGGCGAATTTGATTAATATCGAAAAGTCAGGCGCTGTGCGATCTTCCATCGAGGTGCTCAAGCACCGCGGGATTCTGGCCGTGCTTATCGACCAGCATGAGAGCCGGGGGGCGGTGTGGGTGGATTTTTTCGGACGTAAAGCCGCTACAAGTACATTACCAGCAATGCTTGCTCTTAAGTATGAATACCCAGTACTCCCGGCATTTTTTTTTCGCGATGAAAATGGGTATTCAAAAATAAAATACGGTCCGTTGTTCCCGCTAATCAGGACCGGGAATTTCCAGGCTGATCTTTTGGCCAACACCCAACAATATGTGGCGAAGATCGAGGAAGAAATCCGCAAACGGCCCGGCGATTGGCTTTGGGCCCACCGTCGCTGGCGGACTCCCCCGGATCAAAAATTATAGTTCTTAGGAATGATCACCCATGACTTTTTTGTCGTAAGGAATTAGAATAAAAAACCTTCAATTGTCTCACTGATCTTTTAAGAAAACCTGCAACCCCGATCACATTCTTTGCAAGATCAACGAATTGATTTTTAATGAAAGGGAGTTGTTTTTATTCGTGCGGGACGAATGCGGGTAATGCATCGAAAATTCTTAGATTAGATAAAATATATCATTCAACAATCGGAGCACAACAAATACACCATAAAAAGTCCGCGGTGAGGACTTGTCCGTTGACAGCTTTCAAAAGGAGTTTATACTATTTCCCAATATGCTTCCCAGGATTCTGTTTTCTGAAAAACAAAAGATTTCCACGACGCTTTTCGGTCTTCTTTTTCTTTTAATTACCTTCCTTGTTTTCTTTCTTGATATCGCCACCCGGGACATGATCGCATTTGATATATTTTATTTTCCCTCGATTATGTTAATAACATGGTATTTGGGAAATCGCCCCGGTCGTTTAATGGCGGTTTTAGCCGCACTTTTATGGTTTTATGCCCAAGTCGATGTTGGATTTTCAACCAATTTTCGGACATTGTTTCTAGATGGAGCCGTTCACTGGTTCACTTTCGCGTTGGTTTCCTGGCTGACTGGTCTGGTTTATAAAAAAACAATGCTGCTAGAGACTGCCTCCAAAGAACTTGCCCGTTCAAATACCGAGCTTGAACTATTCTCCGTGAAGGCGGCTCACGATCTTCAATCTCCTCTGGCGACTATCTTGGGTTTTGCGGAGCTTTTAAAAGAAAAGTATCAGGATTCAGGAGATGAAGCGACAAAAGATTTTATAGAACGTATTATCAATAGCGTAAAACGATTAAGTACTTTTATTAAAGCACTTTTGAATTATGCCAATGTGAAAAAACCTGAAGCTTCAGCACCTTCCGTGGAGTTAGAGAAGGTCGTCAAGGAGGTGATAGGGGATTTTCATTTTTTGATACTTCAAAAAAAAGCAGAAGTGATCTGCGATCCTCTACCGGTTTTATCGATCAACCCTGGCCTTGCTGGATTGCTTTTTCAAAATTTGATCGGTAATGCAATGAAATATTGCGAAAGGGAACCACGCGTCCATATTTCAGCCGTTCGCAAGGGAAAAGAGTGGCTTTTTTCGGTTAAAGACAATGGGATCGGAATTCCGGAAGAATCCCGGGGGCGCGTTTTCATCATGTTCGAAAAATTGGCAACACGACAGAAATACCCGGGTTCGGGGATTGGTCTTGCGACCTGCCAGAAGATCGTAGAACGTTATGGCGGACGCATCTGGGTCGAATCGAAACCCGGGGAAGGCGCTGCTTTTTTTTTCACCCTTCCTGCCGAGTAAAATCGAACGTACGAACAAAAGACATTTCGCCTGAGCAAATTTAAACGATAAAGAATTATAGAGGCTGTTTTTGAGGCGAATGTCTGAAACAAAACACATCTCTTTTGTGGGTTCGAAGTAGTTGGCCTTTTGTTCTTCAGTATAATCTCTCCTCAACATATAAATGGACCGCCCATGGAAATGAGAAAAAGGAATAAACGGAAACTTAAAATCTTATTTACGGCGTCGGAAGCAGTACCATTTGTCAAAACTGGTGGCCTCGGCGACGTTTGCGGCGCTCTGCCCAAGATCCTGAAAAAGCTCGGGCATGATGTTCGACTTGTCTTGCCGCGTTATTGGTCCATTAGCAAGGAGAAGTACGGATTAAAATCCATTCTAGGGCCAATGGGCGTTCCGACCGGTAATGGCGTCGTATGGTGCCAAGTCCTTGAGGGAAAATCGGACGGATTTCCTGTTTATTTCATCGAACATGAAAACTACTTTGGTCGTGCCGGGCTTTATGATGATGGCCATTGGGAATTCGCGGACAATGCCGAACGTTTCGGATTTTTTTCACGCGCTTGCCTCCAGCTTTGTCAGGATCTGAAGTTCCGGACCGATATTATCCATTGCCACGATTGGCAAACGGCGCTTGTTGCACCGTATCTGAAGATTTTGGAGCAAAATAATCCTTTTTTTGCCAAAACCGCGAGCGTTTTTTCGATCCACAATGTTGCCTATCAAGGAACTTTCAAAGCCGACTCTTACGGCTTTCTCGGTCTTGGGCGTAATAATTTTACGGATGCCAAGTTCGAGAATTTCGGGGGAGTTAATTTTATGAAAGGCTCGATCTTTTATGCCGATGCCGTCACAACCGTCAGTCCCACGTATGCCCAAGAGATTCTCGGCGAACCTGGTGCGAACGGGCTCTCGACCTATCTCCAGCGCCGCAAGGACGACCTTTATGGAATTCTAAATGGCGCGGATTACGATCACTGGGATCCAAAGGTCGACAAGTTTATCGCGGCGAATTATTCTTCGCACGATCTGTCCGGGAAAAAACTTTGCAAAAAAGATCTGCAAAAGGAATTTTTGCTGGATCCCAAGGAGAGAGTCCCGATCGTGGGCGTTGTCTCACGATTCGCGGAGCAGAAAGGTTTTCAACAATTGATGCCCGTCATACATCGTCTCCTGCGCGATATGGCTGTCCAATTCGCCATTCTTGGAAGCGGGGACAAGGGTCAGGAGGATTTCTTCGGAGAGCTTCCCGCGTTTTATCCTGGCAAGGTTGGCGCTTGGATCGGCTACAACGAACGCAAGGCGCATCTGATTGAAGCAGGAGCCGATTTTTTTCTGATGCCGTCACTTTATGAGCCGTGCGGTCTCAATCAGATCTACAGTTTGAAATACGGAACACTTCCGATTGCGCGCGCGACCGGCGGATTGAAGGACACAATCATTCCCTATGAGGAAAAAAACGGTTTGGGGACCGGATTCCTCTATTATCAGGGAACTCCGGCCGCAATCCATGATACGGTTGGCTGGGCGGTGAGTACGTATTATGACCGGCCCGAGCATATGGAGTTGATGCGCAAACGTGCTATGCTCCAGCATTTCTCCTGGCTCGATGCCGCTCGACAATACGAAGACATTTATCAAAAAGCCATTTTTCGCCGCGGAACCTGGAACTAATTTTTCTATTTTTTTTAACAAAGTAGATATCAAAAACATTCTTTTTAAACAGCAGTGTCCGAAGGGTTTTTGGGGCAGTTTGGCCCTGAATTTTTTCGAAAGCCGAACAAACATAAACCCAAGATTCTCATAAGCACCGAAGGATTTTGGACAAAGTCAAAAGGAGGCATTAATGAGCCGTATTCAACCGTTAGACCCGGAAAAAGCGCAAGGCAAAACCCAGGAACTTTTGGCTGCGATCAAGGCCAAATTGGGTCGTGTTCCCAATATCCTCAGGACCATGGCCCATTCGTCCGTGGCGCTTCAAGTCTATGGAGGATTCTCCGGAGCTTTTGCCGACGCAAGGTTGCCTCTCAAGGTGCGCGAACAGATCGCGCTTGCAGTAGGTGAGGATAATCAATGTCATTATTGTGTTGCAGCACATTCGACAATCGGGAAACTTTCGGGACTCACTCCTGAGGAGATCGAAGCGGGCCGTAGGGCCAAGTCCCCAGATCCTAAAACGGACGCGATTCTGCGGTTCGCCAAAAGGCTTTCTGCAAATCGGGGGAATATCACGGATCCGGAATTAGAGAAAGTTCGCAAAGCAGGTTGTTCGGACGAAGAAATCCTCGAAATCGTCGCGGCTGTTTTGTTCAACCTCTTTACTAATTATATCAACCATGTGGCAGATACAGCGATTGATTTTCCGCGGGCTTCGCCGCTTTCGTAAGCCCTTGTGGAATAATAAAAGTTTTTTAATTTGCTTAGCCCTCGCAAAAATGGAAAATACTCCGACATTTCGAAGAGCCGTACGGATCCTGGTTGCACTTGCAACCTTTGCATAGATTGATTAGTATTCTTCCGTGAGTGCTCACGAAAAATCGTATCAGGCAACACACGAAATTGGCCGCGTTTACGACGCTATCACAGATAGCAAAGTTCTTACCGAATTTTTTCTGACCACCGTGTCTCGATTCATCCCAGCGCAGCAAAGCTACCTTTTTCTCGCAGCCCGAAACAAAACCCTTTTGCTTGAGGCCTTGGCTCCGTCTGCCAAAGAGGTCCCATCGGACCTTGCAGTTGAGGTGCAAAAAATATTTGAAGAAGGAAAACCCTGCGTGTTGAAGGATCGGATGTTTCTTCCCTTGATTGCCCGGAATAATGTCATGGGCGTTGCGTGTCTTGAAAGAGCAACTGGTGCGCCTGTCTTTACCTCCCGGGAAACTGAGATCGGGTTTGATCTGGCTTCAGAATTTTCAGGCGCGCTCAAGAACATCCTGCTTTTTGAGGAAAATATCAAGATGGAGCGTTTGGCTGCAGTCGGACAGGCGATGGGCATGGTGGTCCACGAGATTAGGAACATTATGCAACTCGCACGTTTCTCAGATGAAATGATCCGCATGGGACTCAAGGAAAAGAACGAGAAATTTCTCGCCACCGGGCTTTCTAAAATGGCCAAGACATTGAAGGAAATGGACGGGTTTGTTTGGGAGATGTTAAGTCTGACAAAGGATTATCAGTTAGAGCCAGAAAAGGTGGATCTCGCGGCGATCCTGGCGGAATTACAAAGCGACCTCACAGAACGGGCAAAGGGATATCATATCAGGCTTGATTTCAAAACGGATCCGGACTTTCCGGTTGTGGAGGGGGACGGGCGCTCCCTTTATCGTGCGCTTCTTAATCTCGTAAAGAATGCTTTCGAGGCTTTTCATGAAAAAAAAGACGCTCACATCAAGATCCGGGCCCAGATCAAAGACGATGAGCACTATGAGCTGATCGTTGAGGATAATGCTTCCGGGATGAATGAAGAAGTGAAAGCAAAACTTTTCGAGGCATTTTTTTCCACTAAAGGAAAACGTGGAACAGGATTAGGGCTCATGGTCGTTGCTCGTACCACAAAAATGCATCAAGGAACCGTGAATGTCAAAAGCCATCCTGGCGTGGGAACGAAATTCATCCTGACGCTCCGGCGTTCTTTTCCTGATGCCCTTTAATTTCCATCCGCCGGTCGTTTTAATCTTTGACGCATTCAGAGAGGCAGAGCACAGCCGGTATACTTGACATGCCGAATGATGCTTCAATGGCTTCCTGGAGAAGGTACAAGCTTTGACAGAAACTTTTAAATCGGTATGAACTAGCCGTCGATCCGGCACACTGTTCCAAGTGCGACTATTATTTTGAGGATAACGAATACCTAAAGAAGAGGGTCATCTTAGGGGATGACCACAGTGAGGGCGGTAATGTCATCGTGCTGGTCGGCGCCAGTCGTGAATTTCCGGACGTCCTCAAATATCCTCTCGGAGTATTCTGCTGCCGAGGCTGCCTCTTTTTTCACGCATTCCTCGAGCCGACTGACCGTGTACTCTTTCCCGCGTTTATTGCGCGCCTCCACCACGCCGTCCGTGTAAAGAAAAAGAGCGTCACCTGTTTCCAGATGGACCGTGTTCAGGAAAAAGGACATTTTGGGCGTGAGACCCAGCGGCGGGCTTTGCGTGCCCTTGAAGATTTCGGTGATACCCTCCGCGGCTTTTCTTAAAAGAATCGGAAGATGACCGGCGGAAGAATATTGGACCGTGTTCGTGTGTCCGTCGATCAGGAGGCAGACCATCGTGAGGAACATCCCGAACGGACTGTTTACCGAAAGGCGCTGGTTGAGGGCGGTTAGAAGTTCTGCCGGGTCTTTGGCCTGGGGCGCAAGAAACCGGTATTCGGACATTACACGAACCATG
>JBAZJC010000013.1:0-23393 GCA_041651495.1 Candidatus Omnitrophota bacterium | reverse complement strand
CTTTCGAGGACCCTAAGCTGCTCTAGTTTTTCCGTATTTTCCAGGATTCCAGGTTCCCAAGCAACAAATTTCAAAAGGAAATCGCGCCGGTATCCGTAAACTCCCAAATGTTTCAAAAAACTGAACGCGCAACTCTGTTTTCCCTGAAAGAACGGGATCGCCGCACGTGAAAAATAAAGCGCGTTCCCTCCCGCATCACAAGCAACTTTGACAACATTGGGATTTTCATAACCTGCCTTATCCGTCATGCGCACAGCCAGAGTCAGCACTTCCACATCCTTCGCGCTTTCAAAAACGCTCACCATTTCGTCAAGCGCCTTCGGATCCACGAGCGGCTGGTCGCCCTGGATGTTGATCACAAAATCCTGTTTAAAATAGCCCATAAGCTCCGCAATCCGCGAAGTCCCATTCGGATGGTCCCTGCGCGTCATAAAAGCCTTTCCGCCAAATTCCTCAACGCATTGCTGGATACGCGTGTCGTCGGTGGCCACAATCACATCTTCAAGCTTTTTCGCCCGCCTCGCGCGTTCCCAGACATGCTGGATCATGGGTTTACCGTTTATGGAACGTAAAATCTTCTCGGGAAGACGTGTGGAACCTAAACGCGCGGGTATAACGCCAAGGGCTTTCACAACAGAATCCGTTCTCATGCTTTCCGGATCGCTTCTTCAAGCTCTCCGGGAGCGACCGTCGCAGTGCCAAGTTTCCCAACCACGATACCGGCAGCAAGATTCGATATCTTCGCAGCCTCTTGCATTTTCGCGCCTGCCGCTAATGCAATCGCAAGTGTCGCGATCACCGTATCCCCCGCACCGGAGACATCATAGACTTCGCGCGCAGCAGTCGGGACTTTTGTAAGCTTCTTTTTCTTTTCAAAAAGGGCCATGCCGTCTTCCCCCAGTGTGATCAATACGGAATCGAGTTTCAATTTTTTCATCAAACCCCAGCCAACCGTTTCCAGTTCCGGCATTTTGTAACAAGATCCATGTGTCCGTTCATAGCCGGTATAAGCCTCGCTGCGGTTCGGGGTAATGCAAGTCACTCCTTGATAATAGACAAAGTTTTTTTCCTTGGGGTCCACAAGCACGGGTTTTTTGAACTTCTTAGCAAGGCGAACGATCTCTTTTAAAAGAAAGGGCTGTATCACGCCTTTGCCGTAATCTTCAAGGATCACAACATCCATACGTTTGATATTTTCACGGACAAATTTCAGGATCTTAAGAAGGTCGGTCTTGGAGATATCGTCTGTCTTTTCACGGTCAAAACGGACCACCTGCTGGGAATGTGCGATCACACGGGTTTTGAGGGATGTCGGACGCTCCGGATCATAGACAATTCCCCCGGTTTCGATCCCCTGTTTGCGCATGGCTCTGAGCAGCATGCGCCCATAAAGATCGCGGCCCACCACCCCGCAAGGGTAAACCCGCCCCTGGAGAGAGCGGATATTGTTAGCCACGTTAAGCGATCCCCCCGGCATAAAGGATTCTCGTTCAATCTTGACCACTGGTACTGGCGCTTCGGGGGAAATACGTTTTACGCTCCCCCAGACAAATTGATCCAGAATGAAGTCTCCGATCACGAGGATGTGGACTTCTTTGAATCCCTCAAGAATCTCGAGGAAACGTCTTTTTTCTAAGCTGCTAAGCGGCAAGGATGCGGTCTTCATTGTCCCTCTAAATAAGGAGGACAGGCTTATCTTTCTACTTTACGCCTGTCCTTCTGTATTCTGAAATTGTAGGATTGCATTGTAGCATCAGAGAGAAGTGGTGTCAATGAAAGGAGCTCTTTATAAGTCATTTAAATACAAGGAGTTAGAAATGATTTACAATGGAAAAACTTATTTTTTCTTCGAATGACATGACGAGCAATTGCTGGGGCAAGCTGAAGCGGTGGGAGCTTCCTTCTTGGGAACATCTTTCTTGGCCGACTCTTTGTAACCTTTGGAACGGTAATCGGTCTGATAGAATCCGCTCCCCTTGAAAAGCACCCCCGCCCCGCCGGAAATCACGCGTTCAACCTTGACTTTTCCGCATTTGGGACATTTCTTGATGGGTTTATCGATCATGGATTGGAATTTCTCGAATCGATGCTCACACGCCCCACATTCATATTCATAAGTCGGCATAGCTAGTTTCTCCTTAGAAGATCAGCGTCATGAAAACTCAGCTTGTTTTACTAGAACCTCTTTTATTTTTAAATTGCAAGATCGTTCCACTCAAAATCACCACGGCAACAAAACTCCGTGTGTCAAAAAAGCTGATGACAGGAAAACCAGCATCGCCCGTGTGATGATCTCCTGTCATTTTCCCTAGGATCGATATTTGGAACGAGCTGGATTCTATCATGCAGAACAAAAAGAAAAAACGGGTTAATTAAGGAGAGGAGGCCTTACAGATCGTGGATCTTATCCGCTAAGAGCCGGTGCCGGGCTCGTAACCGGTAAGCGTGGCGGCAACTTCGCCAAGGACGGGAACTTTGACCTTCATCATAAGCGGGATGCGCCGCTCATCCATGCTCATCCACCCACGAACTTTCCCGCGCCTGACAAAAAAACCTTCGAACAAAATGACCGGTTCGACCTCGATCGCCTGGAAAACGCCCACGTCATCGATCTTCATTTCCCTGACACCGTGCGTAACGACTTCAAGATCCCAGTTTTTTTCGTCCGCGTTCACCGGAATCAAGGTTTTGGAATCGGGTTTTACATCCTGAAGCCGAAGCCAGTAACAGCAGGAGATCTGGTCCTGAACATGTTTGGGAATAAACATCTCTTTACGGCTGTTGTCCTTGCGGGAATAAAAGCGGCCAATATGTTCGTCCTGGTCGTATTCCATCAATTCGTCCGTCCAATAGCGGCCTTCTTTGATCTTTTTTTCGTAGCGAAGAGAATGAAAATGCTCGGCATCGATATAGGTGTGATGCGTATCTCGGACTCTGTATATCCAATCAAGTATCGGCCGCGACCGGATGTTGATCTCGATATGATAAGCATCGCGACCGTTCACTTTGACGAGTTCTTTGACTACAGACTCCGCCTCCCCCACAGTGATCCCGAGATAACTGATTTCGAATTTTATTTTCTCTCCAAGAAAAATTTTCGTAGCGGGTTTTTCAAAACGCGGGAAAATTTTCCCAGTTTCCGCAGCATAAGCCGGAAACACCAGAAGACAAAAGAAAAAAACGCCCCAGAACGCTTTCGGCATACTCCCGATGTTGGCAGGAATTTTGAGGGGTATCATTTTCGAAGACTTCCTTCCGGTTTGATCACGACATTCTTAATGATTTCAGTCAGTTCATCCGGTTTTAATTCTTTCAGGCAAGCGATGGTTTGGCACTGCTTATTATAACGGAATTTGTAATAGCAGGGACGACATTCCAAACTCCGGTCGAAGATGGCAATTGCGTCAGGCGACGGAGGATACGGTCCATACACTTCCGGCGACACGGGTCCGTAGAACGCGATGAGCGGCACATGAAGCGCGTGCGCTAAATGCACCAGCCCGCCGTCATTGCCGACAAAAAGCGCTGATTTCTTGAGGACCATGGCCGTTTGCGCAAGTCTTGTCTCCCCCGCCAGCACGACCGACGGCGGCTTGATCATTGCTTGCAATTCTTCACATAACCCCCGCTCGGAATGACTGCCCAGGATAGCGACGCCATGGATGTTTCGCTCTGCTTGAAGTTTTTTGATTAACTCCGCAAAATACTTCACGGGCCAGCGCTTGAAAGAGGCTTCCTTCCCCCACGAATCCCCGCCGCCGGGGGCGACCGAAAGAAAACGCTCCGGCAGAAGTTTTAATTTTCCGGTAACCTCCGCTTCAATCAAGGATACGGGCCGTGGGAAATAATACTCCAGAAAACGGTCTTCTACGGGAATTCCGGCCGCTTCCGCGAGATCACAATAAAAATCCACGACGTGCCGTTTCCAAAACGCCTCTGGAAGCGGGTAATGAATATTATGGAACACCGCACGCTTTTTATACGCAAAGCCTGCACATCGCGGGATACCGAGAAAGAACCGGCCAAAGAAGGCATGCTCGCGCCGCAGCGAATAATCCAGGATCAGGTCATAATGCCTGGCCCGGAGTTTCCGGCCAAGCTCCCAATAATCGCGAAGATTTTCAAACCAGCTCTGGCGATGAACGCGGTCCTTATCCACGACAAAAATATCAGTGATATGAGGATTATTTTCCACGATCTCTCGCGTGCGGGACCCTAAAAGCAGATCGACGGTTTCGACCGTCGGGACGAGACGCAATGCGCGCATGACAGGCGTCACAAAGAGAAGGTCCCCGATTCCGTACGGATGAACGATGAGTACGCGGCGGAGCGTTCGCATTCTAGCCTTTCTTCCAGTATCCACTCTGGAATCCATGCTCAAACTGGTCGGAAACCGGACCGCGGAAAAGATCGCGTACCGCGGCATATACATCTTCTACCGCAATTTCTTCAATATAGGTGAACTTCCGCTCGCTGGCGGGGATACAGGAAACATTCTTCGCAACCACGCGTGAATTCTTCCCCAGCGGCTGCCAGCGTTTGGGACCAAGACCTGGTTCATACCTTCCGAAAATCGAAACAACCGGCGTACCGACCGCTGCTGCGATATGAACGGGACCGGAATCATTGGAGACAAGCAAGGCCGACCTTTTCAAAAGTGCTCCCAACATTCCAAGCGAGAGTTTTCCGCTCAAATCGAAAACCGGAACCGAGGTGTTTTTCATCATTTTTTTGATGATAGGCCGGTCTTGGGAGGTCCCGATTGCAAGAAAAACGCTGGGACAATATTTTTGAATTTGTGTCACAAGTT
Organism: Candidatus Omnitrophota bacterium; assembly: GCA_041651495.1. Classification (GTDB taxonomy): domain Bacteria; phylum Omnitrophota; class Omnitrophia; order Omnitrophales; family Aquincolibacteriaceae; genus Aquincolibacterium. Next base: position 18,583 of record JBAZJC010000013.1, on the reverse strand, counting down.
CAGCAAAACGTTCCGCCGGCCACATTTTGGTAACATCGCTTGCCGAAGGATTCAGAATGATCCACGGCTGGTCATGCGGAATTTTATGGAACAAACGCAAATTCTCAAGGGAACGGACGGACCGATCTGTGACGGGGAAAAAAGTCACGATCTCCTTGGGAGGATTAACGCTAAAAAGTTCCAGAAGTTCAAAAAGATATTCTGCCTCCTGTTTTTTCCCTTCTTTCTTGTTATAAGGATGAACATGCGTCAACGTCCAGGGCGCACGACGCTCATAGCCTATACGCACGGGGATCCCAGCAAGCCACGCAGCGAGATGCATCCTGTTCGTGCCATGGCCATGGATCACCGCATTAAATTTTTTACTTCGAAGTTTTTGACTGAAACGGAACTGCCCCCAAAGACCGCACTCGCTCCCTTTTTTGTCATAAAGAATCACTTCATCAAGATAAGGATTGTCCTGAACGATCTCGTGATGTTCGAGGAACACCAGTGCTGCGAGCCAGGCCTTCGGAAATTTTTCGCGCAGGGCCTTGAAAAGCGGCGTCGTGAGAACCAGATCTCCGATGCGGTCCGTGCGCGTGATGAGGATGCGCGGAACGTCAGGAAAATTGAGCAACATTTAGAAGCTCCAAAGAAAGTTCGATCACTTTTTCCGGTTCAAGTCCGTGAAAACAGCTTCGTTCGGCACGGGGCAATTTATCGGATCCGCAGGAACAGTTCTGAGCCTCCCCCCGTGCGACACGGAACTTCGGCCCCTCATGCCCGTATTTTTCATGGTCCGTCGGACCGAAGATCCCGACGGTCGGCGTGCCCAATTCGAACCCCAGATGCATGATGGCGCTGTCGTTCGCGATCACAAGCGAAGCGTCCGCGATAAGCGCCGCAGTCTCAGGCAAAATCAGATCGCCGCAGAAAACTCCGACGATCCCCGGAAGTTCCTTCAGAATTCTGTTGGCCACCGGCCTTTCGTTAAGGGTCCCCACTAAAAGAATTTTTTTTCCGGTCCTCTCATGAAGCTTCCGGATTACTTCCTCAAAACATCGGACCGGCCACCGTTTCCTTTCACTGGCGGCCCCTGCCGCCACCAGGATCCATCCGCTCTTTTCCCGGATCCCCGCGGCGTCCAAAGCACGCATCGCAAATATCTTATCTACTTCGTTAAAAAAACGGAACGGAGAAAAAATGGGGATGTCGGATTCCACTCTTGCGAGCATTTCGAGATGACGGTCTCGCATGTTGAGCTTGGTGAATTTCCTGAAAAGTGGAGTCCGTTTATTGCACGAGACCAGAAACGGGATTGCGGTATTACGCAGGTCCACAACGCGGTCATATTTTACTTTGCGAAGTTCTGTAATGAATTTTAATTTTTGCCAAAAGGAAGCTTTTTTATCATAGGTTACGATCTTATGAATATCGGGGCTTCTTTGCAGAACGCTCTTCGCACGGGGCCCCACCACCACCGTGATCTGCGCTTCGGGATATTTCCGGGCAAGCGCCATGATCACCGGTGTCGTCATCACAACATCACCAATGTTGCTTAACGTCACGACAAGAATATTCATACCTTTCCCAAAATCCTTTCAATTGCTTCAAAAACTTCATCCGGAGAAATTTTGGATAGCCAGCCGTCTTCCGGAAGCTCTTTCCCGAAGAACGGTATTGAAAAACCAGGTGGAACATACTGCAGCACAATATGATCCCCTTTCCCGCGCGGACCGGTAAGCTTTGGATCGGTAGGGCCAAAAAGAGCAATGACCGGAGCGCCGACACCGGAAGCGATATGCATCGGGCCGGAATCACCGGTCACAAGGCATGCCGCATTTTTGTAAATGATGGAAGAAACACGCAAAGAAGTTTTCCCGACAAGATCGATCACCCGGGCTTTTTTGACACTCTGAATGAAGGTGTCAAAAAGATGCCGGTCCGGACCGGATCCTGTGACCACAACCGGGATTTTCCATTTCTCATGAACTTTGTCTGCCAACACAGAAAAATGTCCGGCAGGCCAGCGCTTCGGCTCCCAATTCGCGCCAAGGTGAAAGCAAACATAGCGGGTCCCGCGATCGATCATGTTTTCTTTCAGGACCGCGAACGCCCATACTTCATCTTCCGGTTTGAAATAAAAACGATAGGCCGGTTCTTCAGGAACATCGTATCCGGCTCCTTTCATCAAATTCATAAAAAAATCAAGCTGATGAAGCTTGGGCACCGGATCATTAACCATTTTTGTCAAAAAAACCTTTCTTCCCTTGCCGTATCCGATCCGTTTTTTGACCCCGGCAAGCCAAAGTAAAACGGCTCTTGAGCGGGAACGATGGAAAAGATAGCCCTGGTCCCACGGGCCGCGCTTCCTCAGCTCCAGAACGAATCGCATTCTCGCAAGCCAGGAACGATGCGTGTTTTTTTCATCAAGGCTCAAGAAATCCGAAACCGCTGGGTGAGCCTCAAGGATTTCCCGGCAACGCTCGGGGGCAATACAGACGATTGAGGCTTCTGGATATTTTTGTTTGATAAGATCGAGCGCGGGCATCTGGAAAAGCAGGTCGCCGAGCCAGTTTTTCATGACCACAACGATTTTCATCATGTGAGCGCCCTTTGGCAATGCTCGAACACTTCTTCCACAGAAATATGCGTAAGACAAGCTTTCGTTTCTTTGGCCTTGCAAATACCCTTGTAGCAGGGCTGGCAGGGCAGATGATGCGAGAGGACGTCTATCTTTTTCCCGGGAGGAACATGTCGTTTGGCGTCCGTCGGGCCAAATAAGGCGACGACCGGAACATTCATGGCGGCGGCCATATGGAGCGGCGCCGTATCCCCCGTTACCACCAAGTGAAGCTGTTTGAAAAAAGCCGGTAATTCTTCCAATGCGGTTTTGCCAATGAGATCGAGAATCTTGCCGGAGCCAAAGGAATAAAAAGGTTGTCCGAGATCCGTCTCGTCGGAAGAACCGATAAGGACGATCCGCGCGTCATATTTCTCAAGAAGTCGCTTCGCAAGAGCGACAAAATGTTCCGCAGGCCAGCGTTTACTCGGCCAATTAGGGCTGGACCCCATCACGAACCCGATGACCCGGGTAGACTCCTTGGGCTCCAGCACACCGATTATTTGCTTCGCCTTTTCAAGACTTTCGGGCTTCGGCCAAAGCTCCAGTGTATCATCAAATTTGGTAACTCCGGCTTTGGACAACACGCGGAACTGATGACGGAGAGGCGAATCTCCGACCCCAAAGGTCCTGTCGGGCCGGTTCAGCAGGAACCCCCATCTTCCGCGCACAAAACCGAAACGCTGGACCGCCCCACCGAGATACGCTAAAAGATGCGTCCATTTATTGTTGTGAAGATCTACGGACATATCAAAACCTTCGTGACGAACGCGGCGGGCTGTTTTCAAAAGATAAAAAATGTTCGAAAGTTTTTTCCGGTTTACCAGGATCATGTCATCCAGATAAGGGCATGCCGATACGATGGGCGCAAGTTTTCGATCGACAAGGAGTGTGATCGCCGCGTCCGGAAAACGCTCCCTAAGCATTCTGAGACTCGGCACGACCAGGATAAGGTCTCCCATCGCTCCAAGCTTGATTACAAGGATCCTCCTCCTCTTGCGAACTTCCTGATAAATCTCGAGCGTTTTCCGCACCATTTGTTCCAGATTGAATTTTTCCTCCACTTTTTTCCGCAGTTTCACCGCAAATGTTTTGGCTTTGTCCCGGTCCGTCAAAAGTTCGTACATGGCCTCGGCCATCGCGGGAATATTTTTGGGAGGAAACAGAAGGCCCGTTTCGTTATGATCAATAATGTCTCGCACGCCGCCCAGCCACGTCGCTGCAACAGGTGTCCCCACGGCACCGGCCTCGATGACCACTCGTCCAAAAGGCTCCGGAATCAGTGAGGAAAGCACCAGGAGATCCGACTCAGCCAAAAGCCTGGCCACATCGCGTGTAGGCGGAAGGATCTTCACACAGGTCTCAAGCCCGAATTGATGGACTGTTTTTTTCATCAGATCCGTATAGCGATGTCTGCCGCGACCTTCAGAGCCGACGATCCGCACCTCAAAATGGGGAAACCGGCTGCGTAGCAGATGAACGGCCTTGAGAAAATCCACCTGGCCTTTGGCTGCCGAAAACCGACCGATATGGATGATCCGCATCGGCCCCTCGTGCTTTTCGAATTTCGCGAAAGAAAAAGTGAATTGTGAAAGGTCTACGCCGCGCGGAATCAAGCGGATCCTGTCCGGTGAAACATGAAATTCATCGATCATTCTCCGGCCGATCGCGTGCGACGCCACGATCACGGGTTTTCCCCACCCCATGACAAAACTCAGCGGATGAACGGAGTAATATCCGTGGCAGGTCGTGATAAACGGAATGCCGGTCTTGCGTGCCGCGAGCCATCCGAGCCAGGCCGGAACGCGGCTGCGGGCATGAATAATGTCCACGCGTTCGCGCTGGATGATCTTTACAAGTTCTTCGACCAGAAACAAGCTGGCCAGGGACTTCTGATGTACGGGCAGTCCGTAATGCGGGATACCGATCTTCTGGAGTTCGGCCACAAGCGACCCCCCAGAGGAAACGACGACGGTCCTGTGGCCTTCTTTTTTCATTGCACGCGCCAGGTCCACAACTCCTCGTTCGGTTCCGCCGAGCTCAAGTGCCGGCAAAAGTTGCATCACCTTCATATCAGAGCTCCCAACCGCTCGATTAATGCATCTTTTTCGCGTTGAAGAACCGGGGCTACCGGTCTCTTAAGAAGTTCCGTGATATTCTTTTCCAGATCCACCAGACCGCTCAAGGTCACAAGTCCCCGTTGGGCGAGGATTTGATGAAAACGGCCATGTTTTTCGGGAAGTCCGCCTCCCCCGAGGCTAAGCACGATCACATGCTTGCCCGTTCCCACAGCCTCCGAAATCATGGCGAGACTGTCTTCCGTCACGATCAGAAGGTCCGCGAGCCCCAGCATACCGCTCAACGCGTAAGGCGGGTTCTCTTCGTTCGTAATCACAAGAAGCCGGCAGGCCGGATGTTGCGACAACGTATCTTTAAGAAAACGCTCCACATGCGCGGAGGTTCGCCGCGACGTGGTGATCATGTAATCTCCGGCACGCGAGCTGGCCTGTTTTAAGATCGCGCAAAATTTTTCCATATCCGGAATCGTCAGATCATAGTTACGTGTTGCGCCGCCGAGAAACACCGCTATTCTTGGCCGAACACCTTCGCCCAGTTTCAATTGCAGCTGCCTCACATTCGCCTCGCGATTTAAGGTCATATACCCGCTCGGCATGATCATGCAGCGAAACGTTCGTTTGGGCACTTTACCACCATCATGCGCCGGCACGATCGCGAGGTCATAATTCGTCATAGAATAAGGAAAGGGCGGCTTCATGATGACGATCGACTTCGCACCGGTCTCTCGAGCAAGGAGCATCTGGACTGGAGCGAGTCCGGAACCGGCCGCAATAATGAAATCCGCGTTCGCCCGTTCAATTGCCTTTTGCGTCTCCGGGGTCAAGAAAGGAGCAAGCCAGCGAAGTCTTCCCTGGATCCAGGGTTTCATCAAAAACGCCATTAAAAATAAGACCGTTCTGTGAAACATCGAGCGGTATTCCACATAGATCTTTTCCGTTTCAAACCTAAGGCCGGAACGACCGTGGAATTCCTTGAAATTCGCAAGCATTTCAGCCACAACCTCGGATTGCTTGAAATGTCCGGCCTTGCCGTCCGAGAGGATCACAATCTTTCTGTCCCAGCAATATTTCCATCGTTTGTTTTCCCAAAGCCATTGGTTCGGAAATTTCCGGATAAAATCTTCGAGCACTTTCAGGTATTGCCGGACCTGGAATTCTATGCGCGCTTGCGGTGCGAGGGAGAGATCATCTTTTAGCACTTCCCCGGCATAGACCTCGTGCTCAGGGCCTCCGGTTCTAACGATGAAGAACGGCATAATGAACGCACCCGTACGATGCGCCAATTGGAAAGCCCCGATCGGGACCGTGGTCCTCCGGCCAAAGAAAGGCAGGATGATCCCTTCGGTCTTTCCGGCAGATTGATCCCCCAGGACCCCGACCATTTTTTTCTCCCGGAGCGCACGGATCAGACCGCGAATGCCCGCGCCACGGCTGACGGAAACCGAGCCGTGACTTTCGCGAAGTTCGTTGATCAATCCGTTGATCCTCGGATATCTCTGCTCACGCGTCAACACATGGATCGGCGTACCTCGAAGCCCAGACCAAACCTGCAAAAGCTCCCAGTTCCCGAAATGCGCGGTGATCAGAACCCCGCCGTGCCCCGACCGAAGAAGTTCTTCGTACCGGTCCGGATTGTGGACCTTGATATGAAGATCGTGATATTCGCGCTTCATTCGCCTAAAAGACATCACCTCCACAGCAGACTGTCCCATAAAACCAAAATGATCGCGCACGGCTTTCCACCGCTCGGCCGGACTGAGTTGATTTCCAAGTGCGGTTTTCAGATTGATATACGCTACGCGGCGTTTTTTTGAAACATAGAATATCAAATGTCCCAAAAAATCGCCGATCCGGAGACCAACATTGAACGGAATATGCTCAAAAAGAAAAATGAGCACGCAGGCTGCGAGATAAGCGATACGGTCAAGCAAATCTTCCATCAATTCTTCACCCCCAGCAAACGAAAAAGCCGGTCGGTCAAAATTTCTTCTCCCGACACGACCCGGAGCCGCGCTGCGAGAACCAGCGGGTTCAGCATCCCGGTGATCAATTCGCGGGAACGATAGAAATCTTTTTCCGTCGTGATAATTTCCTCAGCTCCGGCTGATTGCGCAACCTCTTTGATCTTTAAAAGCTCTTCTTTTGTGTATTCGTGGTGGTCCAGAAATTCAAAGTTCCGGACGGTCTTGAGCTGAAAGCGCTGCAGGACAAGCTGGAAGGACCTCGGCGTTCCCACCGCCGCGAAGGTTGCGACGCGCCGACCGGTCATTTTGTCGATCGAGGTCCGGACTTTGGTCTTGGCACGATAGAGAAACAGTACTTCCATGAGGGTCTCGACTATTTGTGCTTGCGGAGCCAAAACCGTGATTTTTTCCCTGAGCTTCCGGAGTTCTTCGGGGCTTACAAGATTCACATGGGTAAGCACAATAATGACCGCACGTTTCAGGACGGTGAGAGGCTCACGCAGAATGCCCCGCGGGATAAGCTTCCCGTTGCCAAAGGGGTTCAGCGAATTAACGACCACGATATCAACATCCCGCTGGAGGACCTGATGCTGGAGCCCGTCGTCGAGGATGGCAATATCCACATGCCGTTTTTCTTCCTTAACGCGCCGGGCGACCTTCGCACGATCCTTGCCGATACCGATGATCGCCGTCGGAAGGTGATTCTGAAGTTCCAGGGCCTCATCATGGCTGTAGCCGCGCGTAAGGACCAAAGGCACGCGCCGATGCATACTGATCTTGCGTGCAAGATATTCCACGAAAGGCGTTTTCCCCGTACCTCCCCAGGTCAGATTGCCGACACTAATAACCGGATAGGGAAGATGTTTGCGCGCCAGCACCCTGTTCTCGTAAAGCCAACGGAACGTCCGGACCCCGAGGCTATACCCCCATGCAGCGAGAGAAAGAAGCGCGGAGAGAACTCCGCTGGTCGGGTCACTTTGCTTGTCCTCCGCCAGGAGACGAAAGTAATTCTTCATGTTGTCCATGCTGCGTGATCCTTTCTTGGGAGCACCGGCTTCTAAGGAACGTCAGGATCCACCCGGCCTGACGTTTGCTGGCACCCCGTAAACGGTTGACGATCTGAAAAGCCCTTTGCCCCATGCCATGACGCCTGCTTTCATTCGCGAGGAGCTCTGCCGCCGCGGACGACAGTTCGTCCGGAGCCGAGATCCTGAAAGCACCACCGTCATGGTCGAGCTGGTGGTAGATCTTTTGAAAGTTGAAAACATGCGGTCCATGGAGTATTGCTTTGCTAAAATGCGCGGGTTCGATCGGGTTCTGACCCCCGTGAGGGACCAAGCTCCCGCCCATGAACACAAGATCCGCGATTCTGTACAGATTCCTGAGAACGCCCAACTGATCCAGGATCTGCACCGCAGATCCCGAACCTTCTTTTTTTCCAATCCCACCTCCCACTTTGTTTTCATAAACGGTCATTGGGGCCAATTCAAACGATCTTTCATCTTTTTGATGGAGAATCGGGCTTGCTGACAAAGTCATGCTAAAACCATATTTCTCCAATTGTTTTAAAAGCCCTTCCGAACGCTCAATGTGACGCGGCGCAAGGATCAGTTTGAGTGCCGGGAACCGATCGCGTAATGCTTGAAAAGCAACCATGAGCACTTCCTCTTCTCCCGGATGCGTGCTCCCCGCGATCCAGACAAGATCTTCGGGGGCATACCCCCAGGCCTGCCGCAATCCCGCTGCATCCACCCCACTATCGGCAGACCACTCAGACTGGTCGAACTTCATATTCCCCATGTCCCGCACGGCTTCGTCCCTAATACCCAGCTTTCGAAAACGAGCTGCATTTTCTTCCGATTGCGCAAGCACAAAATCCAGATTTCCCCACAGCGGTTTAAAAATCCAGGAAAAGATTTTGTATCTCTTGAATGAGCGTTCCGAAAGCCGGGCATTAATCACGCCCACAGGAATATTCCGTCGTTTGGCCTCGGTCAGGAGATTCGGCCAGATCTCGGTTTCCACAAGCAATAAACAAACCGGTTTGAAAAGATCGAGAAAACGCTTTACGATCGGGGTCAAGTCGAACGGAAAATAACAGACATGGACCCGCCTGCCCGAGAATTTCTTCGCGATCTTCTGTCCGGTCGGCGTCACGGTCGTCAGCAATAATTCATATTCCGGTGCAGAGGCAAGCCATTCGAGGATGAGCTTTTCAACGGCCATCACCTCGCCCACACTCACAGCGTGGAGCCAGACGATTTTCTTTCCGGCAAACTTTTCGGTCCAATCCTTCGGGAAAATCCCAAGGCGTTCTTTCCAAAGCACATCCGGATTCTCGGCTTGACGAAGTTTTGCCAAAAAAATCGGGAAATAAAAAATCCCGAACGCCGAAAACGCCAGGTTATATAGAAAAGTTCTAATCATTTTACTCCTGGGATCGTGTTCGAGATCCGGTCTCGGACACGGTGATTTTGCTTATCTTATGCCCGCGGATGCGCCGCTACGTAAGCGTCTTTGAGGCGTTGGGTCGTCACGTGCGTATAGATCTGTGTGGTCGAGAGGTTCGCATGCCCCAAAAGCTCCTGAACGCTCCGAAGATCCGCTCCGCGATCGAGCATGTGGGTCGCAAAAGAATGACGGAACGTGTGGGGCGAAATTTCTTTTCCAAGCCCCGTTCTCTTCACATATTTCAGGATCATGCGCCGAACACTCCGGTCCGTAAGACGACTTCCGATCCGGCTGATAAAGAGAGGCTTTTTGATCGCATTTGCGGTTTCTCGTGGTGCTTTCATGTCCCAATAAGCGCGCAGGCTGTTCAATGCCGTCTGCCCTACGGGCACGATGCGTTCTTTTTTCCCCTTGCCACGTACCCGGACCAGGCCTCCAAAAAAATCCAGATCATCATGATTAAGCCCCGCAAGTTCGCTCACACGGAGCCCGGAGCTGTAAAGCATTTCCAGGATCGCTTTATCGCGCTTTTCCTCCCAAGAGTTTTTGGCCGGAGCATCAAGGAGCTTGGTAATCTCATCGGGATTCATGAAGAAGGGAAGCCGTTTTTCCTTTTTCGGAGTTGCAATTCCCGCCGCGGGATTTTGCGCCAGGATATTCTCGCGCACCAGATATTTAAAGAACGAGCGAAGACAAGCGAGCTTACGGGAAATAGAGCTTTTACTGTATTCGCGGGTCTTCAGGAATGCCAGAAAGGAACGGATGTCAAGATAGGTCAGTTCCTTGAATTCCTTCTCTGCAATGAATTTCATGAACTCCCGGAGATCGATCCCGTAATTTTTGGTCGTGTGCCCTGAGGCACCTTTTTCGGTCGTGAGAAAATTCAGAAAATCCTCTACCCGCTTATTCATGTTCTGGGGCTCACGGTGCTTCGGACGAAGCTTCGGCTACGTCTTCTTTTTGGGGAAGTTCATTGACCACATACGTACACTTTGGATAATTCGAGCAGCCATAGAACGCCCGGCGACCTTTGGCCCGGCGTTTCACCAGTTCTCCGCCACAACCTGGTTCCGGGCAAAAGAACCCTGTCGGGATGGAACGTGTGTATTTACATTCCGGGAACCCGGAACAGGCCATGAATTTTCCAAACCTCCCGAATTTAATGAAGACCTGTTTGCCGCACACGGCGCATTTGTAATCCGTAGGGATAGGCGCCTGCTTGACGCTTTTCATTTCGGTTTGTGCGCGCGCTAATAGCTCGCCGAAGGGCCCGTAAAAATCCTTCAGGACTTTCACCCATTCCATTTTCCCTTCTTCGATCTCATCAAGTTCTTCTTCCATAAGTGCCGTAAACTTTGCATCCAGAATCGTCGGAAAATGCTGCACCAAAATGTCCACGACCGTTTCACCAAGCTCGGTGGGCATGAGCGCGCCACCCTTGCGCTCAGCGTACATCCGGCCCAGGATCGTTGAGATCGTAGGAGCGTAAGTGCTTGGCCGGCCGATGTCTTTTTCTTCGAGCAGCTTGATCAGACTTGCATCGTTAAACCTCGGCGGTGGCTTTGTAAAATGCTGTTCGCCCAGAAGATCATGAAGCACAAGGTTCTGTCCAATCTTCAGATCGGGCAACTCTGCTACTTCTGGGGCTTCCTCTTCTTCGACCTCTTTGGAATTTTCTTTTTCGACTTTGATCTCACCGAACGCGGCTGTAAACCCCAAGAAAAGGCTGCGTTTACCGGTCGTGCGAAATTCGTATTTTTCCCCTGCCAGAATCGAAATAGCAGTGTGTTCATCGACCGCGGGCACCATCTGGGACGCCAGGAATTTTCTCCAGATAAGTTCGTAGAGTTTCAGCTCATCATTTTCAAGAAAATCTTTCACCGAATCCGGAATACGGAAGACCGAGGTTGGTCGAACCGCCTCATGGGCCTCCTGCGCCCCCTTGCGGGACTTGTAAACTGGCGGTCTTTCAGGAAGGTATTCTTTGCCGAATTTCTCGCGAATGTAGCGCGCGGCTTCCTCTTGCGCGGAAACGGCAATATTCACGGAATCTGTTCTCATGTACGTAATGAGCCCAACGCTTCCTTCATCTCCGAGTTCGACACCTTCATAAAGTCTCTGCGCGATGCGCATCGTATTCGCAGCCGAGAACCCAAGCCTGCTGTAAGCTTCCTGCTGGAGCTTGCTTGTGGTGTAAGGCGCCTGCGGTTTGCGGCGCTTCTCGGTCTTTTCAATGTTTGAGACTTTAAAAGGAAGCTGCCGAAGCTCCTGTTTGATCCTGTCGGTTCCCGCTTGATCCTTGAGTTCGGGTTTTACCTTGTCGATCTGTGTGAGACGGGAAAGAAAAATCTTTGACTGCTCGGGACCTTCGGAAGCGGAAAGTTTTGCGTCCAGTGTCCAGTATTCTTGCGGCATGAATTTCCGGATCTCACGCTCGCGATCCACGATAAACCTGAGCGCCACGGATTGTACACGGCCCGCGCTCAGACCCCGTCCGACATTGCGCCAAAGGAGTGGGCTCAATTGATACCCGACCACACGATCCAGAATGCGGCGCGCTTGTTGGGCATTCACAAGGTTCATGTCGATCGCGCGGGGATGATCAAAAGCCTTCAGCACAGCTTCTTTCGTGATCTCGTTAAATTCCACCCGGAGGATCTTCGGGCCGTGACCTTCTTCCGAAAAGATATGGGCAAGATGCCAGCTGATGGCCTCGCCCTCCCGGTCAGGATCTGGCGCGACGTAGATGGTTTCTTTATTCTCGGCGTCCTTTTTCAGCTGCTTGACCGTCTTGAGGGCCCGACGAATGATGATATATTCTGGGGTAAAATCATGCTCAATATCCACGGCCATTCGGCTCTTCGGAAGGTCCCGGACATGACCCATGGATGCCACGACCTGGAAATCGCGACCCAGGAATTTATTGATGGTTTTAGCCTTGGCCGGCGACTCCACGATCACCAAGTGTTTGGGGCCCTTTGACGGCTTGACACTTTTTACAGTTTTGTTGCTTTTCTTCACTTTGGTCACAAAAACTCCTTGATAAGTGGTAAGTCGTAAATGAAGGGCGATAACACGTTGCTTGGTTTTAACTTACCGTTCGCACCTTACGACCAGGCTTTTAAAAGATGGAATTCTAAACAAAATGCTGAAGATTGTAAACGGCAAGTTTATCGGACGCTTGTAACCCGTTTGATAAAAACGGGTTAGGAGAATTGCCGAGGCGATAGGTTTATTCCATCTTCCATTCCCCTGGGAACACTGAAGGAATCTTCGATATCACCAGCAAAAAACAAAGAACCCCCGATGGTGCCTCCTTTCAGGAAGAATTTCAAAAACTTAGGAAATTTGCTCCCAAGGATCGTCTTTGTGTTTAGTGTTGACCGAAGAAGCCTTCTTCAGGTTTTCGTGGGAAAGCTTATAAAGGGACTCGAGTTCCGTGATCTGGGAATCGCGCACTGCATCTTTTTCAACGCGGCGAACCAAACGCCTCAGCGCTCCAATGCGAATACCAAGGTTTTCAATACAAAGCGTAGTCAGAAACCGAGCCAGAATATTGACATGAATCTCAATGTCCGCCAGACGGCTATCCGCCCGCACTCTGTTTTCCGCCACCTTACCCATTTCCTTTTTAAGGTCTGCGAGCTGCGCATAGAGAGAAAGGACTTCTTTCAATGCCCCTTCCGTTTTTTTGCTGGCGGGTTTGGCTTTTTTGGAATGTTTTTTCTTAAACATGGCGCTCATCTCACAAAAAGGAGTCTAACACATTTTTAGAAGCTTGGAGCAGGTAAGGACAAACATTTTCGTTCTACGACATGTTATCTGTTGTCCGGGATTTTTAGGAGCCGTTTCCAGAAAATCCCAACAAATCACACTCAGGATACAGACGCGTCAGGTATGCTAACGCGAACACCCGAAAGAAGATCGCCACCGGCAACATGACCATTCCGGTCACTACAATTGCGACCAGAACGAGCGCGATCGCCACAAGACTCCCGAGAATGATAAGTGGAAGCTTTAGGAGCGGAAGAGCTTTGAGCAAAACAATTCCGGGAATAGCCACAATACCGCCTGCAATCACTCCAGCGACCACTGCGAGAATGCCCACAATACCCTGAATGATTATGGCAAGGATCCAGAAACCGAAAATCACGAAGAGGTATTGAAACACTTTTCCAAAAGCAAACGTATCCGCCTCCAGAAATTTGTTCATGGCGCTCAATGCCGGAATCTTTTCGCAATACATGACCGGCAACACAAAGTCGCGCATCACAATTCCGAAAAAGATCATGCCTAAAAGAATCACTGGCAACAGGAGCCCGGCGAAGATCCCGAGTGCGACACTCAAGGCCACATGTCCTTTTGCAATCCCCAAAAGACCCAACCCGATCAGCCCCACGAGCAAAAAAATGACCAGCATGATTCCTAAAAAAGCCAATATCCATCTAAAATAAGAATTTCCGGCTTCTTTGTGCTTTTTAAAAGCTTCTCGGATCGCGGGCTTCCGCGTCACAATAGCATCCAGAAGCACAAAATTGAAGCGGCTTGAAAGCCATAGGAAAAACAGCGCAAGTGCCACGAAACCGGCTCCGAGAACAATCATTCCAGCCATAATCAATGCGGACACGACGGGACTGGTCTTGCGTTTCAAATGTTCCGTTTTTGTCATAAGCTTCATGACAGGATTCGCATTGGGACTGAAAGAAAGGGATTTTATCCCCCTCTGCGGCGGCACTTGAACCTGTTTCGTAGAAAGGCTCGGAGTTCCAGCGGACGGCGGGATCCCGACCGAAGAGGCCTGAAGCATCTTTGCCACTCTTTGAGGTAACATCCTTGGAGAAAATTTTGGCGTAGTGATCTTTTGAGGTACAAAAAGGGGGCCGGCTGGTTTTGTAAAAGCTTTAAAATTCGCGCTGAATCCCTGGATGGCTACGCCTGCGAGCCACACGATAATCAGGATCTTGAACCAGCGCTTGAAATTGAACGGGAAAAGGATTTCCCGGCTTTTCGCCCAGGAAAATACGATCATATTTCTGATCGTTGGAGCATTGTTCATGTTTTATCCCCCCCTCCCCTTAAATAAAGATTCTCCTCCGCGGTCGCCCACGGAGGAGAATCTTCAAAGCTTAATAAAACCCTGACAGATATTAGACTTCAATGACCTGCGTTTTGGCCCAATTGTCTGCGAGGCGATGCCCCTTGGCGATCAGCATCACAATCTCGACGATATACCCGACCACAAGCACGAATGGAATGATCAGGAGAATGTTCCGGATTAAAGCTTGGAGCCACGTAACTTTCTCCCCTGTAAGGCTGACGATCTTTATCTTGACCATCACCCGTCCCGGAGAATAGACCGCGTCACGGAACACCAACCAAACGATATTGACGATCACAAGTACGATGCTGCGCACTATGTCCGGGGCCGCCAAAAGAACCAAACCAATCACGATCCCAAGAACAATAGGAATAACAACCAGGTCGATCAGACCCGCCGCGAACCTCTTCCCCTTACTTGCCGGTACCAATCCTTCCATTTCTGACTCCTTTCGTTTAAAAGATCTTTTCCTTTAACAAGACATGGTCTCCATCACAAGACTCCGTACATGTGAAACTCTATAGAGGAAATACCCGTCTGTCAAAACCTTTTTCCCGCCACGACCTTATTTGGTAACGACCTGCCTGCGCCAAAGCTTAACAGGGCAAGGTATATCTCCCATCCTGGATTCTCCGGATTTTCTTCGCCAATTCCAGCTGAAGCAAAAGCGAGGGTAATCTCGAGAGCTCGAGGCCTGTGGATTCGAGGATTTCGTCCTGCGACAGCGGCCCCTCTTCTTTCAAAAGTTCTTCAATGACGCCGCGTTCCTCCCCGGGAACAAAAGGGCTGGATGTCTTTTTCTCATTGGGAATGATGACAACAGGCGCTTCCCTGTCCTGCTGTTGGCAGGACAGGGGCGAAGAAACCTGCCGTCTTTCTGGAGTAACGGATTGTTCGGCGAGAGTTAGCTCGAAGTTATTTTCCAATTTCAGCCGGTTGGCCAAAATGAGCAAAATATCCTCCGGCGTTTCCACGAGGCAGGCGCCTTCCTTGATGAGTTGATGTGTCCCGCGTGAAGTCAATTGATCCACCGGCCCGGGGAGCGCAAAAACCTCGCGTCCCTGTTCAACCGCCTGATGCGCCGTGATCAAAGATCCGCTTCGGGAGTGGGCTTCAACCACGAGAGTGGCATAGGAGAGCCCCGAAAGGATCCTGTTCCGGCGAGGAAAATTCTCCGGTAACGGTAATGTTCCCAGGGGATATTCGCTCAAGACCACCCCCCGCTCCTCGATCCTCCCGAAGAGATCTTCGTGTTCTTTCGGATAGATTACATCGAGACCGCAACCCATCACCGCAATCGTGCGACCGTAAGAAACGTGAAGCGCACCGTCGTGCGCAGCCTGGTCGATCCCGCGCGCTAAGCCGGAGATGATTGTGAGCCCTCTTGCAGCCAGTTCCCGGGCGAAGCGCTTCGCCTGTGTACGACCATAGAAACTCGGATGCCGCGTTCCCACGATAGCGATGGCATTCCGGTCATTCTCGAGCAAGGTTCCTTTTTTATAAAGAAGAAGCGGCGGATCTGTGATTTCTTTCAGAATAGCCGGATAATCTCTGCCGGAGTAGAACAGAAAATTGATTCCTTTTTGAGCACAAAGCTCGATTTCTTTTTCCGCATTAAAGAGCGGCGCTTTTCCCGAAACCGGAAGTTCCTTCTGCAGATCCCCGGATTCCATAAGCTCCACAATTTCCTGCGCGCTTTTCCCCTCTGAAAGAAGCGCCACGGTTTTACGCCTGCCTTCAATACGAAACTGATTCAAGGTTAAGAAGGCCCGGATCTCTTCTTTATCAGCGGAGGTCATGAATGGGATCCTTTCACCTGCCAAGGGATAGGACAGCTTTGTTTTTTCATGAGGAAGCATAATCGAGCATTAATTTAAAATCAATATTTATTTAATTTAAATAAACTTCAAGAAAAGACGCCTTTTGAAAAGGTTGGACCTGAAACTGAGATGGATTTATTTCGCGCCGGCGAGGCGAAGAATTTTGTGAATATTTTCCTGGGGAATATTTTTTTCGACTGTGACCTTACCGATTCGCCGCGGAAGGACAAAACGCAAGGCCCCCTTGTTTTTCTTCTTGTCCGTCATCATAGCTTTCAAGATCGCGGCCTTTTTCAGGTTGAATTTCTTGACCGAAACGGGCAATTTCAGGGAAATGAGAAGTTTCATCTGACGCCACGGGAATTCCTGCGAACAAAACCCGAGGTCCGCAGCAAGCTGCGCCGCCATCATCATCCCGATCGCGACCGCTTCCCCGTGCACCAAACCTCTATAACCCAGCGCCCCTTCAATCCCATGCGCAAAGGTATGCCCGTAGTTAAGGATCGCACGTTCCCCTTTTGTCTCGAACTCATCGCAGCTCACAACCCGGACTTTGATCTTTGCGCAAGCGAGAACGACCTTTTCGATCGCCCCAAGATCTTTTTGCAATATCTTCTTGCCGTTTTTCTCCAGAAAATCGAAAAGAACGGGATCGCGGATCACGCCGTATTTTACAACCTCCCCCAAAGAAGCGCAAAGTTCCCGCTGCGGAAGCGAGTGAAGCGCGCTCACATCGGAGATCACAAGGGCCGGAGGCCAGAAAGCCCCCACGAGATTTTTTCCCTCCTTGAGATCGATCGCGGTTTTCCCTCCGATTGCACTGTCCACCTGCGCGAGCAAGGTCGTCGCAATATTCACGTAACGGATCCCTCGCAGATAGACCGAAGCCACAAATCCCGCGAGGTCGCTCACCACACCTCCTCCCACGGCCACAATCCCGTCCCTGCGTTCAAATCCTTTAGCAAGAAGGTCGTGGGAGAGCCGGAAGAGTTCGGCTCCGGATTTTGCAATCTCACCGTCCGGAAGCATATGGGAAAAGACTTCAAAACCCTTTTTGGAAAGCGACAAGGCGATCGTCTTCAGATAAGGCGTCAGGTTCTTCTGAGAAACGATCATAAGTTTTGTTCCGGGCATAAAAATACCGGACACCAGCGTTCCGGTCCCGGGCAACAGTCCCGAACCGACACAGATCCTGTAATTTCCCTTCAGGCTTTTTACCTGTATTGCTTTCATGCTCTGGATCTCAACATTTCTTGGATCTCGACTGCAACATCTCCGGCGATCTTACCGTCCGTCAGCACCGAAAAATGGCTGGCTTTCTCATAGAAGATCCCCCGATTGCTTAATATCTTCCGGAGCGCACCGAAAGGATCGGGCTTGTCAAGAAGCGGACGGTCCTTGGAATACCGGACCCTCTGCCACAGGGATTCCGCAGAAGCTTTTAGCAGCACGACCTTTCCGGTCTTTTTCATGCACTGCACATTCTCTTCACACAGCACAATACCCCCGCCCGTCGCGATCACTTGCCCGTTTTGCTTCGAAAAATACTCCAGGACCGACGACTCCACATCGCGGAAATAAGTTTCGCCGGACCCCGCGAATATCTCGGGGATGGAACGCTCTTCTCTGGCCTGGATCTCGGCGTCCAGATCCACGAAAACGTAACTGAGCAGATCCGCCAGGACTTTTCCAGTTACGGTCTTGCCGGAACCCATCATACCGATCAGATAAACATTGTCAGACACGGATATGTTTTAAATAACCTTCGTAATTACGGCGGATCTCTGCCAGGGAATCGCCGCCGAATTTTTCGAGAAAGGCATCCGCGAGTGTATACGCCACAAGTGCTTCCCCGATCACACTTCCGGCCGGCACCGCGCAGGCATCACTGCGCTCAAAATCCGCTTTCTCCACTTTCTTCGTTTTCATGTTCACCGACGCGAGAGGTCTCGCAAGTGTCGAGATCGGCTTCATCGTGAGACGGACCACGAGATCCGCCCCGTTCGTCATCCCTCCCTCAAATCCCCCGGCATGATTCGTCTTGTGAAAATAGCCGCGGACCTTCCCAAAAAAGATCTCGTCATGCGCCCCAGATCCCGGGATTCCGGCCAGTTTCACCCCATCCCCGATCTCAACCGCTTTTGCGGATTGCTGGCTCATAAGGATCATGGCAATCCGCGCATCAAGCTTTCTTTCAAAATGAACATAGGAGCCCAATCCGATCGGCAGGCCCGTCGCACGGACCTCATATTTCCCACCGAGTGAATCTCCATCCTTTATAGCTTTTGCGATCACCTGCATCATGGCCTTTTCGGTCTTTCGGCAAACGCACCGTACGGGCGAGTCCTTGGCACCTTTTCGAATTTCCTCAACCGTAATGTCCCGTTCAGGAAGCGAGGCGCTCCCGATCTGGACCACGTGAGCAGCAACTTCGATACCGAATGCCTTGAGTAAAAGCTTGCAAGCCGCCCCTACCGCAACACGCATGGAGGTCTCACGCGCGCTCGAACGCTCCAGAACCGCGCGGATCCCCTGATTGTATTTGAGAGATCCCGCAAGATCCGCAT
>JBAZJC010000012.1:0-23955 GCA_041651495.1 Candidatus Omnitrophota bacterium | reverse complement strand
GCCATTTTTTGCCGTTCTTGTTATAAAGATCGCATGTTTCAGTCGTGATCGTAAAACCGGCCGGGACGGGAATACCGATATTCGTCATTTCGGCGAGGTTCGCACCTTTACCGCCCAGAAGACCTTTCATCTTGGCGTCCCCTTCGGCCTTGCCGTTGCCGAAGAAATAAACGTATTTTTCACATTTGGATTTAGACTTGGATTTTGAGGCTTTTCTGCATGTCGCGGTACTCATGGTTGCTCCTTTTCACTTCTTTTTGATTGATAGATTACGATAAAGAACTACCCTCCGAAGGACCTTCAGGGGTCTTGAAAGAGGTCTGGCACCGTTTTGGTTTTGTCATTATGGGTAAACGGTATAGTAGGCGTCTTTTTTCAAATTCTAATGTAGACGCTCTACCGAAAGAGCGCGAATTATATCACTCTTCGTCAATTCTGGATAGTGTCGAAAGATCGGCGATCCTGTCCGCATAAAGGCTCTTGACCTTTGCAACAAGTGCCATCCGGTTCTCTCGCAAAACCGCGTCTTCCGCATTTACCAAGACACAGTCAAAGAAATCATTCAGCGGCACCGAAAAAAGGTCCGCGAAAAACCGGGTCGCTTTTTCATACTCCCCTTTTTCAATGGGTTCGGTGACATCTTTTGCTCTCGTGCGGAGCAATTCAAAAAGCTGCTTCTCCTGCACCTCAACCAAAAGCTCCTCTTTCGGTTCACCCGGCATTTTGCCATAGCCTTTTAACATGTTCGTCGTCCGCTGGATCACCTTGGCCGCCCTGATCAGAATTTTCTGATCCATCCCAGTCAACACCTCAAACCTTTTAAATACATCCGCCAAGTTCTTAAAGTTAGAGCGACAAACAGCTTGGGCAATTTCATGCCGACGCGTTCCTGGCCCTGCCTGTAATTCAAAAAATATTCGGTCCTGTAAAAAAATCTGCAATTTTTTAATAATATCGTTTTTATGAACTTTAACAGCATCATGATGGTATTTTTCGATAAGAAAATCTGCGACATTTTGCCAGTAAAAAGTGACCTCAAATGCCCGAACCAACTTAGCTAAAACTCCAGCCGCACGTCTTAAAGCATAAGGGTCCTGACTCCCTGTGGGTTCTAATCCCATACCCAAAGCTCCTACTAATAAATCGAAACGATCGATAATGCCAAACATAGCTCCCAGTTTGGACATTTGCTTGGGAAGATTTTTATAATCCTCACTTAGATTCTTTGGAAGGTATTGTGTCCCAATTGCTTCCGCAATATTTCTTTCTACGCCTGACTCAAGAGCATATTCCCGGCCTACAATCCCCTGCAAATCCGGCATTTCATAAACTAAATGGGTCAACAAATCCGCTTTGGACAGTCTCGCAACTTCACGCAAATCATTTGCTAGGGTTAAATCTACTACGCCACTTATGTACTCCGCTAAAAGCATCAGCCGCTCGGTTTTAGCTTTCATAGTGCCTAACTTTCCCAAGTAGACAAGCTGTTCAAGCTTATCAACTTTCGCCGCGAGCGGTTCTTTGGTGTCCATTTCATAAAAATAACGGGCATCTTTAAGCCGCGAATCCAGAACATTTTCATAATCCGAACGGATCTTCGCGAGACCGCTACGTTTGCCGTTCATCACAGCCACGAACTGGTTCTTCATCTTCCCCTTGGCGTCGTAACAGGCGAAGACCTTCTGGTTCTTTTTCATGCAGCTTGCGAGCACTTCCGCGGGAAGCTCGAGATATTCCTGCGAGAAAGTCCCCTGCAGGAAGAACGGCTCTTCCACAAGCTGGGCATTCATGTGCGCCAACTCTTCATCGCTTTGTTTTTGTCCGAAGCGGTTCTTGAGCGCATTTCGAACCATGGCCTCGCGCGCCCCAAGCAATAAATGGACATGTTTTTTTTTCAGAAGTGCGACATAAGTTTTCCAATCGGCTCTTGGGATCGTGAAGCCTTGAGGTGAGAGAAAGCGGTGTCCGAAGCTTTTGTTTCCTGATTTCACACCGGCAAGCACAAGCGGTATTTTTTTTGCGTCCATCAGAACAACCAGCCACCGGATCGGACGCGGAAAACGAAATCCCGACGGTTCCCAACGCATGAGTTTTGGAAAAGAAAGTGAGGAGAGAAGCCCTTGGATCAGTCCCGGAAGAAGAGTCGCCACGGCCCCGCCTTTTTCTTTTTTCTTCAGGAAAATGAATTTCCCTTTGGGTGTTTCCCGGACCTCTATGTCTTTTTCCGCGGCCTGTTTACTTCTGAGAAAACCTTGAAGCACCGCTGTGGATTTCCCCTGGGTGTCATAACATTTTTCATAAGAAGGCCCCGAGATCTCAAGCTTGCGGTCTGGCTGCATCGCAGCGATACCCTGGACAAAAAGTACGATGCGGCGAGGGGTGGCCTCAACCTTTACGTCTGCAAAGGCGATCCGTTCATCCACCAGCTTTTGCCGTGTCTTCGCCGCCAGTTCGTCATAAATGACATCCAGACTTTCGACGGGCAGTTCTTCGACACCGATCTCGATCAATAAATCAGGCATGATCACTTCTTCTTTTTGATAAGTGGAAAATTCTGGACTTTGCGGCTTTCAAGATACCCTTCCGCACAGCGACGGGCCAGGGCGCGGACGCGGGCAATATAGCGCGGCCGTTCGTTCACGCTCACGGCACCGCGGGCATCAAGAAGGTTAAAAATATGCGAGGTCTTGAGACAGCAATCATAGGCCGGCAGAACCATCCCGCCTTCGAGCAGCTGCTTGGCTTGTTTTTCATAATCTTCGAAGTGGCGGCGGTAAATCTCAGGATCCGATCCTTCAAAATTGAATTTCGAAAATTCCCGCTCCCCCTGCAGATGAACATCGCCGTAGGTCACCTTGTCATTCCACTGGATATTGAACATGGAATCTTTTTGCTGGAGGAACATGGCGATGCGTTCCAGGCCGTAGGTAATTTCGCAGGAGATAACATCCAGATCGATCGAACCACATTGCTGGAAATAAGTGAACTGCGTGATTTCAAGACTGTCGAGCCACACTTCCCAGCCGAGTCCCCACGCACCGAGCGTCGGAGATTCCCAATCGTCTTCCACGAAACGGATATCATGGCAAAGAGGATCGATGCCAACTGCGCGAAGGCTGTTCAGATAAAGTTCCTGGGGATTTTCCGGGGACGGCTTCAGAATGACCTGGTACTGGTAATAGTGCTGGGTCCTGTGCGGGTTCTCACCATAGCGACCATCCGTAGGTCTTCGGGAGGGCTCAACGTAAGCGGCTTTCCAGGGCTCGGGACCAAGGGCTCGAAGAAATGTATGGGGGGAAAAAGTACCGGCACCGACTTCGATATCGTAAGGCTGCATTATAAGACAACCCTGCTTTGCCCAATAGTCGTTCAGCTTTTGTATTAACTCTTGGAATGTCAAAGGTTTAGGCATTGTCTTCCCTGAAAGGTCATTAGTGGATTAACGCTTCTTCAAAGAGGCGGCATTGTAACAAAAACCCTTTGACGAATCAAGCTGCGGGAGGAAAAGCGTCAGAAGCAGTGATACTGGGCTTTTAGCTCTTCCAGGATCTTGAGGGCCTTCTGACGCTCGTGCCGAAAAGGATCGGCCTGCAAGGCAACAAGGGTCAAAAGTTCACGAAGCAATTCTTGGGCTAAAATCAACCGATCCGATGCCATCCCTGCTTGCTCAATGGTCGCATAGAGAATGGATTTTGTTGCGTGGATATTTTCATAGTCATGCGCTTTGTCATCTTCACAAAATAACCGGTGGGTTTTATCCATCGCTTTCGAAAGACATCGCAGATAACTACTTTTTCTGTTTTTTGTTTTTCCCTGGTCGGATTCCATATTCATACTTCAAAAATGCGAGAGGAACGGCCCCAAAATCCCGGGACCGTCCCTTTGCATACGGATTTTCAAACTCCGGTATTAGACCGTCACCTGATCTTTGATGTGCTTTAGCTTATCATCGCTGATCCCTTGGACCCGGGTCAGATCATCAACGACCTTGAAAGCGCCGTTCTTGTCGCGATACTCGATGATCCTTTTAGCCGTGACCGGTCCGATCCCCCGAACTTTGATCAGTTCCTCGAGGGTAGCCTTATTAACATTCACCATCACTGTGGGCTGGTCCTGCCCCTGAAGATTTAAAATTGCCTTAGGCTTTGCGGCCAGCACCTTTTCCGCGGCGATCATTGAAAGACCCCCGAAAAAAAACGTGGCGATGGCCACCACTCCCAAAGCTCGTTTTACTTCTGCCCCATAAATCATACTGAGACCTCCTTTATGTTGACGTTGAGGCGGAATGGTAACATAAATATGATTATTTGTCAATATTGAATTTGTATAAAATTATAAGCTATTTTATTCACTATTATTATATTCGCCTTGACTTAAAAAGAGGAACGCAGATAGAATAAAGTATGTTGAAAAACTTAGGACAACGTATACGAACACTTCGTAAGGAAAAAGGGCTTACTCTGGTCGAGATCTCTCAAAAGACTGGTATTGCTCAGGCCACTCTTTCTCGCATTGAGACCGGCACCATGATCGGGACGGTCGAATCCCATGAAAAAATCGCCGAGACGCTCGGCATCGGGCTTTCGGAACTTTACACCGGGGTCGATCGACGCTATGAGCAGATCAGTCATCAGGCTAAGGAAACACGTATATCCACGCATCACACCAAAGACATCCACATGGAAGTGCTCACGCAGGAAAGTTCCAAAAAGAAGATCACGCCGCTTCTCCTGACCCTTCAGGGCGGGGGAAAAACAGAGAAGGAACACAATGAACGTGGCGTGGAAAAATTCGTGTGGGTACTTGAAGGGCACATCAAGATCAAGCTCGAGAATCAGGAATACAGCCTAAAGACACAGGAAACTCTCTACTTTGACGCCTCCTTTCCCCACCAGATCGTGAACGACGGCCAAAAGGCTGCCAAGGTCTTCATCGCCGTTTCACCTTCCAAGATCTGAACTATACCCCATCGTCATTGCGAGCCGCAAAGACGACGATCCAAACTCATTTATGAGATCGTCACGTACTTGCCCTTCATTTCTACAAAAAATAAATGAAGGGCAGGCACACTACTGGCTTCCAATATAAAATTTAATGAAAACCAGGTGTCTTTTTTAAACAGGGCTCGCGATGGCCTAAAAGGCAGTCACTTCTCCGGAAATCCAATCCAGGTAGGACCGGCTGCCTTTTGTGATGGGCAGGCAAATGATCTCAGGAACTTCATAGGGGTGGTTCTCAAGAAGGATCTTTTCAAGTTTTTTGTAGTTCGAGACTTGGGTCTTGATGAGGAGGAGAACTTCTTTGGAGATTTCTCTTTTGCCGCGCCATTGGTAATGGGATTCGAGACCAGGAAGAATCTGAACACATGCCACGAGCCTTTTAGAAATTAAAAGGCCCGCTAACACGCGGGCCTTTTTAACGCTGGGAACAGTGTTAAGAACGCAACAATATTTCACGTTTGTAAATTATTTTCGATTGAGCGTCGCCGAATAGCCGCTTTCGGGAGT
Organism: Candidatus Omnitrophota bacterium; assembly: GCA_041651495.1. Taxonomy (GTDB): domain Bacteria; phylum Omnitrophota; class Omnitrophia; order Omnitrophales; family Aquincolibacteriaceae; genus Aquincolibacterium. The sequence continues at coordinate 18,448 of JBAZJC010000012.1, read as the reverse complement.
CCCCAAAGTAACGTGACCTTCGCGCGCAAGCCATCCGAGGCTCATCAACACAAGTTCGCGAGGACGTTTCAGACCTTTGGTAAGCTCATCCGCAGTGGCGTTTTTTTTACCGTCAAGGAAGTGCCAAATCTCTCCGGCAACGATTCCGATTTCCATAATCATGGGGGACTCCTTTTGCGACTGAATTTACATCAAATAACACTCATAATATAGCAAGGAACTATTTCATTTAAAAGAACTTTATTGTTTTTATCTTGAGTGAACAATCGCGCTCATCCGGCTTCCATTACGAGAACTTTGCGGAGAAATTGTCCTGTATAAGAACCAGCGACTTTAGCAATCTCCTCCGGCGAACCACAGGCGACAATCTTCCCACCATCCTTCCCACCCTCAGGCCCCAGATCGATCACGTGGTCTGCCATCTTGATAACATCCAGATTGTGCTCGATCACCACGACCGTATTGCCCTGACTCCGAAGATCAAAAAGTGCCTTCAGGAGGTGCCGGATATCCCCGAAGTGAAGTCCCGTCGTGGGTTCGTCCAGAAGATAAAGTGTTTTTCCTGTCGCTTTTTTAATAAGCTCGGCAGCAATTTTGATGCGCTGGGCCTCTCCGCCTGAAAGCGTGGTCGACGATTGTCCGAGTTTTAAATAACCCAGCCCAATAGCTTCGAGAACTTCCAACCGCTCACGGATCATGGAGATTCTCGCAAAAAATCCGATCGCCTCCCGGACCGAAAGATCCAGCACCTCCGCAATATTTTTGCCTTGATAACAAACCTCAAGCGTTGGTTCGTTGTAACGCTTGCCGCGACAAGATTCGCAAATTACAAAAAGATCCGGCATGAAGCTCATCTCGAGTTTCTCAGATCCCGCTCCCCGGCAATTCTCACAGCGCCCGCCCTTAAGATTAAAACTGAAACGCGACTGGGAATAACCACGGAGCTTCGAAAGTTCCATATCACTGTAAAGTTTACGAATAAACCCGAAAATATCCGTATACGTCGCGGGATTGGAGCGCGGCGTACGTCCGATCGGGGCTTGGTCGATCTCGATGATCTTATCAACGCGTTCCGAGCCTTCGAGCATTTCAAACGCACCTACCTTATACTCGGTTTTCCAAATGCGGTTATGGAGCTCCTTGTAGAGGATATCGTGCACAAGCGTACTCTTGCCGGAGCCTGAAACACCGGTTACGCAAATGAGCAATCCGAGAGGGAAAGCCACGTCGATATTTTTCAGATTATGTTCGCGACATCCCTTCACGACAAGTTTGGGGGCCTTGCAAGCGTCCTTGCGGTCTTTAGGCACCTCGATCGAAAGTTCGCCGGAGAGATACTTGAGTGTAAGCGACTTGGGGCAGTCCGAATTTTTTATTTCTTTTTCAAAATGGTAATTTGGACAGACCCAATCACAGTCATGCTGTGATTGACCGGTATTGGGACTGTCCTTCATTCCTGCCAGTTTGCCCTGCGCCACGATCTCCCCGCCTTCGTTGCCCGCCCCCGGCCCAAGATCGATCACATGATCCGCCCGCCGGATCGTCTCTTCGTCGTGTTCCACCACAAGCACCGTATTCTTGAGATCGCGAAGTTTTTCGAGCGCATTCAAAAGTTTCCCGTTATCGCGCGGATGAAGACCGATGCTCGGCTCGTCCAGCACATAAAGCACCCCGGTCAGTCCAAGCCCGATCTGCGCCGCCAGCCGGATACGCTGGAGTTCCCCTCCGGCCAAAGTCGCGACGGTACGATCAAGCGTCAAATATCCAAGTCCGATATTGAGAAGAAACGAAAGCCGTTCTTGAACTTCACGAAGAATGGGCTCCGCGATAACTTTTTGTGTGCTCTCAAAGCGCAGATCCCGGAAGAATGGCACTGCCTCGTCGACGGGGAACGCCGCAATCTCCGCAATATTTTTCCCCTCGATCAGGACGCCGAGACTTTCCTTGCGAAGCCGCTTCCCCGCACATTCCGGACAGATTTCCTCACGCAGAAATTTCCGGATCTTTGCTCGCACTTCCTCGGAATTCGTTTCGTGAAAAAGCCGCTCCCATTCTTCCACAAGCCCGGAAATATCCCCATCCCCGAGAAAGAACACTTCTTTAGCATCTTCCGGCCAATCCTGATACGGTGTATCCCATTCAAAGTTATATTTCTCTTTCAGATCATGGAGGAGATCCTCGAAAAAATACTTATTGAACGAGAAAAAAACATCTTTGTTAAGCGCACTCATAAGCGGTTTCTGGGGCGCTGAGATCACGCCCCGGGTGAATATCTGCGAAAGCTTCCCGAGACCTTTGCATTTCGGACAGGCTCCGTAGGGGCTGTTGAATGAGAACATGTTGGGCGCAAGATCCGGTAAACTGATCTGGCACTTAGCGCAGGTTTTGGTGGTGGAAAAAAAGTGAGGCGTCCCTCCGCCATCACTCCCCTTCTCCAGAATCGCAACATGTCCTTTGGTGAAATCCAGTGCACAGACAAAAGAATTCCTGAAACGCTTGTCCTCATCCGTGAGAGGCGTCAGTTCGTCGATCACGATCTCAATATCATGGCGCACGGACTTCCGGAGCTTCATATCCTGTTTAATAAGCCTCACACTCCCGTCGATACGCGCCCGATCAAAACCTTTTTTAAGTGAATCCTGGAAGAGCTTCTGGAATTCTCCTTTACGTCCTCGTGCAAGCGGCGCCAAAATCTGCACTTCACGCCCCGCAAAACGCAAAAGAAGATCCTTTAAAAGATCCTCACGGCTCTGGCTTCGAAGCGGTTCATGACACGAAGGACAATAAGGAATCCCGACCTTGGCAAAAAGAAGTCTCAAATAGTCATAGATTTCGGTTACGGTCGCTACGGTGGAGCGCGGATTATGTGTGACGGAACGTTGTTCGATTGCGATCGCCGGAGAAAGTCCGGAAATATGGTCTACGTCCGGCTTCTTGAGCTTTTCGAGGAATTGCTTGGCGTAAGAGGAAAGACTTTCGAGATAGCGGCGCTGGCCTTCAGCATAGATGGTATCAAATGCAAGTGAGGATTTCCCGGAACCAGAAAGACCGGTAATGACCGTGACCTTGTTGCGAGGAATCCTGAGAGATAAATTCTTGAGATTGTGTTCTCGTGCTCCACGGACTTCAATAAATTCGTCCATGCGCAGAATTCCCCAAGCTGGTCCGTTCAGGTTCCGACGCGAACAGAGGCAAAAGCTTTTTTGAGCGTGGCAATCGCGGCGAGGATGGCTAAATAACTTGTTTTTGGATTTCCGGGCGCGGGCTTGTTCTGCGTGATGGTAGTGAACGTACCGAAATCCCCTTCCACCAGAATCTCGTGCCGATTGCCTTTGTAGGAGCGCGAGGTCCAGATCTCCACCTGCGTACGCTCAGGGCCGATCCCCGCAAGGCTCAGGACAGCCGCAACATTGATATTTTGCGGAAATTGTTCAATAGCCTCGATCGCCGCGCCTCGGAAGATACACTTTTCTTCGGTGAAAGTTTTGAGGACCGGGAATTTCTTCTTGAGAAAATATGCTGCACCCATCAACGCTTCGGGAGGCTTGCGCGTGATCAGTCGGACTTTCCGGATCTTTCCATTCGCCGCAGCCAGGACACCGTCCACGCCCGTGATCGCACCGGAGGGACAAAAGATCCGGGACCGGTTCTTTTTGAGGAGTTCGACAACCTGCGACTGGAGCAGTCCGCCTACACTCATGATAAGAACTTTTTTATTCCATTCGCAAGCAAGTCTCACGACCTGCGCCGCCACCTTGGGCGATGCGGCCTCAATGATCAGGTCCGAGCGGCGAACCAGTTCGGTCAGCGGAACCAGGCGGGCATAAAATTTGTATTTTTCCTGAAGCGCAGCCGCTTTTTCCTTGTGTTTTTCGCACAGAAACTTAAGCTGCGCAAAAGCCCGGAGGTCCGTCACCACCGCATGCGCAAGCGCCGTCCCGATCGTCCCACCTCCGATGATCCCAACCTTGATCTTTTTTTTCATTTTTTATTCTTCACGATGTGGTTCTTGGAATCGACGAAAACGACTTTAGGTTTGTGCTTTTGGGCTTCCGAGGTCGTAAGCACCACAAAGGTCAGGATGATAACAATATCACCTACTTTCCCGTGCTTGGCCGCACCACCGTTCAGGCAGATCACGCCGGACCCTGCTGGCCCCGGAATGGCGTAGCTTTCGATGCGAGAACCATTGTTGAGATTCGCGATCAGGACTTTTTCATAGGGAAGAATGTCCGCCCCGTCCATAAGCTTCTTATCGATCGTGATACTGCCGGGGTAATTGATACACGCCTCGGTGACGGTCGCACGGTGGATCTTTCCACCCAACATTTGTCTCTGCATAAATCCTCGATTTATAAATTTTAGCGATGAGTTGTCAACTAGGTGTGGATTATAACATTATCGATCAGCCTTGTCTTGCCGACAAAGCAAGCCGTTAATACAGCTATTTTCTTCTGATGCTTTTTGACCGGTGCAAGCGTCCCAGGGTCCACGACTTCAAAATATTGCACCCGGTCCACGTTTTTTTCCAATTCCCGAAGTGCTTGGGTCCTTGAATTTGCGACGCCTTTCTTTTTCTGCAAAAGATCTTTTTTAAATGCAAAAAGCACTTGGGAGATCGCAATGGCTCGACGTCGTTCGTCAGGACTGAGATAACCGTTCCGGGAGCTCAGGGCCAGACCATCTTTTTCCCGCACTGTCGGCATCACGCGGACTTTAGTTTTCATGTTCAGATCACGCACGAGCTGACGGATGATGGTGGTTTGCTGGAAATCCTTGGCACCGAGATAAAGTTGGCAAGGCCCCGTGATGTTAAGGAGCTTCGCCACCACGGTCGCTACGCCGCGAAAATGCCCGGGTCTGAATTTCCCGCAAAGGACATTCGCGAGTCTGGGGCTGACATCCACAAAAGTTGCATAACCCTCGGGATACATAGCTGCGACCGGAGGACAAAAAAGATAATCAACCCTGACCGGCCGGAGCTTTTTTATGTCCTCAGTTAAGACGCGCGGGTATTTCGCATAATCTTCATTCCGTCCAAACTGCGTGGGGTTGACAAAAATACTCACAATGGTGACATCATTCTCGCGGTTCGAGGCACGAACAAGCGACAAATGCCCTTCATGCAATGCTCCCATGGTAGGAACAAAGCCCACACTTTGCCCCTTCCGTCGCTTTTGCTCTAAAAATGCCTGAAGTTTTTTAGGATTTCGAATGAGTTTCATTTTTCCTTCGGGGAACGGTCCCCGGGAAACGTCGAACGGATTTGTTTTACGTTGCCCGTTCCCCGTTTCCCGAAGTGTAGATTGTTCAGTAATTCTCTGATCGTTTTCTTAAGTACTGGATGAATAAATTCGGGTTCCAAATCACAAAATGGCATGAGCACAAATGCACGTTCATGAAGCCGCGGATGCGGCACAGTTATTCCAAGCTCCCGGATTACCTGGTCTCCATAAAAAAGGATATCCAAGTCGAGTGTCCGTGCTTCATTAGATTTATTTTGCTGACGATTCGCCTTGGCCTCGATCTCCTGGATTTTTTTCAGAAGATCCTCCGGCGAAAAATCCGTTTCGAAACTCCATACTGCGTTCAGAAACAAACCGCCCTCGGCGGCCATGGGTTCGGTTTCATAGACCGGAGAGCAACGCAGATTCGTAAGACCCGCAACCGAAAGGAGTTCTTTTTTAGCGAATTCAAGATAACCTGCGCGATCTCCGAGATTAGAGCCGACCCCGATGAAGATTTTGCTCATGGTTTTGTTCGCCCCTTCACACACCTGATGTGTAAAAGGTGAATCTCTTGAATGTTAAAACTTCGAATGATGCGGATGGCTTTTCTTGATACGATCGAGAGCCTCCATGATCCGCGATTCGGCGACGGTCAAGGAGATCCGGAAATATCCTTCCCCGTTAGGCCCAAAGCCGTTGCCAGGCGTCACAACGATGTTCAGCTCTTCCAGGAATTTCAGGGCCAGTTCCGCGGAAGTATAACCCGCCGGCACTGGGATCCAGACATAAAAAGTGGCCCTCGGCGCTTCGATCTTCCAGCCAAGGTCCCGGAACCCTTGTACCAGAAGATCACGTCGCTCTTGATAGATTTTGAGGTTCTTCTCCAACTCCTTCTGCCCGTCCTGAAGCGCTTTGATCCCCGCGATCTGGATCGCCTGAAAAATACCGGAGTCCAGGTTCGACTTCACCTTCGCGAGAAGCGTCAACACTTGCGCATTCCCGACCGCAAAGCCCACACGCCAGCCGGTCATGCTGTAAGTTTTTGAAAGCGAGAAAAGTTCCACCGCGATCTCTTTGGCGCCGGGGATCTCAAGAATGCTTGGCGACTTGAGCCCCTCGTACGTCGTTTCTGAATAGGCCGCGTCATGAGCAATCAGAATCCCGTGCTTGTGTGCGAACGCCACAGCCTTTTCAAAAAAAGCCTTGTCCGCAACCTGCGAGGTCGGATTGTTTGGATAATTGAGAAACATGAGCCTTGTGTTCTTCAGGACATCTTCCGGAATTACATCGAAATCCGGAAGATAATGATTCTTTTCCAGAAGCGGCATTGTGTAGGGAATGCCTTCAGCAAAAAGTGTGCCTGAACGGTACACCGGATAGCCGGGGTCCGGAATAAGACAGACTTTTCCTGGATCCAGGACTGCGAGCGGTAGATGCCCGATACCTTCTTTGGAACCGATGAGTGGAAGGATCTCTTTATCAGGATCAAGTTTCACACCAAAGCGGTGCTGGAACCAATCACGGATTGCATGACGAAATTCCGGCATCCCCTGGTCGAGAGCATAACGGTGATTGCGCGGATTTCTCGCTGCAATACTCAGGGCCTCAACGATGAAATCTGCCGTTGGAATGTCAGGATCCCCGACCCCGAGATCGATTACGTCTTTTCCCTTAGCGATGAGTTCGCGCTTTTTTTTGTCGATCTCTGCAAAAAGGTAAGGCGGCAGTTTCTGCAATCGTCCCGTCGGTTCGATCGTAAGCGGTTTAAACATAGGATCCTTTCCTGGAGAGCTTGAAAAATGACCGTACTATCGAGTGGGGATTATATCAGACTTCAGAAAGCTTGGAAATAGGATGCACAAACAACCGGCTGGACTTTCACTAAAAGCTTTTTCTTCTCTTTAAAAAATGAAAAAATGTTTTTGTTTTTTACTGTAGGGAGCGTAGGGTTTGGGAGGGTTCTTGACTCGTTCCGGATCCGGAATCGGCAACCCGTAACCCATATCCGGAAAATCCACGGGGATGAAAAAAGTAGCGAGATGAATTACCCCTCCGGCCATATAGACCACTCCTTCACCGATCCCTGCCGAATAACCAATCCATTGTACTTGATACCTCGGATTCTTGGCTTCAGCCCACGGTGTCATCCAGCCTAACAAAGAATTCTTGATACCAAAACAGAATTTTCCCCAGGTCTTCCCTCCATAGCTTTGTTTTGCCATCCAGGGAGATACTGCATATGCGGGCATTACGATAGACAAAAAAAGAACAATAGACACGACTAGCACTACAAAGGGCTTCTTATCTTTTATATTCATAAGCAATTCCACCGTGGGGTAACGGAATGTCAAACGGTATGGGGAACGTCGCCGCATGAAGGATACCGCCGGCCGTGTTCGTGAAAGTGTAAACTATTCCCTTGCCGATACCTACGAAGAAATTCTGATCTCTGGCAGGTTCAAAAAAGAGAGCAGTCCAGCCAGCCGTGATATTGAGAAATCCGAATCCTAACTTTTGGGAGATCTTTCCAAGATAAGTGGACTCGTGGATCCAATCACTGGATTCAAATGACCCGGCATAGGCAGGGCCAGCCTCAACAGAAAACAGAACGAAGAGCGCAAGTGCTTGTGCCCAATTGAGAGAGGAAAAAACCTTACGTAGTTTCATAGGTGAAAAAATACTACTGTTTTAGCGTGCACAAGTCAAGGAAACGAACAAGCCGTGGGGGCTAGACAGACTTCAGAACGGCATGGATAGAATCGAGAAATTTGCGGGTTTTGAGGACTTTTCCGAGACGGTAATTGAGGAAGGTGGTAATGAGAGTCCTGATCTGATTTTCGAGTACAGAGCTATGGGAGACGCGAAGGCAATCCTCTAGTGCGTCCTTGCTATAAGAACGCAGAACCGCAAGCACACCGGAACCCACGGACAGCGCGGCCGTATCCTTTGAACGGCAATGCTCACAGATGAGCGCCCCATGACGGATAGAAAAGAAGCCTTTCTCAAGAGGCTTCGCGCCGCAGTCCAGGCAGCTTTCAAGAAAGGGGAGCCAGCCCATTTCCCTGAGGAGTTGTGTCACAAAAACCGTCTCGAGACGCGGGGGCGGAATGATGGGCAAAAAGCGGAAAGTTTTCTTCAATAGATCGAAAATTTTCGGGTGCGGGTCTTGAACCTCAGTCAACTCGTCCACCAACTCACAGAAGTAACCGGCATACGCGATTCCGTCCAGTCGATCACGAAGCGCATGATGACTTTCAAGGATTGAAACGTCCGAGATGAGATGAAGATCCGAACGTTTTTTTTCATAAAAGACATACTCGGCGTGTGTGAACAGCTCGAAACCCGCCTGGCGGATCTCCCCTTCCCGGTGCACGCCTTTTACCACCCCGCGTACTTTCCCGAACTGCGGCGTGAAAAAAGTCACAATGAGGGAACTGGAGCGGAACGGCATGGTCCTCAGGACAAGGGCTTCGGTCTTGTGGATGCTCATTTACTAGTACCGTTCTCCATTTATTTTTATGGGTTAACGGTGCTAGCACTGCGAACCCTTTAAATTTAATAGCAACGCAGTGCTAGATTTTTTTCTTTTTCACGTGCGAGAGGATCTGGCTTTGTTTGCGATGCATCGTCTTGAACGCGGCGCGGTCCTTGTCCTCGTAGCCCATAAGATGCAGGATCCCGTGGCAAAGGCAATAGTGAAGCTCCTCTTCAAAGGTGTGTTCGTATTCCCTGGCCTGCGCACGGATCGTGGGGAGGCAGAGCGCGATGTCCCCAAGAAAATCGATATCTTTGCGGCGAAGGACTTTTGCGGGGAGCGTTTCTCTCAGGTGTCCTGGGGATTTCTGTTGGCTGAACGCGAGGACGTCCGTTGACCATGCGTGACGAAGATAACGACGGTTGAGTTTGCGCATTTCAGAGCCGTCAACGAGAACCACGCTCAGAACCGCTTTTTTAAAACCAAGGTCTTTCAGGATTTTCGCGGCGATCTTCCTAAGCGTGGCCTCCGAGACCTTGATCCGTGGACAATCCTGTTTCAGGTAGATCTCATACGCCATGAGAAAACCTCGATAAACGCCCCTGAGTGCAGATATTCACTAATTCTTTGTCCCCAGTACCTTGAAAGTGTGTAATTTCACAAAACCGGCTTTAGGATTCTTCCTGGGCTTTTTTGCGTTCGTGCTTTTCATACGCCTTGATGATCTCTTGCACAAGCGGATGGCGCACTACATCTGTCTCGTTCAAATAGATAAACTGGATGTCCGGGATATCGGCGAGAATATTGCGGATCTCGACAAGCCCGGATTTCTTCGGAGACGGCAGATCAATCTGGGTGATATCCCCCGTGATCACAACCTTGGAGGTCTGCCCCAACCGCGTAAGGAACATCTTCATCTGACTGTGCGTGCAGTTCTGTGCCTCATCGAGGATGATATAAGAATCGTTGAGTGTTCGTCCGCGCATATATGCAATCGGTGCGATTTCAATTGCCCCTCGCTCGGTGTAACGGGTCACCTCATCGAACTCAAGCATGTCATAAAGCGCATCATAAAGCGGCCTGAGATAGGGATTTACTTTCGCCGCAAGATCTCCGGGCAAAAACCCGAGATTTTCTCCGGCTTCGACTGCGGGGCGCGTCAGAATGATACGGGCCACATATTTTTTCTTGAGTGCCTCAATGGCTGCAGCCATGGCAAGATAGGTTTTTCCGGTACCCGCAGGGCCGATGGAGATTACAATATCGTGTGTCTGCATGGCTTTCAGATATGCAAGTTGGTTCTCGCTTCGCGCCTGGATCACTTTTCCGCGATGGAAAAAATGGATCCCCCCGCCCTGTGGAGACGTAACATGGGCTTCGATTTGAGAACTGGCTTCGGCGTTCGTTTTTTCCGGCAAGCGGCCGCCCCTGCGGATCACCTCGAGCATCCGGACAAAGAAACGATTGGCCTCTTCCACATTCTTTTTGTCGCCCATGATCTTTATCCGATCATTACGAGCTACAATCTTGACGCGATGGTCCTTTTCAGCTTGCCGGACATTCTGGTCCAGATTGCCATAAAGAGCCTTCGCTTCTTCGTTGGAATGCAGTTTGATCAGTTTTTGCAAGACAAAGACCTTTCTATGCTTTGGGCTTATCCTGGCATTTATTTTCTTCTGATGGGAGGTTGCCAGGATTAGTCCAATTAACCTTTAAATTTTTTGACGGAGAATTGGGTTTAAGTTTCACCGCGATGCTGAGTTCTTTGAGCTGGTCCTCGCGCACCGCTGACGGTGCGTCGGTCATAAGACAAGTACCCTTCTGCGTCTTGGGAAACGCGATCACTTCCCGGATCGACTCCAGCCCCAGGAGAAGCGTCACAAAACGATCGAGCCCGATGGCCAGCCCGCCGTGTGGCGGTGCCCCAAAAGAGAGCGCTTTCAAAAGGAACCCGAACTGTGCCTCCGCCTGTTCGGGTGTCAAATTCAAGAGGTCGAAAATTTTGGACTGCACCGCCCGGTCATGGATACGGATACTGCCCCCACCCATTTCCGTACCGTTACAGATAAGGTCATAGGCGCGCGCCCTCACCTTTAGAGGATCCGTCTCGAGAAGCGGCACATCCTCCGGCTTAGGTGACGTGAACGGATGATGGCAGGCATCATAGCGTTTTTCTTCCTCGTTCCAATCAAAAAGCGGGAAATCCACGACCCAAAGAAGTTCGAACTTTCCTTCCGGGACCTTGCCGTATTTTTCGGCAAGGAAGCAGCGAAGCGCTCCAAGGGCCACGACCGCGATCTTGAACTTGTCGGCGACCATGAAAACGATATCGCCGGGCTTGGCGCCCACCGTCTGGACCATTTTCCCAATACGCGCGACATCAAAGAACTTCTGGATCGGCGATTCGACCTGATCCGGTCCCACAACCTTGAACCAAGCCAGTCCCCTAGGCCCGTAAGTCTTAATCCACCGTGTGAGATCATCAAAGTCCTTACGCGAGAATTCCACACCCGCCGGCGGCGTGAACGCAAGTCCCCGGATCTGGCCATTGTTTGCGATTGTTTCATCAAAAATCTTGAACCCGCTTTTTTCGAAAACCGGCGTGAGGTCACAAATCTCCATCCCGTAGCGAAGGTCGGGTTTATCGCACCCATATTTTCCCATAGCTTCTTTGTAACTCATGCGACGCAGCGGAAGCTTGATGTCGGTTTGTTTGGTGTGCTTAAAAACGTGCGCGACCATACCTTCTACGATACCCATGATGTCCTCTTCATCAATGAAAGACATCTCAAGATCGATCTGGGTATGTTCGGGTTGACGATCCTTGCGAAGATCTTCGTCACGGAAACAACGGGCGAGCTGATAATAACGGTCATAATTCGCGACCATAAGGAGCTGTTTAAAAAGCTGCGGCGACTGCGGCAACGCGTAAAAACTTCCGGGATTCAGACGCGACGGTACGAGAAAATCGCGGGCGCCCTCCGGTGTGCTCTTTGTCAGGTAAGGCGTTTCGACTTCGATAAAACCTTGCTTGTCCAGATATTCATGAACCAATTTGGTCACGCGGTGGCGAAGCGTAAGATTGCGAATCATTTCCTTGCGACGGAGATCCAGAAACCGGTACTGGAGCCGGAGTTCTTCGCCCACATTTTTTTCATCAAGCTCGAAAGGCATCGGAAGACAAGCATTCAAAATTTCAAGTTCTTCGGCTTGAAGCTCGATTTCTCCGGTTGGGATTTTGGAATTCACGGTCCCAGCCGGACGAGTGCTTACTTTCCCTTTTACACGGATTACGAATTCCGAGCGTAGCAACTCCGCTTTTTTATGCATTTCAGGATTGGTCTGAGGATTTAAAACGATCTGCGTTACACCCCAGCGGTCGCGCAAGTCCACAAAGATGAGATTTCCGTGATCGCGACGGGTATCCACCCATCCGGTCAGGGTCTCCTGTTTTCCGACAAAACTTTTGTTTAATTCACCGCAGGTCACTGTTCTTAGCATAAAGTCATCTTTTCCTTTAAATAAGATACCACGCTATTAATATCACTATTGATCAGCTCCTGGTTGATCAACTCCTGTCCTTCTAGACCTTTCTTCGAAAGATCTTTGACAATTACTTTTTGATTTCCAATTTCTTTAGCCCCTAAAATCAGGACAAAACGAACACCTAGTTGATTCGCTTTTTTGAGATGTGTACTCAGAGAACAGACTCGTGCCAATGTCTCAACCCGAATTCTACGTTCTCTCAAAGCAAGTTTATATTCGTTAAATTTTTTTAAGACTTCAGGGGTTTCTTCAAACGGAGCGAGATAAACGCAATGGGTTTTTATCGCTTCAAAAATTTGCGGGTTTTGGACTTCCAACGCCACAAGTAGCCTTTCCATACCAATGCTAAAACCCGTACAAGGCGTATCGCTGCCGCCGAGGTCCTTGTAAAGATGGTCATACCGGCCACCACCCGCAACAGCATTCTGTGCCCCGAGCCCTTCAGCCGTAATCTCAAAAACTATTCCGTTGTAATAATCAAGACCACGCACTAACCGGCGATTCACTGCGTAAGGGATTTCAACACTATCTAACTTTGCGGTGATTAACTTGAAATTGTTGCTCAAAGGAGCGAAACTTTCCCAGGGGGCTTTATTGAGCACAGGTTGACAGTCATGAATTTTACAATCAAAAATGCGGAGCACGTTTTTCTCAAGCCGCCACTGGCAGTCTTTGCAAAGCTTTGCCTTTTCTTTTGAGAAGTACTCTGAGAGTGATTTCCTGATTTTCGCGCGGTCTGCTTCCTCGCCAAGATCATTCAAGTTCAACTGGATATTCTTGAGACCGGCATATTGGAGAAACCGGTAAAGAAGTGCGATGATCTCATAATCGACGTGAGTATCCCCATCAGGTGAATGACCTTTTTCATTAATGATCTCGGCACCGATCTGATGGAACTGTCGTTTGCGGCCCGCCTGGGGGCGCTCCGCACGGAACATGGGACCCATATAATAAAGCCGGAGAGATTTTGATGTTTTGAGAAGCCCTTTTTCGATTACCGAACGCGCGACGGATGCCGTCATTTCGGGACGCATAGTCATATCACGCTCCCCGCGATCCTTAAACGAGAACATTTCCTTGTGGACAATATCGCTGGCCTGGCCGATGGAACGAACAAAAAGTTCGGTAGGTTCAAGGATGGGTGTGCGGATCTCTTTAAATCCATGGGCTTCGAAGAAAATACGTGCTTTTTCCTCGATCCATTGCCATTTTTCGATCTCACCGGGGAGAATGTCCTCCATCCCGGGGAAACCTTGGAATTTTGTTGTCATAAGTTGTGGGGTATCGTCGCCCTTTCGCTATTGACCCGCATCAAAGTCTTTGTGGCAGCCCATGTTAGGTGTTTATCATATCAAAAGAAGAAGCGCATTTCCACAATATGGAAATGCGCGGTCTTCGCCCGCTGCTGTGAATGGAAAACTTCTGCGGATGGTGCCCTGTCAAAAACTGAATTTACGGGACTTGGACATGCGGGACTTACGACGCCTCTTCTCGCTGGGCTTTTCGTAATTCTTCCGCGCCTTCAGGATCTTCAGGATCCCTTCGCGTTCCATCTTCTTTTTCAGGCGCTTCAAGGCCCGCTCAAGCGGCTCGTGACTTCCAACGTCGACTTTTAACACTCGGCTTCACCCTCTCTGGTGTGTGGATTGAATGAGGGCGGTATTATACGGAAAACCCGTCCTGAGGCAAAGGAATAATAGCGCGTCGCTTCGGAGAACGGACAACAGGAAACGGGTAACGAAAAAACGCGACACCTCACGTTCAACGTTCCCTGTTCCGCGTTCCCCGATTTTTTTATGGTAGAATGTCTCTTATGTTCCGTCACTACTTAGAAGCCTTCATCCGCCTCTTCTATCCTACAATGTGCGAAGTATGCCACACCAATCTCGACATTGAGGAGAAGATCCTCTGTGAGCACTGCGTTGGAGACTTGGACGCCCTTGCCTGGACCATAGAAAAAACTTTGGTTGACGACTGTTTTGAATACCTGGACCATGCCTGGACCGTTTACGCCTACGGCTCCCCGGTCAAGGAATTGTTGCACGGCGTCAAGTACGCACGCAAAGATTATCTTCTCAAGGCCTGTCAAAAACGCGTGATCGGGCTCGCGCAGGCCGTCACCTCCGACTTTTGGTACAATGCTATTCTTCCCATTCCGATTGATCGCCTAAAACTCATGAAACGACATTTTAATCAGGCGGAGATTCTCGCAACGATGCTGGAGCCTTGGCTCACACCGCCCATCGAAAGATCCCTTTTGATCAAGCATCGTTCCATCCCAAGTCAAACTTCTCTTAGCCAGCATGAGCGTGCAATCAATGTTTATGGTGCCTTCAAGCTAAAACGCCCCGCGAAAGTCCCAGGTAAATCTTTTCTGCTCTTGGATGATGTTCTGACCACTGGCGCAACTGCAAATGAAGCGGCCCGTCTCCTAAAGCTCCACGGTGCCAAGCGTGTGGATTTCCTAGCGCTTGCGAGAACCATCACGTCCGCCGAGAAAAACAGTTTGAGATTCATTCCGAGCACAGATAAGATACTGTTCCAATGCCCATCAATTTCAACTTGTTGAAATTGGGGCTGCACCGTCCAAACTTTATTTTTCTTTTTCATGATGGTAGTTTGGACGGCCCCAATCTCAGCTCTGCTTCGATTGATTGGCATTGGGACCGTTCACCCTTAAAATTTAACCGAGAATGGTGCTGGCTTCATAACGCCCAACTCCGAAGGAGAAACTCTTTTGAAAGTCCTGGACCGGTATCTTGTACGGGAATTGATCTTCCCGATCATTTTCTGCTCTCTCACACTTATTTTCTTGATCCTGGTGGCCGATCTCTTTGACAACCTTGATGAACTCCTGAGGAACAAGACCCCGATTCTGATTATCCTCCGTTATTATCTGTCGCTCATCCCAATCTCGTTCACCCAGACCATTGCATGGGCCGTGTGGCTCGGGACCATTTTCCTTTTGGTCCAATTTGGCCTTCACAACGAGCTTATGGCCATGAAAGCCGCTGGCCTCAAGATTTTGACCATTGTCCGGCCGATGATCTTCCTGGGTCTTTTACTCGGTATCATCACCTTCCTCGTTGCCGACCGCGTAGTGCCGAAAACTTCCCGCACGGCCAACGAGCTTCTGGAGATATACATCGAAAAGAAAAAAGACAACAAGGACCGAAAAACTTTTAAGAACGTTACTTATTATTCCGGAGGCAATACGCTTTACTATTTCCGGAAATTCTCCCCAAGGCCCAAGACCGTCGAGGACGCGATCATCATCTGGCTGGACCCTGTGACTCGTCATACTGCACAAAAAATTTTCGCGCAAAAAGGAACCTGGACCGGCGACCAGTGGCTTTTTGAAGGAATCACAGAATATCAAACGGATGTCCAGGGCGACGTCCTCGGAAAACCTTTGATCATCCCGAAAAAAAGTTATTCGGATGTTACGATCACGCCGCGGGACTTGATCAACACGGCAAGCGATAGCGCCTTTCTTTCTTATCACGAACTCAAATACACAATCGATAAACTCAAGGAAAATGGCATTTCCGTGTATTCAGAGAAAGTGGATCTTTATAACCGTATGGCTGCACCCTGGAAGGGGCTCGTCATGCTGCTTCTCGCTATTCCCTTCCTGGGGACCGTGCGTAACCGCAAGGCGATCGCTACGAGCGTTCTGGTGTGCGCAGCCATGGTGTTTGCATTCCATGTAAGTGATGCCGTTTTACTTGCTTTGGGAAAAGCCGGAAAACTCTTTCCGTTCTTGAGTGCGTGGGGTGGGAACATCTTCTTCGCGACATTCGCACTCTTTAGGTTGGAAAAAGCAAATTATTGAACTCCGAGGACGCGCGTAAGGAACGGACTCAGTGTTCCCCGCGCCCTGAAGAACGCTCCCCGCGTTGAACTGCGTGCAATGTCCTGTCATCGATTGTCATTTCTGAATTGTTGAAGCCGGGAAGCGCTATCGTTCCGCTAATGCGAGGGATTCCCGGCATTCTGGCCCCGCGACCGAAAAGGGAAGCCATCGTCGCCTGGGTCTGCGGCGCAGAAGCCTCTTGCCTGTGCTCTTCAGACCCAACCTCCTGCTGAGCAACTGCAAAGGGGAAAAGTGTCAGAAAAAAAACGAGAAAAAAAAAGCAAAAACTTGCCAGCTTCCTTGACTGTTTACCGTCCATAATTCTCACTGCGTTAAAACCTGTTTTAAATGCATCCCGGCAAACCTTGACCTGATTTTAAGCATCAGCCTGTCCAATTAAAAATGTGGTTTTAATTTAAATCTTTGTACCGGGTGGGATATGGACACCCTTCGGGATGATCACGATCCCATCGCGAATGTAGTAGTGGTCGCCATCTTTCTCGTTGATCGCCTTGGAGTTCGTGATACTGACGCCATCCCCGATTGATACATTTTTATCGACAATGCAATTTTCGATCACGCAGTTCTTGCCCACCCCAATCCGGTGATCCTGAGACGGATCCGGCCACTCGTAATAGTCATTTCCCATAAGAATACTTTTACCGATTACGGTTCCTGTCCCGACAACCGACCGCAGACCCACAACCGATTGACGGATCTTAGCACCTGTCAGGGTGCAGCCTTCGGACATCAAAACATGGTCCAGTTCCGTCCCGAGAATCTTGGAAGGCGGCAAAAACCTAGGACGGGTAAAGATGCGCCCCTCCGGAGAGAGAAAACTAAACGACGGGTTTGCACTTGTTAGTTCGATGCTCGCTTCATAAAAACTCCCAATCGTCCCGATATCGCGCCAATAACCCGTAAACACGTGGCCGAAAACCTTGTAGTTCTTGATTGCTTTCGGGATGATTTCTCTACCAAAATCTTTTTCGCTTCCGGCGAGCACGTCCAAAAGCACGTCGCGGTTGAAAACATAGATCCCCATCGACGCAAGATACATAGAACCCTTTGTCTTCACGCGATAAAGATCGCAAAGAGGTTTGGGCATGGCATAAGATCCCACATCATCGTTCTTGGTGGGCTTTTCAAGAAAATCCGTGATCTGGCCGTCCTTTTGAAGCTTCATGACGCCAAATCCCTTGACGAGTCGCTCCGGTACCGGAACTGTCGCAATTGTCACGTCTGCCCGTTGCATCTCATGGAACCCCAGGATTTCTCTGTAGTTCATCCGGTAAAGGTGATCTCCGGAAAGGATCAAGAAAATATCTGTGGCATCCGCACGATAATGCGGCATACATTTTCGAACCGCATCCGCGGTTCCTTGGAACCAGTCTGTGTTCTCAGTCGTTTGCTCGGCTGCGAGAAGTTCCACACTCGTTTTTGTGAATGCCTCATACGGATAGGTCCGGTGGATATGCCGGTGTAGCGAAGCAGAATTAAATTGTGTCAGGACGAAGATGCGCCGGAGAGCTGAATTGATGGCATTCGAGATCGGAATGTCGACCAGACGGTATTTACCGCCGATCGGAACGGCGGGTTTGGAACGGTAACTCGTGAGCGGAAACAACCTCTTTCCCTGTCCACCGCCAAGGATCAGGGTCGTGACGCGCTGGCTCATGTCGGGCTTTCTCCTAGGCGTTGGTATTGTCTCCATAAAACTTTGCGAAAAGTGTCATTCTCTTCCATCAGGACCCAAAGACGTTCATGCAATTGCTCGATCAATCCTGTACGCGACGTATGATGTTCGTGGTTTACAAAAAGGTCGATCCGACGGATGTGATCATCGATCACCGCCATATTCTTGCGAATCTGGCTTCTGATAATGCGCATTTCTTCCGACGTGAAGGCCGGAGACTCGCAGTTCAACGTTTTTATCTCTTCTACGGGAAGATCGTGGCCAAAATGCAGGATCATACTGCATACCTCGCAATCAGATCCGGTAGTTCTCTACCAAATTCTGTTTTCATATAGACCCGGAAACAACCGGCCTTCTCGGCCTCAGACTTTACCATCACCTTCGCCTGCGTCACAAATCCCACCACAGGGATACTTTGTAGATCGGCATTTTTATGTAATTCGTTGAGTGCCCGAAATGCCTCAGCCTCACGTTTTTCAAAGTCGAGGATCACAAGAAAAGACCGTTCGATTGCAGCCTGCGTAACCAGCCTCTCCGTATCATCAAAATTCTTTGCTCCGATATGAAGCCCGGCCGCACATTTGGCGATCCTGGTTGCCGCGGCTATATCTGCCACAAGAGCAAAAACACTTCGCCGCGTCTTTACA
>JBAZJC010000011.1:0-24588 GCA_041651495.1 Candidatus Omnitrophota bacterium | reverse complement strand
TAATACTTGCATGCGAGACTTACGGGTCTCGACTCACCTGCAGAGGTTCGTGGCCACCAGATCCCCACTCGGTCACGAACCTCTTTTTTTTCAGAGGTTGTAGTGGTTCACGGAGGGGCTTATGGAACCGGACAAAGACATACGTTTTACCGAAAAGAAGGTGGATGAAAGTTGGAAGGAACAGGCGGAAAGTATCAAGGTTAAAGCAGCTTCTGCCAAGCCTGCCGCCAAATCCAAATCCATCGAGACATCAAAGACTTTCCTGAGTCTCGTGCAATCGCTTGGGTATCAAGCTCTCATGAACCTCGGAGAGATTCCTAATCCCATGACCCAGCAAACCGAGCTCAATCCCGAAGGGGCCAAAGAAGCCATCGATCTTTTGATCGCGCTCCGTGACAAGACGCAGGGGAATTTGAGTGACGACGAAAAGAAAATGATTGAAACGCTCCTCACACAACTTCAGATCAAATTTTCCCAGAGTGTATGAGCGGCACTAAAAGCAAGCTCCTCCGTTTCGCTATCAGCTTTGCTGCGATAGCGCTTATCATCTTTTTCATGCGCGATAAGCTTCATGAATCCATGGCCATTCTTCGCCACGAGGTCGTGTGGGGCTGGCTCGTTGCCGCGATCGCCGGCTATTTTGTCGGTCTTGCCATTCTCGCTATTCGTCTGCAGTGGGTTTTCAGGGTCCAGGACATTCGCATGACCTTCCGG
Source organism: Candidatus Omnitrophota bacterium (assembly GCA_041651495.1). GTDB lineage: Bacteria > Omnitrophota > Omnitrophia > Omnitrophales > Aquincolibacteriaceae > Aquincolibacterium. The sequence goes on along the minus strand of JBAZJC010000011.1, from coordinate 23,874 downwards.
GAGTGTTATCACCTTGGTTTCGTGGGACTCTTCTACAATCTGATGCTACCTTCCTCCGTGGGAGGGGATGTGGTCAAGGTTTTTTACGCTTACAAGCATTCCGGTAAAAAGATTGAGTCGGCGACTTCAATTCTGCTAGACCGTCTGCTTGGTTTTGTGGCGCTTATTATTATGGCCTGGATCGGACTGATGTGTTTTAGCAAGGAGGCCGAAAGCTCTTACATCGATTTCGCGGTTTACGGGGCTTGCGGGGTGCTTGTGTTCGCCGTCGCTTTTTTTGCAAGCCGACGTTTTGCCCGTCTCTTTAAAGGTCTCGCATGGCTCATCCCGAACGAAAAGTGGAAGATGCAACTCGCCGAGGTTTATCATGCAATCTACGGTTATCGACATCATCACGGTCCTGTTCTGATGGCGATACTGCTTTCTTTTGTGGGACAGGCTGTTTTTATCGCCGCGAATTACTGGATCGCTCTCTCTATCGGTGCTGGTATCAACTTCTGGAAGTTTTTTATCTTGATACCCGTTATTTCCATCGTTAGTATGGCACCTTCAATCGGCGGGCTCGGCGTGAGGGAAGCGAGTGTGCTGTATCTTTTTAGTCGTTATCTTTCGCCGGAGCGGGCGCTTGCGCTGACGCTTTTGATGGATATCGTGATCTATTCGTTCAGCATTGGTTCGGGAGTCTGGTACGCGTTTCGGGGAGGCCTAAAAAAACAGGCTGTCGATGAAATGGAAATGATGTGATCTCCGAAAGAATAGTTTAAGATCGCGCCAGCGATGGAGTTTTTAATCCGAATTTTTCATCAAAGTCTTGCTTTGATGAAATTCAAAAGGATGTTCTTATGATAAGAATTCTTGTGATTCATGGTCCAAATTTGCAGCTCTTGGGAGAGCGGGAAGTCTCGGTTTATGGCAGAGTTACGCTAAAACAGATCAATGAAGCGCTTACAAGAGAGGCTAACGTACTCGATGTGGAGCTTGAGATTCTTCAGAGCAATCACGAAGGCGAGATCGTGGATCGAATTGGCAGTGCGCGCCGGGAATTCGCCGGGGTTTTGATTAACCCGGCCGCTTACACTCACACGAGCGTCGCGATCCGCGATGCTTTGGCCGCTTGCGGTCTTCCGGCTGTGGAGGTTCATTTAAGTCACATCTATAAGCGTGAGAATTTCCGGCAGCATTCTATGACCGCCCCGGCATGCATTGCCCAGGTGTCGGGGTTCGGTAAAGATAGTTATCTTTTGGGCCTCCGGGGCCTCGTGGTCTATGTTTTCAAAGCGAATCCTGTTTGTTCTTCCAAAAAATCCGTGAAAAAGGCACTTGTTGCGAGGAAAAGAAAATGAATATTAAGGAGATCAAAGAACTTTTAGAGTTGATGGCCGAGCATAATCTTGGCGAGATTGAGATCGAGAAGGACAACGCGAAGATCAAACTTCGAAAGATGCCGAATGGTGGGATTGTGATGCAGGGTACGCCACCGATGACAGCGCCGATCGGAACGGTTATGCATGCTCCAGCCTTGGCCAATGTTCCCGCGACTACTGTGCAACCTGTGGCTGAGGAAGGTGTGATGATTGTGCGCTCGCCGATGGTCGGAACGTTTTATGCGGCTCCGGCTCCGGACCAGCCCGCTTATGTGAGTGTCGGTAAGGTGATTAAAGATGGCGATGTGCTTTGTATTATTGAAGCCATGAAGCTCATGAACGAGATCAAGTCTGAACTGAGTGGCACGGTGATTGAGATTCTGGTGCAGAACGGTCAGACTGTGGAATACGACCAACCGATCCTAAAGATCAAAAAGGGTTGACCTCGAAATCTTCTTCAACAACAACCCTTCATACGGGGAAAATCATGTTCTCAAAAATTCTAATAGCAAATCGTGGTGAGATTGCAGTGCGTATTATCCGCGCCTGCCATGAAATGGGTATTCAAACCGTGGCGGTTTTTTCCAAGGCGGATCGGGAATCCTTGCACGTGAGACTGGCCGACGATGCCATCTGTGTTGGCGAGGCCCCGAGTTCCGAAAGTTATCTCAATATTCCAGCCCTCATATCCGCAGCTGAGATCGCGGATGTCGAAGCCATCCATCCGGGCTATGGGTTCTTGGCCGAGAATGCGCACTTTGCAGAGATCTGCGAATCTTGCCAGATCAAGTTCATTGGTCCAAAACCCGAAAGCATCCGCCTGGCTGGCGACAAATCGGTCGCGAGACTTGAGATGAAAAAAGCCGGGGTCCCGATTATTCCCGGAAGCAAGGGAGCGGTCAAGATCCAGGAAGAAGCCTTGCGTCTGGCAAAAAAACTGGGCTATCCCGTCATTGTCAAGGCATCCGCGGGCGGCGGTGGTAAGGGCATCAAAATTGCGCACAATGATGGAAAGCTCATCAGTGCATTCCTTACGGCTCAAACCGAAGCTGAAGCTGCCTTTGGCAACGGCGAGGTTTACATCGAGAAATTCATTGAAGAGCCGCGCCATATCGAGGTGCAGATTATGGCCGACAGTTTCGGTAATGTGGTGCACCTGGGAGAACGTGACTGTTCGATTCAGCGCCGCCACCAAAAACTCATCGAAGAATCTCCCGCGCCGGGCATGAACGCCAAACTTCGCAAGAAGATCGGCGATACGGCCATTCGGGCGGCAAAGGCATTTAAATATGAGAATGCCGGAACGATCGAGTTCCTGCTCGACAAAAATGAGGATTTCTACTTTATGGAGATGAATACGCGTCTCCAGGTCGAACATCCGGTTACGGAAATGGTGACGGGACTTGATCTTGTGAAGGAGCAACTGCGTGTCGCAGCTGGGGAAAAACTAAGTTTTACACAGGAACAGGTTGTGATCGCGGGCCATGCGATCGAATGTCGCATCAACGCCGAAGATCCGGACAACAATTTTATGCCGTCTCCCGGGAAGATCGAAGTTTGGCGTATGCCAGGCGGTCCGGGTGTGCGTCTGGATAGCCATGTTTACACGGGGTATTCGATCCCGCCGTTTTACGATTCCATGATTGCAAAATTGATCACTCACGGCAAGAACCGCCAGGATGCGATCACAATCATGCTTCGGGCACTTCGCGAGATCGAAGTGAAACCGATTAAGACAACCGCATCGCTTCACACGCGTATCCTGAGCCATCCGCGGTTTCGCCAGGGCTCCGTGAACACGAACTTCATCGAATCGACAATTTTTGGCGCAGGAAAAACAGACGAGTCGGAATCAAGCAACGAAAAGAAATGAAGATCGCCAACGCCTTTGCCCAGCTTTTTGTGATTTTCGCGTTTCTAACATTGGGCAGTCTGATGATCATCGTTTCACTGCATCTTTTAGCATTTGACGATGCGATCCTGAAAGTTCAGGAGATCTATCAAAGTTCCTGGCGGTCTGTTCAGGTGGGGGTGGTCGGATTAGTATTCATTGTTCTCGGCCTTGCATTTGCAAAGATGCTTGTAAAGGCAGGACGCACGAACGAAGCGGTTTTTTTTCAAAGCGAAATTGGTCCGATGATGGTCTCGGCCAACACGCTCGGAAACACGGCAGAGAAGGCCGTTAAGCGTTTTCCGCTCGTTAAAAGTGTAAAGGCGAAGGTTCATATCACTGGTAAGAACGTTGAAATAAAGCTTCGTTTAGTACTTTGGGCGGGCGGGCATGTACCGGCGGTTCTGTCCGAGTTGCAGCAGGAGGTTCAACAACGCGTCAAGCGGCTTCTTGGATTTGAGAACTCGCTAATTGTGATCTGTGATGTGAAGGGGATTGATGACGCAGGGTTGAGTCTTCAGGATCTTGAAACTTCAAAAAAATAGTCCGAAATTTTTAACTTTCGCCCGGCCCATGGACCGGGTGACTTCGACCAAAATTAAAGGAGTCAGCTGATGAAACGTATCGGAATTCTTACGGGTGGTGGGGATTGTCCAGGTCTTAATGCGGTAATTCGCGGGGTTGTTCAGTCGGCAAAAGCCAAGGGCTGGAACGTGATTGGATTTAGGCAAGGCTGGAAGGGGATCATTCAGAATGTTTTTGTGGAACTGGACGAGAAGTCGGTCGCGGAAATTCTTCCGCGTGGTGGTACCATCCTTGGGACCTCCCGCACAAATCCTTACAAAAAGGAGGGGGATTCGGAGAAAGTTCGCGAAACAATTAAAAAGAACAAATTGGATGGCGTGATTGCGATCGGCGGTGAAGATACGCTTGGTGCTGGTAACAAGCTTTTCAAAGACGGGATGCCGATCATAGGCGTTCCGAAAACGATCGACAACGATTTGAATGCGACCGATTACACGTTCGGTTATGACACGGCTTTGAACATTGCGACCGAATGTCTGGACCGGATCCGTACGACGGCGGAATCGCATGATCGCGTGATGGTGGTCGAGATCATGGGCCGGCATGCCGGTTGGATCGCGCTTGAGTCCGGAATTGCCGGCGGCGCAGACGTGGTCCTCATTCCGGAAGTTTCTCTGACGATCGATGAGATCTGTGGTTACATTACGAAACAACGAGCGCGCGGCAAGAACTTCAGCGTTGTCGCCGTGTCCGAAGGATTTGCGATTAAAGGCGAAGAGCTTATAACAACGAATAAAGAGCTTGATGCGTTCGGGCATGTCCTTCTTGGCGGTGTGGGTGATCGTCTCGCAAAACTCATCGAAAAGAAAACAGGGTATGAGACCCGTTCAACTGTTCTTGGTCATATTCAGCGCGGCGGTACGCCAACGGCTTTTGATCGTGTGCTCGGTACCCGGTTTGGCGTGAAAGCCGTTCAACTTGTTAACGAGGGTAAGTTCGGCCATATGGTTAGTCTTTGCGGTCGGGATATTGTGGCCGTACCGCTTCAGGAAGCGGTTGGTGAACTGAAAACAGTGCCGGCGGATATGTACGAGCTGGCCAAGGTTTTTTTCGGCTAATCCATGAAAACTTTTTTTGAAATCATCGTTCAGGGGCACCAGGAAGCTTTTCAGAAAACGTTTGGTCCGGCTCAGTATGAAGTGTTGGACAAGATGACACATGTCATCATCCAAGCCCTCAAGACCGGTCACAAACTGCTTTTGTGCGGGAACGGCGGATCAGCTTCGGATTCTCAACATATTGCTGCTGAATTTATCGGTCGATTTGAAAAAAACCGCATGAGTTTGCCGGCCATCGCGCTTGCGGCCGACGCCGCGGCACTTACCGCGATCGGGAATGACTTTGGCTTCGAAAAGGTTTTTTCACGCCAGATCGAAGGACTCGGGAAAAAAGGGGATATTCTCGTCGTGCTTTCCACGAGCGGCAGATCGCCCAATATCCTTGACGTGATCACACAGGCCAAGCAGCAGGGGATTCTTACGCTTGGTTTCACCGGTAAAGACGGAGGCATCTTGAAGGATGCTGTGGATATCTGCTTCATAGCCAAATCCCACAAGACTTCGCATATCCAGGAAGTGTATATGTCGGCACTTCACGCGATTTGCGAGGTTGTAGAAACGATCCTTTTCGGATAACCCAGAAGCTTTGCTCACATTATGGCCTCCAAGATCCTGACGAAAAACAAGTTACCTGCGATGGTTCAGCGCCTCAAAGCGCAGGGGAAACGTGTCGCCTTTACGAACGGAACTTTTGATATTCTCCATCTTGGCCATGTGACCTATCTCCAAAGGGCCCGGGCGTTTGCTGATGTGTTGATCGTTGGCGTGAACACGGATCGTTCAGTCAGAACCTATAAAGATCCGGATCGGCCGGTAAATCCCCAGCAAGATCGCATCAAAGTTCTTACCGCCCTCGCCTGTGTCGACTATGCCATTCTTTTTAATGATCCGACGCCGCTTGAACTGATTAAGGAGATCAAACCGGACGTGCTCGTGAAGGGTGCGGACTGGGCAATCAAGGATATTGTGGGTACCCGGGAAGTGCTCTCCTGGGGTGGAAAAGTGAAACGTATTCCACTCGTCAAAGGACGCTCCTCGACACGGATCATCAAGGTCCTGAAACTGGCCAGTCCTTGTCTGAAATCTCATTTCCAAAATGGTTGACAAGGACAGCCCCAATTTCAACTTCGTTGAAATTGATAGGTATTGGGACTGAAGCTATGGATTGGAAGAAAAAAGTTTTTGATAATTTTCGTCTTTACGCCGTGACGGATTTTAAAACCGAAAATCCTGATGTTCTTGAAAAGATCGAAGCGGCGTATGAGGGTGGAGCCGATATCGTTCAACTCCGCTCGAAGGTGCTGGCTGATGCTGCTTTGATACGGCTAGGGCTCAGGATCAAAAAGATTGCGAGAAAAAATCGTAAGCTTTTTTTTGTAAATGATCGCGTGGATCTCGCACTTGCGGCCGGTGCAGATGGAGTCCATCTGGGACAAAGTGATATGCCGATCTGGATGGCGCGCCGACTGGTGAAGCAGGCGGGGCTGAAGATTTGGATTGGGAAATCGACGCATAGTTTGAAGCAGGCGTTGATGGCTGTGAGCGAGAGGGTAGATTATATCGGTGTCGGTCCAGTGTTTATGACGCCTACCAAACCGCACGTGAAATCTGTAGGATTGCGATTCGTGAAGCAGGCTGCCATGAAGATACGGATTCCCTGGGTCGCGATCGGGGGTATTAATCTCGGAAATATCCGGGACGTAGCTACAGCAGGTGCGGTAAGGGTTGCGGTAGTACGGGCAATTTTTGCAACACAGAATCCTGAAAATGTGGCACGAAAACTCAAACGTCAACTGGAAGGAATATAAAATGTCAAAACCGCCTTATCTGATCGTGATTGGCACTGTTGCTATTGACGAACTTTCGACGCCTTTCGGCGCTCTGCAAACGGTTTTTGGTGGTTCTGCCTCCTATTTTTCGTACGCCGCGAGCTTTTTCACCAAGGTGGGGGTTGTGGCGGTGGTGGGACAGGATTTTCCTGAAGAATACCGCAAAGTTCTCTTCGAAAAAAAAATCGACCTGAGCCATCTGGTGACCCTTTCGGGCAAGACGTTCCATTGGAAGGGCAAATATGAAGCGGATATGAATTCGGCCATTACGCTTCAAACAGATCTCAATGTCCTTTTGGATTTTAAACCGGAACTCAAATATACAGCCATGCCGGAATTTGTTTTTCTGGCGAACGTTGATCCGGATCTTCAACTCAGTGTGCTTGATCAAGTGCACGGATCTTCGCTCAAGTTCGTGGCTTGCGATACGATGAATTTTTGGATCCAGAACAAGCGTGCGTCCGTGGAAAAGGTTTTGCGGCGTGTTCATGCGGTCTTTATGAACGATGGCGAGGCGCGCCAGCTCACAGGCGAGGTTAATCTCATCAAGGCTGCGCAGAATATCCACAACATGGGGCCAGAATACGTGATCGTCAAAAAGGGCGAACATGGGGCGCTTCTTTACAGTCACGAAGGTGTTTTTATTTATCCAGCGTACCCCCTCGAGCATGTGTGTGATCCCACGGGGGCCGGGGACAGTTTTGCAGGCGGTGTGATGGGGTATCTTGCCGCGGCGCGTAAGGTGAACTTGAAGATCATGAAAACTGCGATCGCCTATGGGACAATCGTGGCGTCCTTTACGGTCGAAAAGTTCGGACTCGAGCGCCTCCGGGAAGTGAAACGCGAACATTTTGACAAACGCTTGGAAGTTTTGAAAAAAATCTGTAGAATTTAAACGATAGTGTTTGTTACCGAACATTTATAAAATTGATCGGCGTAGAGAGGGCGGGTGTTGCGTTGCAATGTGCCGCAGCGGATGATACCTTGCTCGATTTTGTTCTGTGAGATCAGGGCGGGATTAGCATAGTGGTAATGTCCCAGCTTCCCAAGCTGGTTAGACGGGTTCGATTCCCGTATCCCGCTCCAATTTTTCATATAAAAATTTAAACGAGGCTCGCCCGAAAGGCGGGCCTATTTTCTACATGACGAAAAAAAAGTATCGTGTCTTCGAAAAAAAAGTGATCTACTCTAAGGGACCGATTCGTCTTATCGAGTGCAAGGTCCGAACCCCGTATGGAAAAGTGCTCTTGCGTCAGGTGCTGGAGCACCCAGGTTGCGTAGTCATTATCCCTAGGATGGATGAGGGGAAGTACATTCTTGTGAGGCAATATCGGTTTCCGCTTGAAAAACACCTATGGGAATTTCCTGCCGGTGGGAGGGAACCCGGAGAAACATTTGCTCATGCCGCGAGGCGAGAGCTCATGGAAGAAATCGGGATGGAACCCGAAAAGCTCGAAAAGCTTTTGGAATTTTATCCTACGCCGGGTGTTTCCGGCGAGAAAATGCATGTCTTTTTGGCATGGGGTCTCAAGCCGGCTGTCGCGCAGAAGGACGAAGACGAAGACTTTGAGTTAGGGACGTTCAGTCTTTCGGAAATTAGCCGGATGATCCGTAGAGAAGAGATCGTCGATGGGAAAACTTTGATCGGATTTTTTTATTTGAAAAAACCGAAAAATCATTAAAACGCATCGTCGATTCTTTTCTTAAGTCTTAGCTTCGATTTTTTGTTTCTTCTGGTATAATCCCGCAGTTGTTTCCGCTTCATGCTGGTGTAGCTCAGTTGGTAGAGCAACGGTTTCGTAAACCGTAGGTCGTCGGTTCAACTCCGACCACCAGCTTGCCTTTTTCTTTCCCCGGGTCCTTACGCACTTCAAGTATGCTGAGGCCTGTGCCGAAATATGATCCATGACTAATTCGGATCACACAAAATGGCGCCTCGATATTTTTTTATTTACAGCCATCTTTTTTTTATCATCTTCAGGTTTCAATACTTGCGCTGCATCTATTCCTAAAATTCTGGATCGTTCAGAAGCGCTCGTAAGTATTCAAAGTGTCAACGCTCTCGGTTCAACAGAAGATAAAACGGGTCTTTTCGGCGGGGCCGCCATCCTTTTTTCGAATAAAAATCCGACGCGATTGATAAAATACTCAAGGGACGGTAGTGGTGTTATCATCGATCCTCAGGGTATTATTGTTACGAACGCCCACCTTGTTCAAAAAGCCGCGGGAATTTCCGTTAAACTTTTCAACGGCACCCATCTCGCAGGACGAGTTATCTACGAGATTCCTGGAAGTGACATTGCCTTTCTTTCCATTAAGCCGTCGTTTCCGCTCTCTTATGTCCCGTTGGCAAATTCTGATCGACTTGTGCCGGGAACGCGGGTCTATTGCATCGGCCATGCCTTGAACCATAGAGGTTCCATTTTTGGCGGGAAGGTTAGTGTGATTATGAAACAATCAGTCTCCCGTGGATTCGGAACAGCTTTCCTGCAGGTACAATTCGGATTTCATCTTTATGGTGGTGACAGTGGATCTCCGATTCTAAACCAGAAGGGGGAATTGGTGGGACTTGTTAGCGGTGGTCGGAGGGGCGGCGATATGGCGACGCTAGCCATTGCTTCGAATGTGATCCGGGATGCCTATTGGAATATCCCGAAATATTAGCCGTTCGGTTCAAGTTTGTTTTTTAGCGTTGCCTTCGGAGATGGGTGGGGAGGATTTTGAGGATTTCGCGGTATTTCGTGACGGTGCGGCGGGCAAGAGTGATTCCTTCCTCCTTCAAGTATTTTACGATTACCAGATCGCTCAAGGGCTTATGAGGATCTTCCTTTTCAATGAGCGACCGGATCCTTTCCATAATACTCTTCTGTGATTCTCCCTCGCCATTCTCCGTTTCAACCTTCTGTGAAAAAAAACTCTTGTAAGGGATTGTGCCCTGAGGGGTTTTGAGATATTTCCCGTGGATTGCACGGCTGATCGTGGATTCATGGAGATTCACTCGCTCGGCGATGTCCTTAAGGCGTAACGGACGAAGATGGGAGAACCCGCGGGTAAAGAAAAGCGGTTGCGCACGGACGATCTCATCAGTGATAGCCCGAAGCGTAGAACCACGCAGGGCAATGGCTCTAAGAAAATCCATTCCATTTGTCAGACGTGTTTTGAGAAATTCTTTTGTTTTGTCGTCTAAATTCTTCTCGCGCATCATGCGTCGATATCCTGCGTTAATGCGCAATTCGGGAATAAAATCATTATGAATCTCGATCTCAAGTCCGTCCTCTGTGCCGCCCTTAATTGAGACCGTGGCGTCAGGGGTAACGGCGATGGCATCTTCGGCGTAAAAACTCCGACCTGGTTGTGGATCCAGCCGTGCGATGAGTTCCGCTGCTTTTTTAATCTCTGGTTCGCTCACATTGAAGATTTTGGCGAGCGTTTTCCAATCCTTTTTGGCGAGGAAATCGAGATGATCGCGGACAATCTGGCTGGCCAATGTTGCTTCGGGATTCTTTCGCCCGAGTTGGATTATCAGGGCCTCACGAAGATTACGCGCTCCGATTCCCGGAGGATCGAGACTTTGAATTTTTTGTAAAACTTCTTCGACCGCGGAGACCTCGGTGCCAGATGAAAGGGCGATCTCTTGCAGTGTTGCTTTCAGGTATCCCTCCGGGTTGATATTTCCGACGATTTCTGCAGCAATCTTTTTTTGGAGCACATCAAATTCCAGGAAGTGGATTTGCCATTCCAAATAGTCAAAGAGGCTTTCGGGTCGGGTGATGAGCGTTTCCTGAAAATCCTTGATTTTACGTGTGTCGTCGCACTTGCGTCGGGAAAGATCAGAGGGGACGTTCGTGAAAGTGAGTGGATCTTTGGCGGCCCAATCATCCGGAAGCGTTTCTTCTGCTTCGTCGTCCGTGCCCTTCGTGGCGAAAGGTGCCGGGGTTTCTGTGACTTCTAGTTCGGCTGAGCGTGGAACCTCCTCAAGCATCGGATTCTCTTCGAGCGCATCCTCGACTGCTTGTCGAAGTTCCATGATCGGAAGATGAAGTAGGTGCAGATAGACGCGTATCTGCGGGGAAAGGGATATTTTTTGGGATTGATGTTGGCTGAATCTTGGTTCCATGCGAAGAACATATCATGGAGAAAAATCGTTGTAAAGTCAGGAGATTTCTGGACTTAGGGAGAAGAAAGGAATTGACACTCCCTGCTATTTTTTTATAATGGTCGCCAATTCGAACGAGCCTGTTTGCCACGGTACAGACTTTAAGGTCAGATCTCTCGCGTGGTTTTTTTTATATAGGAAATACCCACCTCTTCCAATGAGGGAAATGCTCCGATGACGCAAGTACCCGCGCTTTTGGTAACAAAAAGTCTTAGAAAAAAAAGCATGCCAGTTGGTTTGTGGACAAAATGTCCCAGTTGTCAGGCGGTCATGTTTAACAAGACCCTCAAAGAGAACTTGCTTGTCTGCACCAAATGTTCCTATCACTTTATCATGGGGGCCATGGAACGCATCCATCACCTTGCGGATGAGAATTCCTTTGTGGAAATCAACGCGAACCTTTGTTCCGAAGATCCGTTGAAATTTTCAGCCGTCAAGGCCTATATCGACAAGATCAAACAGGATCAGAAGAAGACTGGCCTGAAGGAAGCTTGCGTAACGGGAATGGCAAAGATTCTCGGCAAAGCCTGTGCGTTGGGCGTGACAGATTCCAGGTTCATTATGGGTTCTATGGGCTCGGTGGTCGGTGAGAAGATCGTACGACTGATCGAATATTCTCTCGAAAACAAACTCCCGCTTATCATTGTTTCCGGTTCGGGGGGTGGTGCGCGTATGTACGAAGGTGCTCTCAGCCTGATGCAAATGGCCAAGACCTCTGTTGCGCTTGCACAATATCAAAAAGAGGGGCTTCCTTTCATCTCGGTTCTAACGAACCCCACGATGGGTGGTGTCATGGCGAGCTTCGCTTCGCTTGGGGATATTATCATTGCGGAGCCGCGGGCGCTCCTGGGATTCGCGGGACCACGTGTCATTGAACAGACGATCCGCCAAAAACTTCCCACAGATTTTCAGACTTCAGAATTTTTGCTCGAACACGGTTTTGTCGACATGGTGGTCGAACGTCAGGACCTCAAACAAAAACTCGGGCTTCTGCTCGAATATCTTTCCTGATCCGCTCATAAGGGGGCCCAGTGGCGAATGTTTCTTTAAAGAACGTCTCAAAGATCTATAAGGATGGCATTCGGGCGGTCAATAATGTCACCCTTGAAATCCTGGATCGGGAGTTCGTGGTGCTAGTCGGACCGTCGGGTTGCGGAAAATCCACTACGCTCCGCATGATTGCCGGGCTTGAAGATATCACCGAAGGAGAGATATTCATCGAAAACGTGCTCGTCAATCACGTTCCGGCTAAGAATCGCGACATCGCGATGGTGTTCCAGAATTACGCGCTTTATCCTCACATGACTGTTTATGAGAATCTAGCGTTTGGTCTGAAATTGCGTCGCTATCCGACCAAAGAGATTGAACGGCGTGTGTATGATTCTGCTGAGATCTTGGGTCTGACCACGGAAATGTTGAAACGCCGGCCCAAAGAACTCTCAGGCGGAGAACGCCAACGAGTTGCGGTCGGTCGTGCGATCGTCCGAAAATCCAAAGTTTTCCTTTTTGACGAACCCTTGAGCAATTTAGACGCTAAGCTTCGCGTCCAGATGCGCATGGAGCTGCAGAAGCTGCATAATCGGCTGCAAGCGACCATGATCTACGTAACGCATGACCAGGTCGAGGCCTTGACGCTTGGGGATCGCATTGTGGTGATGCACCACGGCCTAGTCCAACAGGTAGCAGATCCGGTCAATCTTTACGAGCGTCCGAACAACAAATTTGTTGCGGGGTTTATAGGCTCTCCGCCGATGAATTTTCTCAAAGGGATGATCCTTGCAGAGGATGGAGACTATTATTTTCAGGATCGAAGCATCAAATTACGCATCCTGCCTCATTTTTATTCCCGTATTGCGCAGTACAAAGGCCAGACGCTTACAATGGGGATACGTCCCGAAGACATTTACGATAAAATTTTCGCTCAGGACGCGCGACCAGAATTTACAATCACCGCGACGGTCGATATGGTGGAGCCGATGGGCTCCGAGATTTATCTTTATTTGACCTGTGGCACCAACAATTTCGTGGTGCGGGTTTCCAACCAGGACACGGCTGCTATGAACCAAGATTTGCAGGTGGTATTCGACATGAGTAAGGCGCTCTTTTTTGATCCTCAGACAGGCGTTGCGATCTCATAAGTGGCGAAGACCTAAGCCATGGGCTCACGGACCCGGCGTCAGATTGCTTTTGTGTTTGGCTTTGGGACGGTGTTTTTTCTCACCTACCTTCTCATCTATTCGCTTGTCCAGCTTAAGAGTACTGAAGTCCCTGAGACCCATCTCCAGCGCATTGCGCTGCTCCTGACCGCTCTCTCCCTGCCTCTTTTTACGACCTGGTGGCGTTTCAAATGGGTTGGTGTAAATTTACTGCTGGTGATAGTTCTTGTCCCTCTCGTTTTTTTTGTCGTATCGATTACCAAGATTCCGGTGTTCCTTTGGGTCTTTCTGGTCTACGGATCCATCGTGGTGACCCTTTTTCTCACGGAACAGCACTTTGAAAACCATATCTCGATGGTTGGGATCGAGCAAGAGAAGTGTGAAGACGAAGCCAACAATCTTGAAATTGCATTTAAGGCCAAGGGAGAGGGAATCAGCACTTTTTTTGAGAAATATTCGACCTATTACAACCTGCGCAAACTTGCCGAAGAGTTGACGGCCAGTCTCTCATGGGCCGCTCTTGCACAGAAGGCCGTTGATCGTGCGATGGATTTCATTCCGCGAGGGGATTTCGCAAAGATCGCTTTGGCGCATGGTGAGGAGCGGAAGCTTCCGGTTGTAGCAAGACGGCGTCTCCGTCCGGTGGGTAACTGGAACGCCAAACAGGGGGACTTGTTTGATTTCTGGTGCATTAAGAATCGCAAACGGCTGATTGTCATGGATACTCAGGAGGATTTCCGTTTTGTCCTGAGTGATGCTGAAAAAAAGGATAATGTTCGCAGCCTCATCGCCGCGCCGCTTTTTCACGAAGGTCGTGTCGCGGGGACGCTTGCCATCTACGCTACTCGTCCGAATGTTTTTAGTCATGACGATTTGAGGCTTCTGGATGCGATCGCGACACTGGCGTCATCGGCCATCTCGAATGCGATGCTTTATGAAAAGACTGAGGAGTTAGCAATCAAGGATTCGTTGACGGGACTTTTCGTGAGGCGCTATTTCTATGAACGTCTTAAGGAAGAGCATCGTCGCGCACTGCTCAATCAGAAAAATCTCTCTTTTTTAATGTGTGATCTGGATCACTTCAAGGAATGTAACGACCATTTCGGCCATCAGGGCGGTGACCTGATGCTGGTTCAGTTTGCAGAGATTCTCCGACAATGCCTCAAGGGATCGCTTTTGGCGCGCTACGGAGGCGAGGAATTCGCTATTCTCCTACCGGAAACGGCAAAGGTGGAAGCGGCGAAGGTCGCGGAACTGATCCGAAAAGCTGTCGAAAAGTCCTCGTTTAATATTCGCCGCGAAGCGGTGAATATGACTGTCTCGATTGGAGTTGCCAATCTTCCGGATGATACGTTAGATGCCGAAAATCTCGTGCAAAAGGCCGATCAGGCGCTTTATCGGGCAAAAAGGGAGGGAAGGAACCGAGTATGCGTCGCCACCTCCTGATTCTCTTCGTTCTCGGCGCTGTAGCGTTCTTTGTCGTGTGGCAATCCCAGGAGATCATTTTGACCTATTACCTTCTCTCGACCATTTGGTTACTCCCGCTCTATTATTTTTTCAAGGAGAGGGCTTACGAACTGCTTGCGGTCTCCTCGATCGGAGTTTTTCTTCTGCACGGTTGGTTTTTCCGGATCGATACGCATTCTCGGATGATCATGCTGTGGGTTGTCCAGGCGTTTCTTTTTGTTGGATTTTGTTATTACTATCGGGAACTGAAACGCTTTCAAGACCGCGCCCAGGAGTCGAAGGAGAATGTTCGCAAAAACCTGGAGTTGTTCCAAGCGAAGTATCAGACGCGGCTTACCAGTCTGCGCCATTTGGAAGTGCAGGTGAGCAATTTGATGAATCTTTTTGAAATCGCTCGCGATTTTAGTGAGTGTATGGATTTTAATACATTGGCCGAATTTTTGCTGAAAAAATTACGCTCCGAACTTACATTCGAGAAAATGAAAATCTTTCTTTTGCCTCGAACAGTCGCGGAAAAAGAACCTACTCCCATCAAGGTCTATTCGATGCTGCAGGAGGGCGTTCAGGAGGAGGAGCGTGTTCTTACAGATCAGGAACGGGAGGATTTTAGCGCCATGACTGACGCCAAGACCATGGTTCGGCGTGAAGAACGTTGGCTTTTTCCGATCATGGAAGGGAATGAAATAAGCTCGGTTTTTGCGATCCATGGAATCAAGGAAGAGGACTTGGCACGCGTGGAGGTCTTGAGTGCTTATCTTGTGCTGCTGATCAAGAAGATCAAACTCTACGAAACCGTTCGTGAATTGGCCATTGTGGATGAATTGACCCAGGTTTTTGTGCGCCATCACTTTTTTGAGCGTTTGGAGGAAGAACTTCGCCGCAGTATTCGTTTTAAACTGCCTTTGGCGGTATTAATGTTAGACATCGATCATTTCAAAAGATATAATGATGACTTCGGGCACTTGGTGGGGGACGCCACACTGAAAGAAGTGGCGGATTTGTTGAAGCGGAATTTGCGTCGTGTGGACCTCGTGGGGCGGTATGGGGGGGAAGAGTTTATTGTGGCTATGCCGGAGGTGCGCGTTGCCAACGCGGCCGAGGTGGCCGAACGTATCCGTTCCAGTATCGCCCGGCATGATTTTCAGGTCTACAATGTCAGGACCAAGGTCACGGTTAGCCAGGGCATCACAGTATTTGATGGCAAAATCGCCGCGCAAGCTGAGCGTATTGATGCCAAGACCGTTGCGTCAGAATTGATACGGAAAGCCGACGAAGCTATGTACCGTGCCAAAGAGGAAGGCCGCAATCGCGTTTGTCTTCATAAGGATATCAAGAGATTGTGAATAAAGTGTTGCAAACGAACATCCCCAGGAAACAAAAAGCCGCCATAGTTGTGCTCGTTCTGCTTGTGTCCCTAGCAATCCCGGTTGCTTTTTCTGCGGAGGACACTAAGACATCTCCTCCTGCCAAGAATTCCTCCAAAACTTCAAGCCGGGATCTTCCAGTTCAGAATATTTTTGATACCAAGAGTGCCAAGGTCGAGGCGGTGGCGGATAGCTTGGAATATTCGAAAGATTCCGGAAAAATGATCGCCCGTGGGAATGCCGTCATTACTTACCAGGGGACTCGTATCCTTGCGGATTACGCGGAGGTTGAGACCAATGCTAAGAAAGCTTACGCCAAAGGCCATGTCATGATCTTCGAAGGGGATGCGCCACGCCTTCAAGGGGAAGAGATTTATTATGATTTTGAGAATCATACGGGAAGTTTTCCAAACGCCCGTGCCATGAACGAGCCTTGGTATGCCCGGGGGGAAGATATCCAGCAGATCCGAGAAGGAGTGAACGTGATTCGAAAGGGAAGTGTCACCACGTGTAATCTTGAAAAGCCGCATTACGAGATCCGTTTCAAAAAAGCAACACTTTACGTCAACGAAAAACTTATCATGCATAGCGCCACGATCTATGTGTTGGGCAAACCAATCTTCTGGCTTCCATGGATGGACGTGCCGCTTAATTGGCCCAATATTCCCATTCAGACCACCCAAGGTTATAATAGAAAGAACGGCGTTAACATCGGGATTATCAAAGGAGTGACCTTTAATAAGCATCTGTGGGGGAAAGCGACGGTGGATTGGCGTCAGAAACGGGGCGTTGGAGGCGGATGGAAGCAGTACTATGATTATGAAAAGTGGGCGAAAGGTAGCATCAAACTCTACTGGACGCAAGA
The DNA here is from genome assembly GCA_041651495.1 of Candidatus Omnitrophota bacterium. Classification (GTDB taxonomy): domain Bacteria; phylum Omnitrophota; class Omnitrophia; order Omnitrophales; family Aquincolibacteriaceae; genus Aquincolibacterium. The sequence goes on along the minus strand of JBAZJC010000011.1, from coordinate 7,139 downwards.
TAAAAAGGCGCCATCGATCAACTACGTCAATAGCAATGGCGTTGCGATGTTTATAGATCCCAAAACACAAGTCGCGATGGACCCTTTTTCCCGGCTTGAGGAACGTAAGCATGGCCGGGGCGAGATCACATGGCGCCATCGGACAGATCTTGACGACAAGACCACGGTGCTTCTTCGCTATCACCGCGTGGCTGACGAATATTTCTTGCAGGAATTTTTTGAGGACGAATATCGTGGAAACATTCAGCCCCACTCCTTTGTCACGACCACTCGCAACAGCGAGCGCTATGGAGCCATGGTTCATGTTGAGAAGAAGATGAATTCCTATGAATCTATGGTGACTCGGCTTCCGGAAGTCCGCCTGGACTGGAAGAATCAACCTTTTTTCACGGACAAGGTTTATAACGAAAGTCGATTCCAGTTTGACGCTTTGGCTAAGCGATTCAACCGAAGCTCCTATCATGAGAATACCAAGAGGGTGGATACCTACAGCCGGTATTTTGTACCGATGAAATGGAAAGAAGTCAGCCTTACGCCATTTACAGGATACCGGTTGACGAGTTACAGTAAGGATGCGGTGTCGAATGACACCCATATCCGGAATGTTTTTGAATATGGCGGGGATCTTCGGACTCATTGGTATAAAACTTACCCGGTTTCGTTCGACAAAATGGGAATTGAGGTTAACCATCTCCGGCATATAGCGGAGCCGAGTATCCGAATGGAGGGACAAACCTCAACGTTGGATCATAACAAACTGCAACATTTCGACACGATTGATAAAGTTGATGATGCGGCGAAAGTAATTTTGGGTTTGGAAAATCGTCTTCAAACCAAACGGGTCGTTGGCGGAAAAATGCAACGCGTAGACATCGTCAGCTTCAACACGTTTCTTTTTTATGACATGATTCCTTCCCGCGAAAATCCAAACATGAAAGGAGCGCGCTTTTCAAATTTCGAGAATAAATTAGTTCTCCGACCTTATGAATGGCTTCAACTCCAGACACGCGTCCAATTTGATTTTGCCAGTCATTACTTGAAACGGGCGGAACAAGATATTATCCTTCGGAAAGGGAAGTGGCGTTTTCTTTTCGGGTATAGTCAAGTTCATGATTATTATGATTGGGCTACCGATGTGAACATTAAGAAGAGCCAGCAGTTCATTATTGACGCACGATACAAGGTCAATCATTTGTGGATGGCGGGGGGGTATATCCGTTGGGATACCTCGGATCGGAACCGGCTAAATAATATTGTTTGGACGCGTGATATGGATAGCGGGGCGGTGGGTTCTCAGGGGTATGGAATCCAGGAGTGGGAGATTTCGGCCATACGGGATCTGCACGATTTCATCCTGGAGTTCGGAGTGAATTCGAGACATTCGCTTGTGAATAATGCCAATAGCAATAAGAATAAAATGAACAACAGCGTTTTTGTTAAATTCACAATGAAAGCTGTCCCCATCGGAATTGGTCAGGCTGGGCAAGCACCGTTTTGTGCGCCCCGCATTGGAGAAACTGTGGCGGGGGCCAATGAAAGCGGTGGCTTTTTTGATTCCCCAATGATGCCGGGAGACAGTCAGTCGCTTACGCACTAGCTTCGCAAGGCATCTCAACGTAATCCAAGGGCATTCGCCGGGATTTTAATCCATGAAAATAGGAATTATCGGGTCAGGTTATGTGGGGCTTGTGACGGGGGCTTGTTTGGCACACTTGGGGCATACGGTTACCTGCGTGGATCAGGACAAGGCCAAGATCCGGACGCTTACGAATGGGAAGATCCCGTTCTATGAACCAGGGCTCATGGAGATGGTGCTTGAAAACGTGGCTGCCAAACGTTTGTTTTTTACCACGGACATCTCTAGGATTGTCAATCATTGTGAGGTGCTTTTTATCTGCGTGAATACGCCTCCTAAGTCGAATGGCGAAGCGGATCTGAGCTTCGTGGAAACGGTCGCGAAACAAATCGCTACGCATCTTCGCCAATACTGTCTGATTGTTGAGAAAAGCACAGTTCCGGTCGAAACGGGAGAATGGGTGCAGCAAACAATCAAACGTCATATTAAAAAAGACATGCATTTTGACGTGGCCTCTAACCCGGAATTTCTCCGGGAAGGATCGGCGATTCGTGATTTCCTTCAACCGGATCGCATCGTGATCGGTGTTTCAAGCGACCGTGCAGAAAAAATATTCCGGATGCTTTACAGTCCGTTAAAAGCTCCTATGATCGTGACGGATATCAAGAGCGCGGAACTGATCAAACATGCCGCGAACTCCTTTCTGGCAACCAAAATCTCGTTCACGAATGCGGTTTCCAGGATATGTGACGCAGTCGGTGCGGACATTGAGAAAGTCGCTTTGGGCATGGGGCTGGATGTCCGCATTGGCAAACAGTTCCTAAAAGCGGGGGTCGGGTTTGGCGGATCGTGTTTTCCCAAGGACGTGAGCGCTTTCCTGCATATATCCGAAAAATTAGGCGCTCGTTTTGAACTTCTCGCCGATGTACTCCGGATCAATGACGCTCAGGCAAAATATTTTGTGGAAAAGATTAAAAATTCCATGAAGGTGCTCCGTGGCAAGACGATCGGAGTGCTGGGACTGGCATTCAAACCGGACACGGATGACATGCGCTCTGCGCCTTCGATCCCGATCATTCAAATGCTTCGAAAGGAAGGCGCTCGCGTGAAGGCCTATGACCCGCAGGCCATTCTTAAAGCATCGGCCCTTCTTCAGGGTGTGGATTATGTAAATACGCCGTACGAGGTCGGACACGGAGCACACGCGATTGCGGTGCTCACTGAATGGAGTGAATTTTTGAATCTGGACTGGGGCCATCTCAAGAAATCCATGAAAGGCCGATTTTTCTTTGACGGTCGTAATATGTTTCCGCCCGCAGAAATGAAAAAACGCGGTTTTCAGTACTTTAGCATTGGACGGCCCTCGGCCTGAAGAAAGGAGATTTCCATGAAGGGAGTCATTCTCGCGGGAGGTCTCGGAAGCCGGCTTTTTCCCCTCACCAAAGTCACTAACAAACATCTTCTTCCGGTTTATAACAAGCCGATGATCTATTATCCCATTGAGACGCTTGTGCGTGCCGGAGTGCACGATATTCTGGTAGTGACGGGCGGCAACTCTTCCGGGGATTTTCTTAAACTTCTTGGCAATGGCAAGCAGTTTGGTTTGAAGCATATCAATTACACCTATCAGGAGGGTGAGGGTGGCATCGCGCATGCCTTGAGTCTTGCTGAACATTTTGTGGGCGAAGAGAAGATGGTGGTGATTCTAGGGGACAATATCGTTCAGGAAGACATTACACCTCATGTTCAACGTTTTGAAAGGCAGCCGGAGGGTGCGCGGCTCTTGCTCAAAAAAGTGTCAGACCCGGAACGCTTCGGCGTCGCCACCTTTAAAAATGGTAGAATCACCGGAATTGTTGAAAAGCCCAAAAATCCAAAAAGCTCCTATGCAGTTATCGGGATCTATATGTATGATGCGACAGTCTTCAGTTTTATTAAAACCCTCAAGCCCTCCCGGCGCGGGGAACTAGAGATCACGGATGTGAATAACTGGTATCTCAAACGAGGTGTATTGGAATATGATCTCTTGAAGGGTTTTTGGACCGATGCCGGACAGTTTGAGTCTTTGCATCGCGCCAACATACTGGTGGCCCGCCAGGAGGGCTATAACGCATCATGAAACAACTTCTTATAACGGGGGGCTGCGGGTTCATCGGATCAAATTTTGTCCACTATTTTCTCAAGAATCGTCCGGGATGGGGAGTCATCAACCTCGACAAGTTGAGCTATTCCGGCAATCTTGCCAATCTTCGCGATCTGAAAGGCTCTTCCCGTTACGAGTTTGTAAAAGGTGCTATTACGGATAAAAAACTCGTGCTAAGGCTCATGAAAAAGGTCTCCGCGATCGTGCATTTTGCTGCGGAGACCCACGTCGATCGGTCCATTGAAAGTGCAGATGATTTTCTCAAGACCAATATCTTGGGAACAGCTGCGCTCCTCGAGGCATCACTTGCCTGCGGTATCAAGCAATTCGTTCACATGTCTACGGATGAAGTTTATGGATCGATCGCGAAAGGCTATGCGGATGAGCAAGCGGCGCTTTTGCCGAACAGCCCGTATTCTGCTTCCAAAGCCAGCGCTGATCTTTTGGTGCGTTCTTTTCAGAAAACTTTCAAGCATCCGGCCAAGATCGTGCGGTGCACGAACAATTTTGGACCGTATCAATTCCCGGAAAAAGTCATTCCACTTTTTGTGACGAATTTACTAGAAAACAAGGCGGTCCCGCTTTACGGAAATGGCAAGAACCGTAGGGATTGGATCTATGTCGAGGATGCCTGCCGCGCACTTCTCTTGGTCCTTGAAAAAGGCAAAGCGGGTGAGATCTATAATGTGGGGGCGCATCACGAGATGAGTAATCTCGACCTGACGCGTGCGATCCTCCGGCACTTCAAAAGAGACAAGGGAGTGATCCGCTATGTCACGGATCGTTTGGGGCATGATTTGCGTTATGCTGTTAATTTCAACAAGTTGAAGCGACTGGGCTTTAGGTCCTGCTGGAGTTTTTCGAAAGGCTTGGCGGCAACCGTAAAATGGTATCAGGAGAACCGGGATTGGTGGCAACCTCTTAAACAGGACAAATACACGGTGAAATCATGACGGACCACGCCCCTATAAAGATCCTCATCACCGGTGCAGGCGGGATGCTAGGAACTGATCTTGGGAATGTCCTAAGTCCGGAGTTCGAGATTGTGGGACTTGAGCGTCGCCCTGTCACGCATCTGACCGTTCCCTACGATATCTGCGATTTGACACAGGCCCGCAAGACCCGCGATGCTATTTTAAGCCATAAACCAGAAGTGGTTATTCACACGGCCGCGATGACCGACGTGGATTATTGCGAGGAACATCATGATGAGGCTCTAGAGAATAATGTTGCGGCAACTGAGCACGTGATTGATGCTGCCAACGAAATCGATGCTTCGGTTATTTTTTACAGCACAGATTATGTATTTGACGGCAAAAAAAATGGGGAGTATGAGGAAACCGATATCCCCAATCCCCTTAGCTTTTACGGGAAAACCAAGCACATGGGAGAGGAATACATCCTTCGTGTCGTGAAACGGGCTCTGATTTTTCGGATCACCTGGCTTTTTGGAATTTGGGGACGTTGTTTTCCCAAAGCAATTTTGCGTCAGGCCGCAGATTTGACGAAAATGAACGTGGTCGATGATCAGATCGGCCGTCCGACGTGGTCTTGGGACGTGGCGCAAGCCATGAGGCAATTGCTCCTTAATAAAAAAAATGTTCTCTTAAAACCCGGAGTGGAGATCTTTCATCTTGGAAATTCGGAGACCGTTCATTGGGCGGATTATGCCCGGTTCATTCTTAAAGCAGCAGGACTTGGTGCTGTCAAGATCAAGGATATTCCGAGTGCGCATCTTAAGCGTCCCGCGCCGCGTCCGGCGAATTCCGTTTTGTCGCTTAAAAAATCCGAGAATATATTGGGGTTAAAATTGCGGTCCTGGGAAGAGGCAACCCTTGAATTTTTACCAAAATTAAAAAATGAAATCGCCTTGCTGGAGGCAAAGGCGAAGGCCCAAGCTGCGGAAAAGGAGAACACTGCCTTATGATGCTTTTTTCTCAAAGAGGTGGTTTGACCAGTCCCAATCCCAACGCTGCTAGAATCAATTGGTATGGGAACTTTTCCGGCTGCTGTCCTGCAAAAAAAAGAAGATCGGTGTGTGATGGCTTATAAAAAAACGTGCGTCGTCACAGGCGGCGGCGGATTTCTCGGGTCCCATCTTTGCGAGAGGTTCCTAGAGAAAAAATGGCGTGTTATTGCAATCGATAATTTTCTCACTGGTAACGAAAAAAACATCACGCCATTGAAAAGAAACAAAGCGTTTGAGTTGATCCGCCACGATGTTAGCAAGACGATCCGGGTTCCGGGTCGGGTAGAGTATGTGCTTCACTTCGCTTCGCCGGCGAGCCCTTTGGATTATCTACAATTTCCCATCCAAACTCTCAAGGTTGGTGCCCTCGGAACGCATAATGCTCTGGGGCTTGCCAAAGACAAGAAAGCGGTCTTTTTTTTGGCTTCGACCTCCGAGGTTTATGGCGATCCGCTGGTGCATCCTCAGACCGAGGAATACTGGGGCAATGTCAATCCTATTGGCCCTCGGGGTGTTTATGATGAAGCCAAACGTTTCGCCGAAGCCTTGACCATGGCTTATCACCGGACACACAAAATGGATACGAAAATTATACGAATTTTCAATACCTACGGGCCGAGGATGCGTCTTCATGATGGCCGTGCGATCCCGGCGTTCCTTTCCCAAGCGCTGACCGGGAAATCACTTACGGTGTTCGGAGACGGACGTCAAACGCGAAGTCTTTGCTATATCAGCGACATGGTGGATGGTATCGAGAAACTTTTGCTTTCCTCGATAAACGAACCTGTCAATATCGGGAATCCGAATGAGATCTCCATACTGGAACTTGCAATGAAGATCATCCGGATGACAGGTTCGTCCAGTCGTATTATGAACAAGCCGCTGCCTGCGGACGATCCGAAAGTGCGCCGTCCTGATATTACCAAGGCTCAAAAGTGTCTTTCATGGATCCCTCGAGTCGTTCTGGAGGAAGGGCTGAAACATACGATTGCGTATTTTAGAGAGGCGCTGAGGAAGTAATAATGATGCCTTACCTCTCCGTGGTCATTCCAGCTTACAACGAAGAGAAACGCTTGCCGCAATCACTCGCGACAGTACTGGATTTTCTGAAACGGCAACCTTACGGGTCGGAAATCATTATTTCCGATGACGGCAGCCAGGACCGGACGGTTGCTGTCGCACAGGAACTGTTACAAGGATTCCCACACCAGGTATTGGTGACACCGAGGAACCGCGGGAAAGGACATGCGGTCCGGCAGGGGATGCTCGCAACGACCGGAGAGTACGTCCTTTTTACGGACGCAGATCTTTCGACGCCGATCGAAGAGGTCGCGAGGTTTTTGACGTATCTCGAAAAAGGTCAAGACGTCGTGATCGGTTCCCGGGCGCTTCCGGACTCCCGAGTCGAGATCCATCAGAATTTTCTCCGGGAGACCATGGGAAAAATCTTC
>JBAZJC010000010.1:0-25261 GCA_041651495.1 Candidatus Omnitrophota bacterium | reverse complement strand
TCCTGGCGCGAGAGACGCGAGCGGGGCAAACTCAATGGTCTTGGCGCTTTCAGCCTTGGCTTGGGTTGGTCCTGAAGAAGAAATATAATCAAAGTTTTTTTCAAAATTTATTTTTAAAACGATATGAGTATCCGGCGCGGAGCCCTGGTTGGTCACGACAACACGGAACTTCTCCATGCCTCCGACCTGAACTGGGTCTTCTGTGTCGTTCGCTTCCAAAAGAATCGCCGGGATACCCTGGACATCGATCTTCGCCACCGTGGCGGCCTCTTGGCAACAATCGCCCCTGGCCGTAGCAGTCAGCTGAATAGGACCGCTCGTAACGCTCTTGAAAGTCATGCTAAGACTCACACTCTTTTGGACAGCAAGAGTACCGAGGGCCCAAGCTACGTTATTTTCTGATAAAGAACCGCCATTACTGGCTGAAATAAATTTCATGCTAACTGGGACCTTGGCAGCAACCGCCGTGTTCGTGGCATCTGCATTTCCTGTATTTTCAATTGTGACCTTAAAATCCGCATTCTGGTTTATAAATACCTTTTTCGGACCATCCATGGTGATCTTGAGCGCCGGTTGCTTTACAACTGTCGTCACGGGAGCAGCTGAGATGGATAACCCGTTCGAAGCTAAGGCCCTGACCTTATGGATATAACTTCCGGCCTTCTGTACTTTCAACTTTGCATCGAATGTTTTTGTTTCATTACCCGCGAGCTTTCCTGCACGAATCTCCAGCAAATTTCCATCTTCCGTCGTCGTTAAACCTTCTGGCAAAGCTTGGGAGATCTTAATGTCTTCCATAAGATCAGTTCCGGTATTTTCAATCTTGATCTTCTCAGTAATCCCGTCGCACAACATTGTCTGGCCCGGCGCCTCCAACGTAAGTGTCAGTCCGGAAACTGTGGTTTCAGGTCCAAGGCAAAGCATTGGAACGTAAGTAACCTTGGTGCAGACGAGCATCGGACTGATTTCCTGAGCGGTCCCGCGGATCGTAAGGATCTTGGTTTCTTTCGGGCCAAGCTCCCCAACCAGCCACTCCGCCGCGTGCCCGGAAACTTTTGTCGGTTCCAGAGAGGCTTTCAGCATTTCATATTTCTCCGGAAATTTCTCGCTGATCACCACATCGCTGAAGTGACAATCGGTCCGGTTGGTTACATGGAGAACATATTCAAAGGGTTTTCCGACCGTAACCTTTGAAGGCATGATCTTCTCAACAAGGATGGCACCTTCAGCATTCGCTCCGGAAAAAAGATCCAAAGTCCCGTAAAGCATCCCACCGCGAGCTGCGGTTATCTTTTGGATACTACCGGACTGGCGAGACATTGAACAGCCCGGAAGAAAAGAGACCATTCCCAGCATCAATGCGGGGACAATCCACATTGCGATCTTTTGTTTAAAACTCTTCATTGAAACTCCGTGGTATGGTTAAAAACGGCGCGTATTATAGCGGCTTTAAAATGACCCGTCATTATTTTAAAGATCTGCTTTGGTGCATGCCCCTCATCACTGTCGGAAGACCTCTGACACATATCCTTCAAACATGTTTGACGGAATCTTGGGACCTGTACAAAGGATCATTTTCCGAAACCTTGCGCTTGAAAAGACGCTGGGGACCAAAGGGTTTTATCATGATCAAAATCGCCGGCATGACAAGAAGTGAGCAGATAAGCGCCAGGAAGATCGTCAAACTTGTCAGTATTCCAAAATGCACGGTAATGCGAAAACTTGCACATACACTCGAGGCAAATCCCATGCACAGGATTAGAGTCGAAACGACCATTGATTGCCCCATATTGCGATAAGTGTGATGAAGCGACTGGATATAATGAGACCGGTGCTGGAACTCCTTCCGGAACCGGTAAAGAAACTGGATCGAGGCGTCCACCACAAGCCCCAGCACAATGCTTGCGATCATCGCGGTCGCAGTTGAAAGTTCTATTCCGGCAAACCCCATGATCCCGTACACTGCAAGGATCGGGATAAGATTCGGGATAGCGGCCAGAAGCCCGAGCCGGATGGACCGGAAGATCAGAATAATTACGATCAGGATGGATATGAACGCAAACGCAAAACTTTGGGCTTGTTCCTGAACCAGGCTTTTCGCAATTTTTCCCAAAAGCACCACATTCCCCGTCAGTTTATATTCGAAAAAATCACTCATGTGGTCCTGAAGATATTCCCGCACTCTTTCCTCCAAAAGCGCTCCCTTTGTCGTTCCAATCGCACGCATACGTGCCTCCATACGCACCTCTTTGAAGTCATGCGACACCAGTTTCCAAAGCTCCGGATCATTTGAGCGGGCCAATCCTTTAAAATAGAGATTGAGCATCATGGGATTCCTCGGAATCCGGTAGGCCTTGGGGTCGTTCTCACGCGCTTCATTGATTTTTTTGACAAGCGTCGTAACGCTGTTGACCTTCGCGATCCCAGGCTCACTTTCCAGATAGTTCTTGAATTGGTCCAGCATGCCCAGTGTTTTCGCGTCAACCATGCTCTCTCCGTCCTTGCGACGGAATACAAATCCAAGCGAATAAACACCAGTCAGGTGCTCGTCAATGAACCGGGTCGCGATCGCAAGCGGCAGGTTGGGCTTCATCTGTTTCACAATATTGGTATCCACTTCGAGCCTTTGAGTGCCCTGCACCGACAGCACCAGCACCAAACCGGTCACGATGAGAATCCACCATTTCCAACGAAATTCGAGTTTCTCGAGAAAGCCCAGTAGCACACGGTTGAAAAAATGTCCTTCGTTCGAGGTGTTCGGATTTACTGGCCGGTACGGAAGAAGCGGAAGAAGCAGAGTTGTCATCACAAGTTCGATAATATAGGAATAAAAGGTCCCGAGTGCCGCGTAGATCCCAAAACTTTGGATAGCGGGGATCGGGCTCAGCGCGAGCGAACCAAATCCCAGGACTGCTGTAAAATGTGTAAGAAAACACGGCATTCCGAGTTGCTGGATCGTCACGCTTACCGCCTCTTTGAGACTTTTATGATGTGGCCGAATCTCAAAAAAAAGATTGATCAGATACGTCGAATTGATTACCGAAACGATCATGATCACCGGAGCAAGAAGCGAGGTCATGAGATTTAATTCCTGCCCCAGGAAAGAGATCGTCCCGAGTGTCCAGACCAGCGTTGTAAAAACGATCGACATCGAAAGGATCATGCATGCAAAACTACGATAGATCAGATATGTCATCAGGATCAGAATGATCGTGATGATCGGCACAAAGACCATTTGATCGCGGTGGATCAGGTCAATGAATTCGTATTGTTCGACCGGCGCGCCGGCCATATAAAATTTTACCCCTGGCTGCTCAAAATCATCCAGATAATCCTTAAGCGCCTCGATAAACGCGCCATTGGCAGCAGCGCTGTTCTTTTCAGCAGACTTCAGATAGACGAGAATATTGGCGATCTTTCCGTCTTTGGAAACAATATTGCTAAGATAGAGTTCGTTTTGAAGTATTTCTTTTTTAACATCCTCGATCGACCGCTCGCCTTCGAATACCCCCTCCAACGCCGGCACGGTCTTCACACCGAGCAATTTATGTTTGATGTTCATCGCGTTAGAAAGACTGATCACGCGTTCTACCTGCGAATAACTGGCAATACCATCGGTGATGTTTTTGAGGGTTTTAAGATTGGCGGGGGTGAAAAGATCTTTTGTCGACATAGCGACAGCGATCATTTGGTCACTGCCATATTTGACACGATACTGTTGATAATATTGGTACTCAGGAGATTTCTTGATGAAAAGCGTTTCCATGGAAGGATCGATTGAGAGTTTCGAGACCGCGATCCCAAAAAAGAAAACACTGATTAGCATAGCCAGCAAGATTGGCCAGCGGAAATGATGAACGAACTCTGCGAATTGGCGGAACATAGTTTTATTCTAATCGAAAGCCGACATTAAATTAATCCTTTTTCTCATGAAATAGTACGCGGAAATATGATGTATGCGTACGGAGTACGGTGAAAAAAAGAATATGCCGTAAGCGTAACGCCTTATTTTTTACCCAATATTTACAATCTTCGTCTTACTCTTGAACCCGCTCACGATCGTAACAAGGCTTTTCGGGATCTTGAAATACGCGGCCAGCGTTTCGGTCACGGCCTCGTTCGCGCGGCCCTCTTGAGGCGGAGCTTTAACTAAAACCCGAAGCTCCCCCCCTGATCCTTTCAAGACGACATTCTCTTTGGCATTCGTTTTGACTTTGATCATGTATTTCATGACTTTAATACGCAAAAGACGCTAAACAGCAGCCGGTGGACATAAAAGCTTCTTATATTCTCCGTTATCCGTGCCTCACGCTTTTATATTTTCTCCTTTAAATAGCCGCTCCAAACAAAGATAATACTCTAGGAGGATTTATGAAAAAATATATCTACGGAACAGTCTTAGTCGCAATTTTTATCTCAGTCGTGATCTTCTTTTTCAGACCACCAGAGGCCACCAACAAACCCCTTCAAACGATCCTTATGATCACATTCCGTTTTCCCGAGGGTTACGAATTCACGGAAGGCGCCCCCTTTTTGCTTACTTGGCAAACTGAAAACCCAGAGGGGAAACTCTCGGTCACAGTTCCGGAAAAGGATTTCAACCCTCTCGTTTCTCCCTGGCAACTTGCCATTTCGTCCAATTCAAACTCCACGACCGTAGTCCTGAACGCTAGACTTTATTACTGTCATAAAACCAGTCGCATGTGTTTTTTAGGTGATTTTAAGACTCGTATTCCACTCATCGCCGGAGGCACTTCCCCTATTTCATATATTTGGGATATCACGCCGGAACGGCCCTCGCCCTCAAAAAATGGCTTATAATTTGTAACATTTAGTTGATGACTTTGAAAACCAAGGACTATAAGAAGCTATCGGTTACAGTTTTAGGCCCTTCAGGTTTGGATATTTCTGATCCTTTTCGGAAAGAATGAACGCGCAATCAATCTTGGGCCAAGGAATAGCCAGCCCGGGATCCGACCAGAGAACTCCCCGTTCATGTTCAGGGGAATAATAATCTGAGACCTTATACGTAAATTCTGTCCCTTCTTCCAGCACGCAGAACCCGTGGGCAAAACCCTTGGGGATATAGAGCATTTTGCGATTCGGGGCAGAAAGCACAATCGAGAAAAACTTGCCGAATGTCTTGGAACGAGGACGGATATCCACTGCCACATCATAGACGGATCCGTGGAGAACCCGCATAAGTTTACCTTGCGCATGCGGTGCGGTCTGATAGTGCAACCCCCGGAGCACGCCTTTGGCGGAAGAGCTGACATTATCCTGGACAAAATTATCCTTGATGCCATTTCGGGCGAAAAGTTTTTTACGGTAGCTTTCGTAAAAAAAGCCGCGCGAGTCGCTGAAAACCTTCGGCTCGATCACGATTACACCGTCAATGGCTGTCTTTACAAAGTGCATAAACCACCTCAAAACTTGATAAGTAGCACAATTTTGTGCGTACGACGTATTTTTGTTTTGCGTTGTATTTCGTACGCCAGTTAAGCGGTTTTAAATTTCTTCAACAATCTTCACAAGAGCAAAGCCTCACGTCTGTAAGACCGTGGCATTTTTCAAAATTCAAGCGTTTCCTTGATAGGACGGCTCTTATTTATTTTCGGCACATCTACTACTTTCCTCATATTATACTTTGTCGCTCGGGTTTTATAGACGACGCGAGCCGCTTTTTTAACTCGACGGCTCCAGTATATTAAATAATGGAAGACATTGGGACGGTTCTCATTACCACCTCATGGGTGGAAGTTCCCGCTAAGCTAAAGAAACGTCAGAAATCTTCCCAAACTCTTGGTTTCCAATAATAAAAACTCCATCTTGGCAAGGACGAATATCGCTCCCGTTTATTGGAATTTTACGCTACAGATCATCGATAAGTCTTCGACACACATTGCCGAACGGGCTTATTCTTTGGCAAACATCCTTTGGCAAAGTCAAAGTCTGCGGGTCAAAAAAAACAGCCCCGCTTGGGAAAGCGGGGCTGTTTGAAAACAACTTCCTCAAAAAACGCCTCGATTTATTGCTTCGAGAACGTAATCTGGTCGATCAAAATACTACCGGTCTTCGGACTGGAGTTGATATCGTCGAAGACAAAGACAAGCTCGTTCAGAGAATTCCAGTTCTCAATACGGCGGAATTTTTCGAACGGGATCGAAATCTTCTGCCATTGGTCCGTGACGCCGCTCACGATATAAGCGGAAGGCTTGTTCGTCATGTCCTTGAGCTCGATCTTGAAACGCTTGGTGTAACCGGCCTTTGCGTCACCCTTGACATAAAAATTCAGAGTGTTGTAAGGCGTTGCATCCTCGCCGTTCAGCTTCATCCAGAAACCATTGTAAGCCGGATTTGGAGAATCCACATCGTAATCAAGGCGGATCGAGTAGCCGGAAGCATTACCCTGGCTATCATCCGTATCGAAAGACATCTGGGTCCCCTGGGATTCGTCGTTTGGATCCTTGTCCCATCCACCGAAATCACCACCGATGTTATTCGGTTTGTCTCCGGTATCAAAATCCGCGATCACAAGCTCGTTCGCTACGGGAGCGGCTGCATAAGCAGCAACTCCAAAACCAACAACCATCAACGCAACGAGCGCTAACGTCAAACTGATGTTAAACCTCTTCATTTTTTTGTTACTCCTTTCATGAAATGATACTGATTGGCGAGGGTCGAAAGAAAGTATACCTTTTTAAAAAGGCAAAGACAAGAGGTGCAACAAAAAAGTTGGGACGCTTTGAACTCACCCGGGATGCCCACTCCATCTCCATTTATCTATAGATATCTTCCAGGAATCCAACATTTCAAAAAGGCTATATTCCATTATCCTGAAATGAGTTAAAGAAACCAAAAACTAGCTCTTTGAGAGGGAATCAAGAACCACTTTCATTTCCTCAGCTTTCTGACGAATGTCAACCGAAGGAGTGCTTTTCTGAAAATCGTTAATTTTCATCTTAAGCTCGGAAATCTTTTCCTGTTCCACGCGGAGATGTCTCAGGATAATGTTAATTTCATAAGCCATATCATGAAAAAAGTCTCCTTCGCGAAGCTTGATGTCTTGGGGTATTTCTCCGCGATTAACTTTAAGCAGGGTCTGACGAAAACGATAAACCGGACCAGCCACCCGATGAAGGAAGACTACACCATAAGCACCGACAATGATAAGCGTGAGGATTAAGACCAATGTCACACGTATGATGATCGAGTAGCTCACGTTGTAGAGTATCTCTGAAGGATTCACCTTCCCAAAAGTAACCGCGCCGCTGAAGGCCACATCACGAATGGTTTGATGAATGACCCAGGCTACCGCCGCCGAGGCCACCATGAAAAGTGCGATCAGCATGAAAGAGAATTCACGTTGCATCGGACGGTGAATGATGAGATTCTTCAACTGGCGTTTGTAGGGGCGCTGGGCCGTTGCGATCTCGGTTTGTGCGTTCACGTTCGTTTTCATGTGTATCTCCTTTGTCCGTCCCTCAAGAAACGGAAGTGATGTTCCTTGTTAATTCAATGGCCCTGGACTGCCTTGTTCACTGACAAGGCGCGTATCTTTTCAAAAGCGGCTGAAAAAAAGATCTTCAAAATTTCTCGGATATCATCCGTAATCATAACAAGCGCAGGCAGGACAAAAAGGATCAAGGTGGTCGAACTGATTAGTCCCCCAATAATGGTCACCGCCAGGGGCGACCAGAGATCGCTCGCCTGCCCAAAGCTCATCGCCATGGGCAGAAACCCCAGGATGGCTGCGAGAGCGGTCATTAGAATAGGCCGCAACCGGTCTACGCCGGCTTGGACAAAACGCTCTTCCTTGCTTTGCTCAGCAGGCAAATGGAGAGCGTGATCCACCAGGAGGATTGCCGCGTTTACCGAATATCCAGCAAGCATGATCATCCCGATAAAAACCTGAGTGCTGAGAGGCTTGCGCGTGATCACAAGCGCGGCCCAGATCCCAATAAAATTAAGTAGGATTTTGATCATAATTAGAAATGGGTAAAGAAAATTTTCAAAAAGGCAGGCCATAACCATGTAGACCAGAAAAACTGTGATAAGGAGAGCGACCGCCAACTGGGATTTGCTTTCCAAAAGTTCTTCGAACCCGCCACCGAAACGCCAATAATAGTCATCCGGAAGCTTTACATCTTTTAGAGCTTTTTTGACGTCGGCCGCAACCTTTTCGATTGGCCGTTTCACATCCCCCTTTACGAACACATAACGATGCTTGTCTTTACGATCAATAGTTTGTGGGCCAGTCGACGGATAGAAATTCGCGATCTCACTTAAAGGAACTTGCTTAAATTCCTTGGTCTGGAGATAAATTTGCCCCAAATCATCGAGCTTTTGCCGGTAAATAGCCTGAAGACGCGTGATGGTTTCGATCTCTTCACCTTTGGAAAGTTCGTGGAATTTTGTGGGCCGCATGCCGCGAACCTGGGCATGCATGCTGTCCGCTACTGTTTTCACGCTAAGTCCATACATTGCGGATTTTCCCTTATCCACCACGAGCGAATACTCCGGTCGTTTGCGAAGATCCGTCATGACCAGATTGGTCAAACCTTCCACTTTAGACATCCTGTTGGCAAACTCTTTGGCAAGTTTTTCAAGCTCATCTCCATCCTGACCGTAGATATTCACCACGAGTTTTTTTTGCTCGGAAGAGCCGGCGCCTTCATCCACGATCAAGCTGTAGTCACTGTGGATTTCCTTAACCGCTGCGTTTCCCTGCTCGTCGATGAGCTTCATGATTTCTTCTTTAGAATACTGGCGTTTGCGCGCAGGTTTTAAACGGACAAAAAGTCGCAGATCATCTTTTGAAACTGTTGTTGAAAAAAGTGTAATATCCGGGATCTTCGCGAGAAGGCTTTCAAGTTTCGCCATAGCCTGATCGTTTGATTCCAAACGCGCGCCAGCCAGCGGGAACGTGACGACTGCAAATTCATTCTCTTCAAAAGTCGATGGCCAATCGATCGGCGTACGAACCAGCATATAAATGGCCAAAAAACAGAGCCCGAAAACCGCGGGCACAACCTTCCATCGCCGGGTAATGCACCAGCGGATGGCTTTTACATATTTTTTCCGCGCTTTATCAATGAAAGTATTCGAGGTGTCTTTGCGGTGAGCATTGAGTGCCGAGATCCCAAACTGGCGGATGAGCATAGGGATGAGCATAAGCGCTGAAAAAAAGGATGCGACAAGAGAAATACTGATAGTGAACGCAAAGCCACCATATGTCAGCTGGATGGTTTTATCGATAAAAACGATCGGCATAAACACCACAAGCATTGTCAAAAGTGATGTTAGAAGCGGAAGCCACACTTCTTCGCTCCCGTCCCGGATAGCTTGCGTGTCCCCAAAACCATGCTCTTTTTTGGAGAAAATGTTTTCCATGATCACGACCGCTGTGTCAACCAGAATACCGATCGCAAGCGACAGCCCGCTCAAGGTCATAACATTGATGCTGATACCAAAAGCCGCCATAAAAATGAATGTCGCAATCAAAGAGCATGGGATCACGGCCAGAATGATGGCCGCCAGTACCCAGTTGCGGATAAAAAGATAAATGACACCCATGGTCAGGACCAACCCCAAATAGAGTGCCCCCTTCACGTCGTTAATAGCCCGTGTGATAGTCTCCGCCCGGTCATTAACGATCACGATCTTAATATGTTCTTTATTCTCCTGTTCAAACTCCTCTAGGACCTTATTAAGATCTCTTGCAACGTCCAAGGTATTAGCCATACTTGCTTTTTTGACGTAGACTGTGACGTTTTGCTCCAGATTTAGACGCGCCTGGTCTGTAGCTTCAAGATACGAATCCTTGATGGTTCCTATCTCCTTGAGGGGGATGATGGATCCCTGGCGAGTGGCCTTCACGCCAATGTCCCCGACGTCGTTCACGGTAAGAAAAGAGCCCATACTCCGAACTGCATACTCGAATTTTCCGGTCTCAACATTCCCAGCCAGGAGATTGACGTTGCTCTGACCCAATACATCCATCACGCGCTCAATTGAGATGTTATAGGCCACCATTTTGTCGCGATCAAGCTCTACCAGAATCTTGCGCTCCCTCCCTCCATAAACCTCCACACTCGCCACCCCATCCACACGACTAATGACCGGTTTGAGCTTGACGTCCACGGTCTCACGAATCTCTTCCGGAGACATGCTCTCAGAAGTCACCGCGAATACCACAATGGCGGCCTGTGCATCATCGTAATTAGCGATCACGGGTTTTTCAATTTCCTTGGGAAGAAGGGGTTTGACGCGTGCGAATTTTTCCCGGATCTCGAGCGCGGCAAACTTCATATTCGTACCGGCATCAAACTCCATGGTCACACGAGACTCCGCTTCGCGCGAACTGGAGTAGAGATTTTTCATGTGGCTCACGGTCCCGATGGCTTCTTCAATAGGCTTGGTGATCATTTTCTCGACATCTTGGGAGGGTAGTCCACCGCGGGCACGTACCACAATCGATATGATCCCCTGACTTTGTCCTTGATAGAGTTCTACCTTCAGACGCATGAGGGAGATGATACCAATCACGATCACCCCAGCAAAAAGAATGGCTGTAAAAACCGGGCGCTTAAGCGCAAAACTGGGCAGTCCCATAATTAGACCGGAGGAGGCGTTGCGGAGCTTTCTTCAAGGGTCGTTTCTTCATAACCGAAACACTTTTCCATGAATCGGTTGACGATGATATAAAGGCAAGGAAGTACGATCAGGGTTAGTACCGTAGAAGAGAAAAGACCTCCCATGGCCGTAATGGCGAGAGGTGACAGAAGTCCCCCTCCCTCTCCAATTCCGAGAGCGATCGGCGCCATACCCATGATGGTTGTGGTGGAAGACATAAGCACTGGACGCGTTCTTGTGCGTACTGCCTCCCATACCGCAGTGACCATTTCTTTACCTTCTGAACGGAGCTGGTTGATATACTCCATCAGAACGATCCCGTTGCCGACAACCACACCGCCTAGAAGCACGAGGCCCAAAAGCGAGATCACGTTAAAAGAACTTCCAGTCACTTTTAAAGCAATGAGCGCACCACCGAAAGAAAGTGGCACGGTAATCATGATAATCAGAGGCTGCAGGAAAGACTCGAACTGGGCGGCCATGATCATATAGACGAGCATGATGGCAAGTACGAACGCGAAAATAACGCCTCCGAAATTTTCCTTGATTTCCTTGGCCTTACCGGAAAGTCTGACCTGAAAATCCTGCGGGATATCGTCGGGAACCTTCAGCCCTGCGAGGAACGCTTGAACATCGGCGAGCACATCCTTGTCCTGGCGGGTCTTGTCGATTTCTGCCGAAATAGTCACCGTGCGCTCTTGGTCCATGCGCCGGATCTCGCTCGGCCCTTGCCCTCGATCGATGGAAGCGATCTCTTTCAAAGGAACGTGGATATCCAGGACCTTCGAATAAAGCAACAACGCCCCGAGATTGCTGATGTTTTCCTTGTCTTTATCGCTTAGCCTTACCCGCACATCGACTTCGCGGCCAGCCTCCCGGTATTGCGTCGCGACTACGCCTTCAATGGCTGCTTTCGCTGTAAGCGAAATATCCATCGCAGAAACTCCATAAAGGGCTGCACGTTTTTTATTAATATCGAGTTTCGTTTCAGGTGTTTTCTCCCCGGTATCATCTTGAACGTTAATAATACCCGGAATCGCACCGAGGCGCGCCTTGAGCCGTTTCACAAGACTTTCCATGGCTGAAAAATCGTATCCCTTGGCTTCAATCAGTACCGGTTTGATACTGCCGCTCCCGACTGAAAATTCACTTTCCGGAAGCACGAATTCGACCTTGGCTTCATCCTTCTCAAGGTTCAGGGCTTCGACTTTTTTCTTGAGTGAAGCCACGATCTTGGCAGAAGGTTGTTTCCTTTCTTTATCGAGCGTCACAAGAATAAGCGATTGGGAAGGCCGCAGGGTTTCGATCTTGATCTCGCCGCGACTTGTTTTTTCACTGCCGATTGCAACGGAAATATCCTCAACATTATTGTCTGAACGCAACACTTCTTCCAATCGCTTGCAAACTCCATCAGTAACATTAAGACGCGTTCCAAGTGGCATATCGACCTTCACGTAGAACTGCCCCTGGTCCACCTTGGGTAAGACCTCGCGGTCGATCGTTGGAATTACCAAAAAAGTTGAGGCGAGTATCGCGAATACAGTAAACAGAATACCGATCATGAAACGGTTCTGTTCGCCCTTTGTTGGCATTTCGATAATTCTTTTATCCAAGTTGCCTGTGAGACTGAGCGGCTTGTACTCTTGCTTTTTTACCGTTACATAAGTGGAAAGCAACGCTATTAGAGTAAGCGGAACGAAAGTCGAGATGATCTGTGAAAAAATGATCGCCCAAGCGAGATCCTTGAAGATCTGGCCCGCAACACCCGGTACAAATACGATCAAAGGGAAAAATACGGCAATTGTGGTCAGGTTGGAGGATATCACGGGCCACACCACTTCCGTGGCGCCGTCAATGGCGCCCTGTTCCGCACTAGCACCCCCTTGGCGTTTACGGAAAATATTCTCCAATACCACAATGCTGGTGTCCGTGATCATACCGATGGCGATCGCAAGCCCTCCAAGGGACATAATGTTCACCGTGACGTTCGCCATAGCCATCAGAAAAAACACACCTAGAATGGTTAGCGGCAACGACACAACCACGAGGACTGACATCGCAACGGCACGAAGGTAAATGTAGAGTGTAATCAGGGCCAGAACACCACCTTGCATGGCCTCGTGAGCCAGGTTTTCTATCGTGTTGCGAATAAAAATGGAATGGTCGTAGATAATCTTAACCTGAAGCCCGCGAGAATTCAGGTCTTCCTCAAGGAATTTCAGTTCTTTACGAAGTTGGTCCACAACTTGGATAGTGTTTGCATTCGACTGTTTTTGAATGGCCACGGAAATGTTCTGAGCGCCGTTATAACGGGAAATACTGGTCTTATCCGCTAACCCGTCCACAACATTTCCGATATCCTTAACGGTCACGAGGCGTTTCTCGAGCATTTGTTTCTCGGCCTCTCCTCGTAATTTTTCGATTGTTTCGCGGGGCCCCTGGTTCGTGTCACGCTCGACAAAACTTACATCTTCCCGGTGGAGCCTTTCCACGTTATCAACCCCAACCACTGCATACCCAATCTCGGCTGGTGAGCGGAAATCTCCTACTGTCCGGATCAGGTATTCATAAAGACCTTTTTTGATGCTTCCGGCCGGGTAGGAGACGTTGGCTTCATCAAGTGAGTTGACGACTTCGAGAAGTGAAAGGTGGTTGGCCTGAAGACGCGGCTGATCGATTTCCACCAAGATTTCTCGATTCACGCCACCTGAAATGCTCACCGAAGCAACCCCTTCTACTTTTTCCAGACGATCTTTGATCATTTTTTCGGTTAGAAGTTTCATGCGCACCGGAGGAAGCTCCGGGGCAGTGACGGAAAGCAAGAGAATGGGACGGGCAAGCGGATCGAATTTCAGAACCACAGGGTCTTCGGCCTCTTTGGGAAGTCTTTCCTTGATGAGATCGACTTTCTCACGGATGGCCAAAGCTGCAAAATCAATATCCTGGCCCCAATTGAAAGATGCCATGATGGTGCTACGGCCTTCGCGCGAAACTGATTCAATGCGTTTTAAACCCGCGACGGATCCGATAGCTTCTTCAACCACACGCGTGATAAGTGTTTCGATCTCTTCAGGCGCGGCGTTTGAATAATCGGTTACGATTGTGACTTGAGGAAACGTGATTGGCGGGAAAAGATCCTGAGGGAGACGTTTAAAAGAAAGAACGCCCAACAGGATCAATGCAAGCGTGAACATGTAGATCGTAACTTTTTTCTTGATTGCAAATTCGGGAAGACTCATAGGATGGGGGTCATTCTGCAGAAATCATTATTCGTCCGCATGGTGCTAAATCTCAGCTTCTTGGGTTTCGATCAAACGAACCTTTTTTCCGTCCTCCAATCTCTCGAACCCGGTCATGGCTATGATCTCTCCTTCCGCAAGACCCGCGTCAATCTGAGAATAGTCGGTGCGAGTGTAACCCACAGTCACAGGACGCTTTTCAACGATACCCTCCTCGATCTTTACAGAATCTTTTTTGTCTACCTCCTTACCGACTCCCTTTCCGCTCTTTTTTTCCTGACCCTTGACCGCGGCACCCAATACAGCCATAGCACCAGACACCCCTCCCGTGACTCCCGGGACCTTGGGCTCTACGATACTGGAAGTGACGCCTCCGGGCATTTTAATAACATAAACGAACTTCTCGCCTTCGCTGCCTTGGATGGCATCCGTCGGCACCACCAAAGCGTCTTTTTTGCTATAAAGCATAATACGAACACGGGCGAACATACCTGGCATTAGAAACCCTTCGGGATTTTCAATGCGCACCTTGGCAGTAGAAGTGCGGCTTGTCCCGGAAATCTGCGGTGCAATATTTTCAATCACACCTTCAAAGGTTTTGTCCGGATAGGCGTCCACAAAGACTTTGGCTTTTTGTCCTAGTGTGATCTTCTGAACATCGCGCTCGACGATCCCAAACTCGGCATAAACATACTCCGTGTTGATGTGGGTCCCGATCAGCGTGTTCTGGCTGATATTTTCCCCTTCCTCAACGTTCAGATCTCCCAGCATTCCGGAGGAAGGAGCATAAAGGTTGGACTTCTCGAGCATGGCCTCGTTCGCCTTCATTTCAAGGCGTTGGGCCTCGGCTTCGTATTTTGCGGCGTCCATTTCTAATTTTTTTCTTTCCACCGTCGACGGCGATATTGCCCCCATCTTTAGAAGCTTTTCATTCTCCACGACTTCGTTTTCTGTAACTTTGGCCTGGGACTCCGCTTTATTGAAAGCGGCCTGGGCCCGTTTCAACCGCAAAAGGATGTCATCCTGTTTCATGGAAACGAGCAGGGAACCTTCTTCATAATGCTCCCCTTCTTTGTAATTGATCGAACTAATCACGCCCGGAACCTCGAAGCTGAGCTTCAGTTCCATGGCCCCTTTGATGGTTCCAAGCACGTTCATGGAATCTTCATAATTAAACCGACCAACCTTGAATCCCTTAACCGCCACCGGTGCGTCCTTGGCAGCCTGTTGTTGTTGTTTCATTGTTTCGCTCAAAGAAGGCTTTGATCCCTTGAAACGCCCCATAACCATCTTACCCGCCAAAAAGAGTCCCAACACGACGATTACGAGAATAACCAAACGGACTTTATTCTGAAAAAGCCAAGAGCTTCGCATCGCCTCCGGAATCGGGAGCGGCATTTTGACAGGCCCTCCTGACAACGGAAATTTAATCTTGAATGGAAACCTTTTGTTCCAGGAATTCTTTTCGTCTTTCATGTCCATTTTGAGCTCGTTCGCAATCCTGATTTTTTAGAAAACTTTTCTACTGCCCTTGGAACCGAATTTTATTTTTCCTGAGAGTTGTCCATGTTGAAAAAATTTTGAATACCCACTGCGTGATTGAGCGACGCCTTGGCCGAAAAGTATTCTTTGAGAGCCTTGTGGAGTTCCGCCTTTTCGCGCACAAGATCGGATTCGGCTTGAAGGTACTCAGAAAGTTCGATTTCTTTTTTCCTTAATCGGTGCTCTGCAAATTCTCGTAAACGTTTGCGATACTCCAAACGCTTGATCGTAGAATTTACCTGGATCATGGCCTTTTGATAATCGTAGTAGGCCTGTTTAACGTCCTGAAGCACCTGCTTTTCGGCCTTTTCCAACTCCACAACCTGGTTGAGTTTGTCGACCTCAGCCTGTTTCACATTCACAAAAGCATCCAGGCCATCCAGAACTCCAAGGGTCAAAACGTTCTTTCTAAGCGTCGAGCCCGCGGCTTGATCAAATTGTGTAATAGACGGTGCCTTTATGTCCCGGTCAAACGTGTAGCTCACCTTATTGCCGCCAACATTCCAGTTCATTTCAAGCATAAGCTGCCACTCTTTTTTCAACACTGGCTCATTTTTAGCAACGGAATAATTATTGCTGTAGGCAACACTTGGATCGAGATAAGCCTCGCCTAAGGCCCCGAAATGGTAGGTCAGATTAGCCTTGGGTAAAAATTCACCCCATCGGACGCGTTCCCCGAGTCGCGCGGCTTGGAGCTTCGCGGCCTCGACCTGAAGTTCCGGACGATGTTCATACGAGAGATCAATCAATCTTGAAAGTTCCGGCGCTTTGCCTTCGCCTTTTATTATATCGGGCAAAGTTCTGGCTCCGATTGTGCTCCCCGCGGGGATCACCTGTCCTTGCACAACATCATCAAGATTATAGATCTTGGCAAGCGTGAGTTGATCGTTCACGGAAAGATCGAGATATTTTTGAAGATCGAGTTTTGCGATCTCCAACTCTTGATTCGCGGACTCAAGATCGAACTGCATCTGGCTATAAAGCGATTGCACATTTAGACGTTCGATCTCGGAAATGATTTTTTCATTGAACTTCTCTTCCGACATTTCTGCGAAACGCTTCATCTTGTCCACCGTAGCGCGATGCTCTTCGGCAGTTTGCAAGGTTCGTTGGTATTCAAAATAAGCGCGAGAAAGATCGAACACGAGGTCGGCGAGGGTTTTATCGTATTGTTTTTTCGAAGCTTCCAAGTTCGCTTTTTCCTGAAGAAGTGTATTCCAAAGAACGCCTCCGTTAAAAATGGGCTGGCGAAGCGTAACATGCCAATCCTTCCCCGTAAAAGGATTTTGCTGTAGCATGCCCTCGCGACTGTTGAAGTCAAGCGACGCCTCGGGAAAAAGTTTCCGCAAAGCCATAAGAACGCGCCGGTTATAAAGCGCAATGTTCTCATGTGCGGCCTTGGCCTGAGTGTGGACTGATTTGGCGCGAAGGATGAGATCTTGGAGATCTTTGGCCCCACCGTTTAGGAATTCCTCCTTCTGCTGGATCTTGAGCGGCGTAATACTGGTCCGGATATAGACTCTATCCAAATAGGGCATCTCCCACACACGCGTGGCTCGCATCGCTTCTGTCTGTTGCTCAACATCTTTTTCAAGAGCCTTCGTGCGGGCCTCGTTTTCAGCTTTCTCGCGCTTGCTCTGTTTTTTCTTTTCTTTTTCATCCAGGATTCCGGTTTTCGTAGTGGACGCGTCTTTGCGCATGGCTACGGGCCCTTCGGTCCGGGTAGATGCCAAAGCAAATTGAATTGGAGCCGCGGAAGTCACCGCAGGAACAGACTGGGTATCGCTTGGGACAAGAGGTTCATAACTTATGCCTGGAGTAGGAATGGATTTATCTACAGAAGTTGTAGTAATGCCGACCGCCAGCACGGACCCCTCCGAAGCCTGCCCTTGAAGAGAGGACGCACAAAGACCAGCAACGACAAAAAGCGCTAAAGAAAAGTAAAGGATTTTTTTCATAAACATTGTACTGACGGCATTTTACCACGGCTAAGTTCAAAATCCACAGCTCTTCTTTTATCGGCAAAGAGATGCCTAAGTTAATGCCACAAATCTATTTTTTCGGTATCTCCCTGATCCCCCCGACATCCTTCAGAAAGAAAGGCGAAAACTGCTCTAAGCAACCATTTTCAAGACTGCGAATGAGGAGACTTCTGCCTCCTGAAGACCCACCGCGGCCTCAGACAGGATGGTACCGCAACCAAAAGCAGCGTGGAATTGCGCTGGAGAGCATTGGCCAGATGGAATCTCATCCCTCCGTAAAAATAAAGATTGTCACCTTCTCTCAGAGCCACTCTACGCCCTTCGATCTCCCCTTCGAACTGGCCAATCAGAGTCATAATAAAAAAAGTTCCGGCCCTGTCTCCACCGAATAGTTTTTCATCAAATTGCTTCTGACCCTCAAGAATCAGCTTCCCGCAAAAAAGTTCTTCTATAAGTGGCGTGAAGGAGATCAACTGAATACCCTGGGACGGAAGATAAATTTTGTAGAGTCCTTTTTGGGAACCCAGTGAGAAATAATCTCGCTGATCAAATTCAGCCCTCCGGAAAAGATCGCTCACGCTCATACCAAACCCCTTCGCGAGCGCTTCCAATGTGACCATCGAGGGATTTCGGATCCTTCCTTTCTCAAGTGCCGTAAGCGTTTTGGGATCGATCCCCTTGCCGCGACGACAAAGCTCCACACCGCTCAGGCTTTTTTCTGTACGCAAACGCCTCACTATTTGACCTATATCAAGGGGACAAACGGCTCTCTCTTCTTTCGGCTTGTTTTTCCTAGGCTTCGGCATTCCAGATCTCCTCTGTTTTTTCCAACACCACTTTCCCAAGGACAAAACGTTGGTATTTTTCCTCATTGCGAAAAAACCAAACGAGTTTTCCGTCCCTGCCCTTTCGATTGGTTTCGTGCACGGCCGGACTGAGCCGAATCTCCTTGTTCGGTTCCGGCGTCACTCCCAGAAAATCCCAACGGATGGCACCTTCCAGAATATAACCCTTCTCATCGGTATAACTTGCCGCAAGAACCACCCCTTTTCCAAGCGGATCCTCCCCACCCTGGAACCAGGACCAGGCAGCAATCTCCCTGTCGTCACGCCCCGGCCTAAAGCCAAGTTGGTAATCCCGCGGATCGTTCCAAAAAAGTCCATCTCCCGCCGGATCTACATAGATCTCAAAAAGATCGTCACGCCAGATATGCTTCCCCGTTCTCTTCACCACTACATCATCATCGTTTACCTTCACGACAAAATAAAGATACTCATTATTCCACGCGAAACGGACCTCGGCTCCATAATTTCCTGGTCCGTCAAAATTCCCGAAATCTTTATGCTTTTCTGGGTTCATACCTATAGCACCGCCAGGCGGCCAATCATTGAGGAGTCCGTCCACACGAATACTCCGTGAAGCGTACGGTGCACGATGCACAGGCGGTTCAGGCCATGGAAGCGGCCAAGCCCCTTTCCGAAACCCTATTTTTTCAAGTGCTGTCCGGACTGGCACGCTTCGAGCCATGAATTTCCATATTAGTCCAGTCCGGTAATTCTCAATCATTAGGAGAAGCGGCCCTTGATCGATCGCCAAGACCTTGTCGCTGAACCAGCCCTTACCCACATTCATTGCGTCGGAAAAACCATAAGGTCCCCACATTGCATCGCTATAATAGGCGCGAATGTTTTCAAGGCAGGCAATAGATTCCTTAGGCGTGAATACGATCGAACTCCCGCAAGCCGTGGGCGCGACCGTTCCGTCGTGAAGGACTGTCCATCCCGGCGGTGCTCCGTAAGCCCGGTATCCTGCAGGACCGTCGGAGGCCGAAAGTCCCCAGAGATTCGGCCCATAGCCCGCAAATTTCGAGGCTTGATTGATACAAAAAGCGCGGTTTGCGCGCGAGGCATTCACGGAATTTTCGAAATAATCCGCAAATCCATCGTTTTGACCTCGGAGATCAAGCCAAACATGCGGGTATTGATGTGTGAAAAGCGGCGGCATCTGGATCAAACGATGGCCGTGGTAGCTGCCCACAGGCCGGAGAATCTCGCGCCAGCTTTCTGCGGGAATCGGGTGAGTTGGTGAACCGATCGCCAGAACATAAAGAAGCAGAGATTCATCGAAGTGGTCCCAACGAGCCTTACTAAAACCCGTCTCAGGACTCCAGGCGAGTGCAAAGGTTTTTCCTTTATTAAGCATCCACGGAAAATCGACCCGTTCGTAGATCTTTTGGACAAGATCCCGGATTTTTGCATCATTGTAATATTCAGCCGCGAAAAGAGCCCCGGCCAGAAAAAGCGCCGTGTCGATCGGCGAGAGTTCGGAATGGTTTGTTCTTTCACCGGTTTCAAAATTCAAAAAATGGTAGAAGAACCCTTTGTGCTGCCGGGCCTGGCGAAGAAAAAATTCTAAGGTCCGCACCGTAAGCGCATAAGCCGTA
Source organism: Candidatus Omnitrophota bacterium (assembly GCA_041651495.1). GTDB lineage: Bacteria > Omnitrophota > Omnitrophia > Omnitrophales > Aquincolibacteriaceae > Aquincolibacterium. The sequence goes on along the minus strand of JBAZJC010000010.1, from coordinate 5,420 downwards.
GCGCGGCTCATCCATCCCCGTTCCACTGCCACTGGATAAGCCGTAAGCGCAAATCCGCTCCCCGCAATGCTCGCCGGCGCATTGCTCGCAACCCCGGACTGGTTCGGTGCGTTATCCCGCACTAGACCGGTATAAGGATGATGCCGCTCCTCAAAATAACGAAACGCGTTCCGTTGAACCTCGTCTAAGAACGAATCGTGATCGACAGGAGAAGGTTCCTGGGCAGCAACGGAGTACGAGACGAAAAGAAACAGTATGTAGTAGGTAACAAACAGTAGGCAGAAACGACAAAAAAGCATTTTTTTCATAGCAACCTTCCCATGGTCATAGTTAACATCCGCCCTAAAGATTCCAACCCGGAAGAAAAGGTTTTGAGTTTATTTTAAAAAATTAATTTTAACCTTTTTGCAAGGGATAATTTCGTTTCCAATCCTCTGCCAGGCCTCATGGCATCAGATAAAACTGTTTGTGCGTTTTTGAGTGATACCGCTTAAGTCTCTTGGCAATGTTGGTGGGGTGGAAATGAAATCGTGCCAAATCTGATTTAGTTCATGTAACTCTTTCCGTGGGAACTTTTTTGTTAGTTCATAAATATCTACAACAATGCCATATCATCTGTCAAATCCCCAACTCCACATTCTACCTACTGTTGCCCATCCACCATCAGTAACTACCTACTCTGTACCAAAATATACCAACTTTTTCACCAGAAGCATCATCGCTGAAAGAGAACTGCCCTTACAGCCTTTTTCGATTACCGCTGGGTTGCCAAAACGGCGCATTTCGGAAAGCTCTTCGCCTGAAATAGAGTCGAAGAAAACGATCACGGGAATTTTAAGTTTCAACACTTTGAGCTTTGCATAAAATTCGCGGCCATCCATAACGGGCATTTTAACATCAAGGAGGATCACGTCCGGACGCTGCCGTGCAATCGCTTCGAATGCTTCCTTACCATTCGCGGCGCATGTGATCACGAATGCCGGGACCTTACGTCCGTCAAAATAATCTCGAACCATTGTTCCAATCTCTTCTTCATCATCCACGACCAGAAGCCTTAGGATCTCGGGCATTGGAAGTATTTCCACAAAACGTTTGTTGAGATCGACCTGGGACGGTACGGTTGGAAAAACCGAATCGAAAAGAGTCCCTTTATTGACCGTCATGGCTTTGCCGAGAAGACAAGACCGGAACGCCGGATCTGTATTTTTACGAACTTTGATCTTTTGAAGAAAAGCTTTGCTTAAAAAACAGGGTTCGGCAAAAAAAACGCCAGGAGAAAATTTGTCAAAAAGGGCGTTAGCTTGCGCGGGTTTTTCGATTACTGAAACGACCGCAGGCGTATCACTTAAATAATCCTGCAACAATGAAGCCCATTGACCCCCGTGTTTCTCGAGGATTAGGACAGAACGTACTGACATTAATTGCTTTTTCTTTTTGGTTTTTTTGAAAAGGACATTATGCGGGCTTGTAGGGATGATCCCCCCCCCAACTTCCGTCCACAGCCAATGTAACGGTACAATTCCCATAATGCGTACTCGTACTCAAACAGGTACCGCCGCCACTGCGCGTAGCGGTAGAAACTCCACTAACGCACTTGTAATTAAAATTACTCGTGTCGGGCTTATCGAGACCGATAGTAGCCCATTTCGTATCATCGCCGGAAACGGTAGTATCCATATCAAGATAGGCCGAGTTCTCCAGATAGTAATTCACTTCATTCTGACGAATGGCGGAAAGGTTTGTGACCGCCTCGGCGACAATAGCTCGCTCCTGCTGGCCGTAATAACGCGAAAGCAGCACCGATGCCAGCATCGCAACGATGATCATCGTGATCAGAATTTCCATCAATGTAAAACCTTTTTCGACTTTCATCATGATGAATCCTCCTCACTGCTTACATTGTGGCTCTCTCAGGAAAGAGCTAACGCAGCCCTAAGACCGACAAGTCAACCCTCGAACTTTTAAGCCAGAGGGAAAACCCCACCTACAAGCTTTGGAAGCAACGCTTGCACGGCATGAAAAACCGAACTAAAAGTCAACCCGCTCCTGCGTAATCCCCCGCCCCTTATTTACATTCTGTTGCTAGTCAAAAAAGCTATATGATACCGTCCTTATTATCTTGGTTTACAGCCCTTATTGCCAGGTACTGTTATATATTTCATTCCATCGCAGGAAAAAACTCCGGCGAGAGACAATGTAATACTGCCCTTGGCGGCATCACCGTTTCTGAATGCGGTACATGATGCGCCGTCAATTTCGCACGTATAAGTAAAGTTCGTAGCCGGTATCCCCTTCAACCCCAACGCTGGCATATCCGTTTGCGTATCTGCGGCCGTCAACGCTGGCAAAGTCAAGCCCTGATCAAGAACATATGCTTCAGCCTTATGCAAAATGCTAAGCGTTCGCTGGGCTTCCACGATGTAGGCATTTTCGCTTTGGCTTATGAAACTAGGCAAAAATATGGATGCCAAAATCGCTAGGGCTATCACTACGATCAGAATTTCCATCAACGTGTAACTCTTCCGCTTTTTCATGGCATCGCCTCCTTTGATCTCGAAGCCCCATCGCAGCGGCCGACCCACTTTTGCATGATTCAGTTCTCTTTTAAATCTCTATACTTCCTTACTTCCTTGCCGGCCAAAAGGTCTATCTAGTACCGTTTCTATGCTTTTGGTCTACAACCCTTTGTGGCAGAAATAAGCGTATAAGTTCCCGCGCATGAGTATTCACCACCAAGAGTCAGCGTGATGGTATTGCTGGTACTTCCGACTCTGGATGCTGTACACGATGTACCGCCGGCCTCGCATGTATAAGTAAAGTTCGTAGGCGTTATCCCTTCCAACCCCAACGATGGCATGCCCGCTTGCGTATCGTCAGATGTTAGTGCTGGTAAGGTTAAACCCTGGTCAAGAACATTTGCCTCGCACCTACGCAAAACACCTAGCGTCTGTTGGGCTTCCGCAATATAAGCATTTTCACCCTGATTTATGAACCGGGCCAGAACCATGGAGGCTAAAACCGCTAAAATGACCACTACGAGCAGAATTTCTATCAGTGTGAAACCTTTCTGCTTTTTCATTGCATTCTCCTTTTTCGATTTTTAAGCCCCACCTCATTACGACACGCCTTGAATTTCAATTGCCAAAACCCTAATAAACCCCAACCCTAAAAACATCAAAGTCAACTCATCCTAAATCGGGAACAAATGACCCAAAACTAAAAGGCACAGCTCCGCTCAACAACACCAAAGACACAGGAGCGGGCCGGCCAAATCAAAGACCAACCCGCTCCAGTATGATCTACTTCGTCTAGAATATCTGCACCACACCGCTAGCCGAAGAAGTTATTAGCACCACGCTTATGCTGTCGGTCTGCAACCCTTTGTGCTGGAAATAAGCGTATACGTCCCAGCGCACGAGTATTCGCCACCAAGAGTCAGCGTAATGGTATTGCCGGTACTTCCGACTCTGGCTGCGGTACAATCCCCACCGCTGGTACAGGTATAGGTATAGTTCGTATCCGATATCCCCTGCAAACCCAATACTGCCATATTCGCTTGGGTAGTCGCAGAGCTCAGTACTCCCACGGACAGACCCTGATCAGTGGCGGTCGTGATGGCTCTACGCAAAGAACCAAGCGTCTGATTGGCCTCCGCGATATAAGCGTTTTCAGTCTGCCCCATGAACCTGGGCAAAACCATAGCCGCTAAAACTGCCAAAATGATTACCACGATCAAAATTTCTATTAGCGTGAAACCTTTCTGTTTTTTCATTGTGTTCTCCTTTTTTGATTTTAAGCTTATTTCACATCTAATTATAGTATACCTTGTTTTTTCAAAAACGGGGTTCAAAAAAGACTACCCGCCCACTCCGCCCTTGGTAGAAAGATCAATGATGGGAAGAAACATGGACACCACAATTGTTCCGATCACTCCGCCCATAAAGATGAGAAGAAGTGGTTCCAAAAGTGTGGTCAAACGGCTGAGAAAGGTATCGACCTGTTCTTCGTAGTAGTTAGCCAATAAATCCAAAAAACGGTCGAGTTGGCCACTTTCTTCACCAATCGTAATAAGCTGAGTCATAAAGACCGGAAACATCTTCCGGGCTTCGAGCTGGGTCCCGAGCCCCTGCCCGCCCCGGACCTGCTGTGCCACCCGTTTGATACCAGCTTCGATAAACAGATTCTCCACCAGACGTCCTGCGATTTCAAGCGCCTGAAGGATCTGCACTCCGGCACGTAACAGCGTCCCGAGGGACCTTGTGAAACGGATCACGGCCACTTGCATCAGAACCGGTCCGAAAAGAGGCGCGCTGAGGGTCATTCTATCATATGTCATTTTTATCGAGGGTATTTTGCTCGTGTAAGCGAAGGCAATCACCGCGGCAACCACTAAACCAGCAGTCCCAAGAAAGTTCAGTCTCAGAACATCGCTTACGCCCATGACAATTTTGGTCAGGGCCGGAAGCGGCATTTTTTGAGCTATAAAGATTGCTGTGAATTTGGGAACAATGAAAAGTAAAAGAAACGTGAGGGCGGCAACCACTGCGCCTGTCAGAATCCCGGGATAGAAAAACGCGGTGGCGACCTTAGTTTTGATCTGGGCCGCAGATTCCTGGTAATGCGCGATCTCTTCGAGACAATCCGGTAACTTTCCAGTTGTTTCCCCGACCTCCACCAAATTCATCCAAATCCACGGAAAAACATTAGGATAACTCCGGAGCACATTATTGAACGTGCTACCTTCCGAGACTCTCTTGCGCAGATTGTGGACTACTTGCTGAAAAGAGAGGTTCGCGATACCCCGTTCGACAATTTCCAGCGCTCGAAGGAGAGGAATACCTGCTTTAAGAAGCGTCGAAAGCTGGATTGCAAAGAAAATGAGTTCGCGGGTCGTTACGCGCTTGGAGAACAGGAAGGAAGTTCTCCCGGATGCCTTGTTGGATGACGAAAGCTGGTTTGAAAGAATATTCCGAAGGCCACCTTTCTTGGTGCCGAGCTCCCGGACATCGATCACCATATACCCTTGATCCAGAAGTTTCTGGGTCGCAGCTTCCCTGTTCGGTGCTTCCAAGGTCAAGCTCTTGGCTTGGTTTGGAAGATCGCGTAAACGAACGCGGCATTCGAAGAACGTGTTCGGCTGCGGGGATCCCGCAACAGATTCATTCATAAGCCACGCTCAGGACCTCGCTCAGACTGGTCAGTCCTCGCTCCACTTTCTTGATCCCGTTCTGGAGGAGCGTCTCGTATTTCTTTTGCTTTTGAAGCTCTTTAAGCTTGGAAAGATTCACGGACTGCGTAACAAGACTTCGAACATCTTCGTCGATCGGAAAAACCTCAAAAATGGCCATACGCCCCCAATAGCCAATCTTCCGGCATTTGGGACATCCTGTGGCTTTATAAAGAGTCTCGGTATGGATTTT